>CASDQQ010000023.1 GCA_949282945.1 uncultured Eubacteriales bacterium
CTACTATTATCGCGTCGTTTACTCTGCAGCCAACGTCACTTGCATTTCCTTTGAAGTCATATCCGTTATCGCCTAATTCAAATATAGATAATTTTGATTTCACAACAAGTTCTACATAATCCATAAGAGCATCTATGCTTGAATCGTAGTTCTGGTTTCCTTCAAGGGTTCCGGAATTTCCTTTAGTTCCGTTAACGATAATATCGTTAAACTTACCCCAGTCAGTACTGTATCCCATTGCCTGATAATAGGAAGCTGTCAAATCAAAAGCAAGTCCCGAATCGCTCAAAGCAGTTGCATTTTCACTGTCGATCTGAACATCAAAGCTCAGGGCCTCTCCTCCGCCAAGCTCCAGAAAATAAATTTCTATATCTTTAGCCTCGCCTGCGGTAAGCTCAAAAGTATACTTACTGGGAAGTCTGTCTTCCGCTCCGTCAAACCAGTGAGCATTTCCCCAATATTCATAAACTTTCTCTCCGTCAACAAATATCGCGCAGCCATTATCTATCTTACGTCCGATAAGCGTATATGTACCTGTAGTTTCCGCTGTAACGGTTCCTTCCCACTTTACAAGATAATCGTTATCTCCTGCGTATTCAGGCAGTCCTTCCAAGTTAGCTTTGCCATAAGAATCTTCAAATGAAGTCACTTCTTTTGTTCCCAGAAGCTTTACATTCTCCATAATTTCTTCAATGGAAGCGTCAAAATGCTCATTATTTTCATAGCTGCAGCTTGCATTGTTTCCACTTGAAGGAATAAAAGCGCCCAAAGCATTGCCGTCTACTGAAATTGTTCCGTAGTGCTGATAAAAACTTGCGTTAAATCCTAATTTAACTGACGGAGTCCATTCATTGTCATCAGGTTTATTTGTTTCTACATTATTCCCTGAATTAGCAACACTTTCAAGAACTACGTCATAGTCTCCGTCCCAGACATTATAGTCCGCTCCTACAACCATAATCTTATCAAGCGTAGATTTTTCGGTAAGACCTCCGTGCGTCCACAACTTAAGCCTAACTTCTCTTGGATCTGTAACTTTAAACGGAACGACCACGGCGATCTTCGTGGAACCTTCGCTCCAAACATCGCTGCACAAAAAGTTAAAGTAATATTCTTCAACAGGCATACATTTTATTTCCCAACTTGGTTCCGCGCAATTATTGAGAGTAAACTCATATATCGCCTTATATACTGTTCCCGTTTTCAAATCAGTAGTAGTAGGGGCAAAAAGATCTTTTTCGTAATAGTCCAAATCAAAAGATCCGTTTCTGTCCTCTTTGCGCGCTGCGTTCCACTCTGCTGACTCTGAAGGAACATTACACTCTTCGCCTTTATATTCTTTATAAACGGTAACATCCTTTCCGTCTTTACTTGAGGGAGTCCATTCATTTGCAGCCGGTCTGTTTGTTTCTGCGTTGCTTCCCGCATTGGCAACTCCTTCAAGAACTACGTCATATTCTCCGTCCCAGGCGTTATAATCCGCTCCTACGACCATAATTTTATCAAGCGTGGTCTTTTCAGTAAGTCCGCCGTGAGTCCAGAGTTTAAGCTTTACATCCTCAGGCTTCGTAACCTTAAACGGCACTACCACGGCAACCTTTGTGGATCCGGAGCTCCAGACCTGTCCGCAGGTAAAATTAAAATAGTATTCCTCAACAGGCATACATTTTATTTCCCATTCAAGCACATTACAATGATTGATGGTAAACTCATATATAGCTTTGTATACCTTCCCGGACTGCAGGTCTGTGGTAGCCGGCGCAAAAAGATCTTTTTCATAATAATCCAAATCAAAAGATCCGTTTCTGTCTGCTTTACGATCTGCATTCCATTGTGCTGTCTCTGAAGGAACATTACACTCTTCGCCTTTATAAGACTTATAAATGGTAACGTCTTTTTCATCTGTTTCATCAGCCATAACCGTAGATATTATTACGCCCGAAATCAAAACAGCAACAGCCAGAATTAAAGCTAACAGCTTTTTGGCGTTTCTCATACAATTTCTCCTCCTAAATTTTATTAATTATATTGGCAATGGAAAAAATCCCTTGTCGAATATTTGTCTATTGTTAGTATAGTACAAACATTTCCAATATGCAACAAAATTTTAAATTGAGGAAATTACTTTTAACAGTTAACTCTTTTGAGGTTCTTTATATATTACCCTGCTTTTCAGCTATTTTTATTTGTTCAGTAATAAAAGAAACAACCTGATCCGGCTTTATGTCCAGGACGTATGCAAATTCCTCATACAGAATTTTTTCTGCCTCCTTCATGATTTTTTCATCTGCTACATGAAACTTTTTTTTATTATTAATCTGCTTTTGTTTATGAAAATATAAAGTTTTTATAAGCCTGACGATCTTTACACAATCTCCGGATTTAAGTATCTCACGGTACATAGCGTTACGCTCTCCTTCGTCGTCATTCCATATAGGTTCTTCTTCCGGCATTGAACGTATTATACTATAAATTTCCGACGCCGAAAGAATGCGTCTCATTTTTCCTGTAAGCTCCGAATTTTCAAGCGGTACGAAAATGGTTGAAGAGTCATTATACACCGGCTTGAGCATATAATAAAGAGCTTTTCGGTTTCCTATAGTTTCTTCAGTTATATTTTCTATACGGCATACGCCGTTTATTCCGTATAGTACCGTATCGTTTATCTGGTACATATTTTTCCTCCTTCCCAAAAAGAAAAGCGCAAACCCTGTCCGGATTTACGCACCTCTGCCACTCGACAATATAATTATTATAGCATTTTTTAAAAAAATTTTAAAGCAACCGTCCTTACGAATTTTTTATCTGGATTTTTTTTAATTGTGTTGAATATTTAACTTTTTTCTTGTATAATAGCAAATACGATGTGCCAATGTGGCTCAGGGGTAGAGCAATTCACTCGTAATGAATAGGCCGTGGGTTCGATTCCCACCATTGGCTCCACGTCGGAACGAGTTACGCTCGTTCCGATTTTTCATTTTATGAAATGTGATAGATTTTAGCATGTTAACGTTAAAAGTCTGCAATTTGCCTGACACACGCCGGAAACTCTAATTACTATAATCAATTATTACATTTAAAGCTTCGTTGGTATTACCCGCTATTTCTAAGGCCTTGCATATATCTTGACCGGCCATTATAAATTGCCGCTTTCATTCTTATCCGTTCTTCTCATTTTACCGACGTATAGATATGTTAAATTTATGGCATTTATTGTATTTGTCATAAATCTTTATAAAAGCTCATATAAGTTTCTATATTGTCAGTATCATCTTCTTTTAAAATAAAGACCCGTCCTCCCCTTAGTTCGTCGCTTCCGTAGGCGCTGTATCCGGCGCATGCGTCCAGACACATTTTTATTCCGCAAAAGTCTCCTGAAAAACAGTCATTATGGCTGTGCCCCCCGGCAATGCACTTAATATCGTTTCTTTGTAGCAGCGCAGCGAAAAGTCCCGAGTTAAACATACCTATATTCATAATTTCTTTTGCGCTTCCTTCCGCGCCGGTCATTTCCGGGTTATCCACTATAAACTGAAACTCATGAGGCGGAATATGGATCACCATCATTCCCGATACTTTTTTTCCGCAGTATTTTTCCAATTCAACAGAACTGTTCCAATACCACATCAGCTGATCAAAATGGACAATATCCCATTCTCCTGTATTTGCCGGTCCCTTATATTCTCTTACATCATATTTTATATCTATATTGCTGTCCCATATTTTATTATTTGAATCAAGCCCCCAGATGTTAAATTTAATTTCGTCTGTTTTACAGGACCTGACAGGCAATACAAAATTGGTGGTCCCATAGATGTCTTCTGTATGCTTTGATATACAATAAGAATATTCTTCATAGATTTTTGCTTTCTTTATATCATCAAGCTCGATATCATGGTCGTGATTTCCAAAAACATGACACCATAGGATCATATTTTGTTCCATAGGCGATGTAAATATATTTAAATACTCTCTCAGTTCTTCTTCTGTTTTCAGTACGGTTCCGTCGCAAATGTCTCCTCCCAATATGACCAGATCCGGTTTCTCTTTCTTTAATAATTTTTCCATACTTTCCAGTGTTCTCCTGTCGTATCTGAGGGTCTCCTGTATATCTGAAAGCATAAGTATTTTAAAAATTCCGTTTTTGTTAAATCTCAGATCATGTTTTAAATAAAGATTTTTTTCTAAGTTATTCATTTTTTGCACCTTAAAAAGCTTTTTCCTAGCTATTTCTTAACTTTTTTCTGCCAGACGCCACATTGCTGATAACGACAAATACCACCGAAAATAATATTACCATTCCTGTATTTATAAATATGGGCTTTAGTGTTTCCAGGTTAAACTCTTCAATAGTTTTTAAAACTTCATTGGTCTGAATATACCAATAGGACGGTAAAATCCGGGCGGCGGCCAAAACGCCTTCCGGCAGCAAATCCACCGGTACGAAAGCTCCGCACAGAAAGCTTGACCCCAGAGCCGCCACATTTACTATACCGTTTATCGCATTTTTATTATTGACTAAATTTCCTATTAAAAAAGCTATCGTAAGAGCGCATATCGTAAAAACAAGTGAATTAACAATATAAATAATTCCGTGAACACTGAACATTATATTTCCCACCATAAAAAAACTCAGAAGCACATATAAAAACCACAGTAAAACAGCAAACAGGCTGTTGGACAGCAGCAGTATCCTGTTGTGCTTTTTATAGTCCATACTGCTTATAAGCATTCTGTTTTTTACTTTTTCCTGATTAAAGCTTGAAAGTATCAGACAAATAACATATACACAGCTGGCCAGAATACTATAATTGGCGAAATTATAATAAAAAGTTGCCCTTGATAAATTATCTGTATCAATACCGGATGTAATTTTTATCTCCGCCTGCTTTGTCAGGGTTTGATTTATCTTATCTATAAGTTCTTCTTCGCTGCCCGCGCCTCCTGCGTATAAATTCGCCGTTTTAATATATCCTGACAAAAGCATTTCGGCGTATGAGGCCTTATAATCTCCGGTACTTTTTATCTCAATCTCTGGATTTTTGCCGTTCAGCAGATCTTCACGGTAGTTTTCCGGTATATAAATAATATAATTTACGTCCCTGTAAAAAAGAGCGTCGCTTATTGCGTCTCCCTCATCTTTTATATCCGCTGTATCGCAGTTTTTTTCGATATACTCTATTAAATTTTGAGTAACTCCTTCGTTTTCCCCTTTATTGATAATCAACACAGTCGGCTTATCGGCCGTAAAACTCATAGATGAATCTTCTGTCTGCATATTAAATCCTGCAAAAAAAATCAAAAAGGCAGTATACATTATGACTGGAATTTTACACTTATTTAAAACTCTTAAAAATGCCTTAAACACTATCATATTTTTGCCTCCTCAATCCTATATAGGATATAAAGATCATGATAAAAGCAAATATGATCAGGCTCGCTAGATTAAGCAGATATCTGTCAAGCGTATCATAATAGTATAAAGAATATAGCCCGTCGGTTATCATGCTTGCCGGGTTTAGCTTATTTATAACAGGTATATTTTTATCCACCACATACTTCATAGTAATTCCCATCATTCCGGATAAAAAACAGCCTAACATAGTAACGGATATTATAATGCCCGTTTTTAGATTTTCATTTGATTTTATCAACGTGCCTACGGCAATTCCCAAAGACAGTCCACAAAAGCAGCCCGCCAAAGCTAAAAGTATGATGAGAGGCAGGTTATCCCCATAATCTACCTTTAGAACAAATACTGTATATACAAAAAGAAGCGCTATACCCACAAGCTGCGTAATATAGCTTGCAAGTACGCTAGCTGTTATCATTTTCCCTTTGCCGACAGGACTTACCGCCACCCTTTTGCCGTTGCTGCTCATGTTGGCAAGATTTCTATTTATAGCCACCGTTCCAAGTATTCCACCGTAAAGACAGGTCATAGCTATCAGAGTATAAAACTCTATCATGGTATAGCTCAAATTGCCTCCGGATATATTTTTTAGCTTTACCTCCTGCAATTGCGTTTTTTCCCATATATTTTTATATATTTCTTCATAATTTACGCTATAGTTCCCGGAAGCTATCTCCTTCTCAATTTCCTCCGCCGCCAGATTATCCACTATGTCTGAACTGCGGGATATTTCTTCGGCCACATATTTCAGGACAGTTTCGTTGATACCGTTTGAAGCCACCGTTACCTGCAAAACACCGCTCTTAAGAGCCAGATATCCTGTTATATCCTTTTTATCTAGCAGATCTTTTGCCTCTTCTTCATTTACATATTTCGTTTCAAACAGCCTGTCCTCGTTTTCCGGGTCGCTTATTTCTCTAAAAGCCTCTTTAAATATTTCATTTTCCTGAAACTCCTGGTTATCCACTATTGCTATATTTATTATTCCTAATTTTTAATTATT
>CASDQQ010000024.1 GCA_949282945.1 uncultured Eubacteriales bacterium
TCGGTCCATCTGGATATAACAGATCAAAAGCTCTATGAGGTAATACAAAATATTGTTTCCGGAGCTAATAAAACAGTAAACGAAAGTAGTCCTATAGTAGATATTTCTCTCCCCGACGGCTCCAGAGCGAATATTGTTTTAAAGCCTTTGGCTGTAAACGGTCCCTATGTTACAGTAAGAAAATTTCCCAAGACTCCTCTCACCATGGAGAAAATAATTGAAAACGGAACTGTTTCGAGAGAGCTTGCAAATTTTTTGAAGGATATTGTATATGAGGGAAATAATATATTGGTTTCCGGAGGGACAGGCAGCGGAAAAACTACCCTTTTAAACATACTGTCAGAATATATACCGGAAGATCAGCGTGTGATAACTATTGAGGATTCGGCGGAATTGCAGATAAGAAATATAAAGAACATAGTGTCTCTTGAAGCCAGAAAGAAAAACAGCGAGGGAGCGGGAGAGGTCACCATAAGGGAGTTGGTTAAAACATCAATGAGGATGAGGCCGGACAGGATAATTGTGGGGGAGGTACGGGACGAGGCTGCTCTTGATATGATACAGGCATTGAATACCGGGCACAGCGGATCCATGTCCACTATACATGCGAATTCTGCGGAGGACGCTCTTTTCCGCCTTGAAACAATGGCGCTTATGTCTGAGATCATACCTCTTGAAGCCGTAAGATGCCAGGTTGCGTCCGCAATAAACATAGTTATACATCTTGAAAAGGATTATAGAATGAAAAGAAGGATAAAAAATATCATTCAGCTTTGCGGAGTAGAGGAACGGCGTATTGTGACCAGGGAGATATACAGCGTATGAATAGAACTAATTATAAAATATATACCTTTTCAAAAAATCAAAAGATCAAATATTTTTTTATATATACATTTTCTGTTTGCGGCGCGGGATATTTTTTGCTTGAAAATATTTATATTTCAGCAGGAGCCGCCGCGCTGCTCGTTCCGGTACTCATAAGGAGAAAAGCGGCAAGCCTGAAATTTATCAGAGATAAACGAATAAGGAATTCTTTCTGCGACGCGCTCCAAATAATGTCTGTATATTTGTCAGCCGGAATGAATTTCAGGAAGGCCCTTTGCGATACGGCGGGAGAGCTTAAAAAGATATACGGGAAAAATTCAGAGCTTATAGAGGAGTTTTACTTTATAAAAAAAAGAATATTTTTAAATCATAATATAGGGGAAATATTAGGGGACTTGGCGGCCAGAACCGGGAGCCATGAAATCCGGAGTTTTTCGGAGGCGGCGGTGGTATGTACTGAGGCCGGAGGGAGTATAGGAGAAATAGTGAAAAATATATATACGGTCATATTACAAAAAACAGACGCTGAAAACGAGATAGAAGCTATATGCTCACGGCAGAAAATAAGTCTTAAAATACTGGCTTTTATGCCAATTGCAGTTATGGCATTGATGAAATTTATTTCTCCGGAATATATATCAGTACTTTTAAAAGGACCATGGATATTAGTGATGTCCATTCCATTAGGATCGATCATAATATCTTATTTTATCGGAGAATCTATAATTTCTGGGAAAACTAAGAAAAGCGTAAATAAAAAATGCCGCAAAGGTTTTAAAGACAACGGCGCCGTGCATAAGACAATTAAAAAATGCCTGGGGTATTTAAAAAAATATAACTATGAGAGAAATTTTCAAATTATATTTGAAGAAATTTATGAAAGCAATGGAGAAAAATATTATGTTCACCACAGAGTAAAACAGCTTTGCGCCTCTTTGGCTTTAGTGACGGTCTGTATCCTGACAATAATACTTTTTGGCGTAAAGTGGGAAATGATTTTTGTAATATTAGCTTTAATGGCGGCAATCCTTTATCTGCCGGATAAGAAGATTTGGGAAAAGGCTGTGGAAAGGAGAAAAAGAATAGATGAACAAATGCCGGAGTTCATGACCGAGCTTGCGGTACTGACAGACGCGGGCATAACAATAAAAGCGGCTTTAAAGAAAATTGCGTTGGAAATGTCGGAAAATGAACTTTCAAGACAATTAGAACTTTTGGTAAAGGATTTTTCTTATGGAATAAGCGACGAAGCATGCTTTGAAAATTTTGCCCTAAGATGTAAAACAAAAGAAACGTCTTCTTTTTCATCTCTTGTTTTGCAAAATTTAAAAAAGGGAGGAAGAGAATTTTCAGCAGTTTTAAGAATACATGCTAAAAGCAGTTGGGATAAAAAAAGAATGGACGCCAAGATTACCGGGGAAGAACGGGCTGCAAAGCTAATGTTTCCTACAATGATGATTTTTATATCCCTTATGTTTATCATGGCGGCTCCGGCAATTATCAATATAAATTTGTTGTAATTTGTATTTAAAACAGGAAAGGAGGAAAACTATGATTACTTTTATAAGACATACATATAGGACGCTGATCTGCGGGAAAAAAGGTATGGGAACAGTGGAGATCGTAATTATAACCGCTATATTGGTTGGACTTGCTCTGCTTTTCAGAGAACAAATAATGGAATTTTTAAATACAATACTGGGAAGGACCTTTGAAAGAGGAGAAAGCATTTTTGATTGATTATGATAATTGCCTGTGATAAAATTACAAATTGATAATAACATTAGGAGAAAGGTTGTGTTTGTGTGGGTTTTGCACAGGACATCGGAATAGATTTAGGGACTGCTACAGTTCTTGTTCATGTTAAGGGTAAAGGTATCGTTTTAAAGGAGCCGTCTGTTCTTGCCATAGATAGAGACGCCAATGAGGTATTGGCCGTAGGCGAAGAGGCAAGAAAGATGCTAGGCAGGACCCCCGGTAATATTGTCGCTATAAGGCCGCTTAAAGACGGAGTTATTTCAGATTATGAAAAGACTGAGATAATGCTTAAGCATTTTATAAATAAGGTAAGTAAAAGTAAACTCAGCAAGATATTTAAACCGAATATAATGATTTGCGTTCCCTGCGGCGCAACAGAAGTTGAAAGAAGAGCAGTAAAGAACGCGGCGGAAAAAGCAGGGGCTAATAGACCCTTTCTTATTGACGAACCTATAGCAGCGGCAATCGGCGCCGGGATAGACGTGTCTAAGCCAAGAGGAAGTATGATCGTGGATATAGGAGGGGGAACTACTGATATAGCTATTATTTCTTTTGACGGAATGGTAGTGAGAAGTTCGATTAAAACAGCCGGAGACGTTTTCGACGAGGCTATCGTGCGTTATATGAGAAGAAAGCATAATATGTTTATAGGAGACAGGACCGCCGAGGATATAAAGGTAAATATAGGCTGCGTTTATCCGAGGCCCAACGATATTTCTATGGATATAAGAGGAAGGAACTTATTGTCGGGGCTGCCCAGGAGCATTACTGTGGCTTCTTCAGAGATTATGGAAGCTCTTGAAGAGCCTGTAGGGGTTATTGTAGACGCGGTAATGAAGGTCTTGGAGAAAACTCCGCCGGAGCTTTCGGCTGATATAAGCGACAGAGGCATTATAATGACTGGAGGAGGAAGTCTTATCTACGGCATCGATAAATTGATCCAGGAAAGAACGGGAATAAACGTTATCGTCGCGGATAATGCCGTATCTTGTGTAGCATTGGGAATAGGCAAGGTGCTTTCGAGTATGAGTAAGGCGGAGAGAAAGCTCTACGACACTGAAATATAAAACAGACTTTATTTATCACAAATAAGGATAGATTATCTGATAGAAAAATATATTGATAAAGATTGCAGCAGGTAAAATATACGTTATTTGGTATTTTCAAGGAGCATGTCGCATATTTTATTTACAGTACCGGCGCCGACTGTTATAACAATATCTCCTGGCTGAGCGTTTTCCTTTATATATTGGGCGGCGGATTCAAGAGACTGCATATAGACAGCGTTTTGTGAAACGGAATTAATGGCCTCGGCAAGCTGAGAAGAGTGTATATCACCCGGATCTTTTTCTCTTGCGGCGTAGATATCGGTTACAAGAACCTTGTAACAATCTTCAAAAGACTTGGAAAATTCAGTAAAAAGCTTTTTTGCTCTTGTATATGTGTGAGGTTGAAATATTGCCCATATTCTGCTGTAAGAACCTTTTTTCGCCGCAGCAATAGTGGCTTTTATCTCTGATGGATGATGGGCATAGTCGTCTACTATGGTAATATTATTATAAGAACCTTTTATTTCAAAACGCCGTGAAGTTCCCTGAAAGCTTTCAGCGCCCTTTATAGCCTCTTCTACTGTACATCCGAGCTTAACGCATACGGCTATTGCCGCGAGGGAGTTGGAAACGTTGTGTTTGCCCGGGATCCTCAGATATACAGGGCCGTAAGGAACTTTATTTATATAAAGGGCGTAACAGCCGCAGCCATTTTTATCAAATGAAATATCCCTGGCGTAAAAATCAGCGGACGGAGATTCAATACTATAGGTAGTGATTTCACAGCGGGCAGAGTTTGCCGCCGTAAGAGCCGCCTGGTTGTCTTTGCAGACGATCAAGTGTCCGTTCTTTGGGATCATGGATACAAAATTTCCAAATGACTCTATGATATTTTCTAAATTTCCGAAGAAATCCAGATGATCAGCTTCAATGTTTAGGACTACGCCGACATATGATTTAAAGTGTAAAAAACTGTTATAGTATTCGCAGGCCTCGTTTATAAAATATTCGTCTCCGCCTAAAATAACGTTGCTCTGTCTGTTTTTTATAATTCCGCCAATATGGACGTTGGGATTTTTGCCCGCGTCAATAAGTATGTTGGATATCATGGACGTGGTAGTAGTTTTCCCATGGGTCCCGGCTACTGAAACTGACTTTGGAAATAGAGATAAAAGTTCGCCTAAAAGAGTAGAGCGGTCTATTATAGGTATATTTTTTCGAACAGCCTCCATATATTCGGGGTTGTCAGATTTTACAGCAACTGTATATACTACCAGGTCAGGATCTTTTATATTTTCTGCGCTATGGCCTATGCTCACTTCGGCTCCTATTTCAGAAAGCCTTTTGGTAACGGCGCTTTCAGTGGAATCTGAACCGCTTACTCTAAAGCCCCTGTGCATAAGAAATTCAGCAAGACCGGACATTGAAGAACCGCCTATACCTATCATATGTATATATTTGTTTTTAGTATTTTTTAAATAAGAAGTTTCTTTATATATATAATCACTCAATTAAAAGGCCTCCAATAATTTTGCCCAGGGCAAACTAATTATAATAAACAGTATACGTAAAAAGGGGTGAAAAGGCAATTGATTTTATCGGGAAGTTACATATAATAAATTCTGTGTATACAATTAATAAAAATATTTGTCATAAAGTAACAAAAAATCAAAAACTATATGATATACTAATAAAAATGCTAAAAGGGAGGAATTGACTATGGTCTTGTTTATTGAGTATCCAAAGTGCACAACTTGTCAGAAGGCTAAAAAATGGCTTGACGATAATGGTATCGAGTATGACGACAGAAATATTAAAGAAAATAATCCCACGTATGAGGAGTTGGCCGAGTGGTATAAAATAAGCGGAATGCCTCTGAAAAGTTTTTTTAATACTAGCGGACTTTTATATAAATCCATGAATTTAAAAGATACTCTTCCTGAAATGACTGAAGAGGAGCAGCTTCGTTTGCTCGCGAGCGACGGCATGCTTGTGAAAAGACCTATGATCATAGACGGTGAATTGGTACTTGTTGGATTTAAAGAGGAAGAATGGAACATTCTCAAATAGTGGGTTTTACTTGTTAAAGGTTAAAAAGGCTGATAAAATATAACAAACGAAGAAGTTAAGGAGGACTTTATGGACAAGGTGACTATTTTGGATCATCCGCTTATCCAACATAAGCTTACGCTGTTAAGGCAGGAAGAAACGGACTCGAAGCAGTTTAGGGAATTAGTAAATGAAATATCTATGCTCATGGGTTATGAAGCACTGAAAGATATGCCTCTCAAGAAAATAAAAATAAAAACGCCTATAGCTGAAACTGTACAGAAAACTTTGGACGGAGAGAAGCTTGCAGTAGTACCTATTCTGCGCGCCGGACTTGGAATGGTCAACGGCATACTGGCTCTTGTTCCTTTTGCCAAAATAGGACATATAGGCCTTTACAGAGATCATGAAACTCATGAACCTCACGAATACTATTGTAAATTGCCGGAGGATATAGATAAACGGCAGGTAGTGCTGCTCGATCCTATGCTTGCGACGGGAGGTTCCGCCGAGGCTGCTGTAACATTTATAAAGGAAAAAGGCTGTAAAAATATAAAATTTATGTCTATAATAGCCGCTCCTGAGGGGATAAAAAGACTTTCTGAGGCGCACCCTGATATACATATATATTGCGGCGGCGTAGATGAAAGGCTTAACAAGGACTGTTACATCGTTCCCGGTTTGGGCGATGCCGGAGACAGAATGTTCGGAACCATTTAGTTTAAAAATTTTTGAGAGAGAACGGTAGAAATACCGTTCTTTTTGTTTTTTTCATAGTGTCGATCAAAAGTGAAAATGTCCTGAAAATATTAATGTATGTTTATCGTACATTATTGTAAGCTTATGCTAAAAACTTAAATTTCATATATACATGTATATAATATTCCAGAATAAATTTTTCTTAAAAATCCTAAAAAAATTTT
>CASDQQ010000025.1 GCA_949282945.1 uncultured Eubacteriales bacterium
TTTATTTTCAGAATAAAAAAACATACCTAAAGAATTATTTCCCGATTCTATTTTTGGAAAAAATAAAATGACATACTCAACTAAAACAGATTCTTCAGCGAAAATATGAAGGAATTATCAAAAGAAAGGAGAAAAAGTAAAACGAATACATGTTAATAAAATATATAATATCGATATAAAATATTTAAAAATATCAATTGTATTCTGTTTTGCTGAAACAAAAAACTGTATGAAAAAAATAACTATAAAAAATTGTGCTATATTTTGTTTGAGTATAGTTTTATTGATAAATGTAACTAATATGGCTACATTTTTTGTAGAAGCTACGCCGAATTTTGGTAACTTAATTGGTAGCAAGATTACAACTATTTATGGTGATGCGCTAAAAGGATCAGATGGGGAAATATATTACGAAAAAGGTTTTACAGCTGTCAATTTTAACGATAATGGTACATATACCACTAATAAAACGAGTTCTTTTCAGCTGAGAGAATTGATTGGAATAGACAGTTCCGGGAATCAATCATGGCTGTATTGTGTAGAATACAATACAAAATTCAGCCGGAATGGGTACAGCAGCAGTAATATTGAAAATAATAATTATCTGATGATGAATACCTCAAGAGGTACATTAGCAAAAGGTCTTAATAAATTGGCAAAGGATAAAAATATCAGTGGATTAGATGGTATAGAGGCTATTAGAAATATTTGTACCGCTACTATCTATGGTTGGCAGCCGGGTGCGGTTATGCCTGCTGAATTGTCTGTGAAGGGTTTAAATGCCTGGGATTGGTACTATGGCACCCAGATTGTAATTTGGGAGTATCAGCAGGGTATCCGTCAGAGTCCGACCCAATGTACCGGCAACGGCTACAACAGCGGAACTGTCTTATATAACTGGATAAAGGGTCGTCCTGCCGCTTATGCTTATGAGTATATAAACAGGATGATGGCTCAGCATTCAATTATTCCAAGCTTTTCAACAAATTTAAAAAATAAGGCTCCAACTTATACTCTGACCTGGAATTCAGCCAATCAGCGGTATGAAACCACGTTGACGGATACCAATGGATATCTGTTTAATCTGCAGTTCCCGGATAGCAATATCCATATAGAAAAGAGCGGCAGTAAGTATACCATTTGGACTACAAAGACCATTACAGCTGCCGTTACCTGCAAGGTGTCCAAGGATATACATATTTCAGAAAATCAGAAGTTGTTGGTATGGGGAACGGGCGGGAAACAGACCATGATTTCAGGTATGCAGGACCCGGTAGATTTCTATTTAAAACTGAAGACGGACAAGCCGACTATTACTATTGAAAAGACAGGTACCACATCGGCGGATATTGCCAATAGGGTATTTTACGTATATCAGGGTTATTCAGCCGCAGCATGCCTGATTTTGACAACAGACGTAAACGGAAAGGCTTCCGGTTATTTACCGGGGGAAGGAACATATTGTATCGAAGAACAGGATGTATCAGAATATAATGTAACCTATACCATTAACGGCGCCGATACTCAGACATTTACTTATCCAGGCTCTGCTTTTGACAGCAATAATAATGTGACCGTCAAAGTAAATAATGAGCAAAAGAAAGGTTATTTGCAGATCAAAAAAGAATCTGAAGACGGTGAGATACAAGGCCTGAAATTCCAAATTCATGGAAATGGCACGGATATTATCGGAACGACTGACGAAAATGGCTATGTGACATATAATGGCTCTTACAAGATCCCGTTATTGCCCGGTATATACACGGTTACGGAAGTAGATACTCCGGAGCGTTATGAAACCGCTGATCCTGTCACGGTAACGATTACGGCAGATCAGACAGTTATCAGGACAATTACCAACACGTTAAGACCTGCTTACCTGAAACTGATCAAAGAATCGGCAGACGGCGTAGTTGCAGGCGTACAGTTCGGGATTACGGGAACCACGGCAACAGGAAAACATGTGGATATGATCGTTGTTACCGGAACGGACGGTACAATACTGACAGAAATGGAGCAGGGAACCTATACGGTTTCCGAAATCAATGTACCTGGTAAGTATTACACACCGTCCTCCCAGACTGTTGTATTAAACAATAATATGGTGAAAAGCCTGACCTTTACTAATCAGCTTAAGCCAAGCTATTTGCAGATCAAAAAAGAGTCTGAGGACGGAATTGTAAGTGGTATGAAGTTCAGGGTACAAAGCGTCGGTGGAAGCGATCCCCTGGATATTACCGGATATACCAATCAGGACGGTTATGTGGTATTTGGCGAAAAAGCGTATTTGGTAGAAGTTGCCGGAACAAATGTATCAGGCTGTTACAAATATGCGGTAGTGGATAAGGACGCTACTGTAGCGCAGATTTTAAGCGATCTGGGATTGGATGACAGCCAATATTATATTTCATCCTCCGCCAGCGGAATAAATTTTAGTAGCGGCCAGGTAGTTGCAACAACGGATTCCAGTGGATTTGCTATTCCTTATGGATCTTATCGATATATTTTCAAAAAGGGTTCTTCTTCACCTTACGCACAGATCGTATTTCGTGGGAGCATATATTATGGCAATGCGTCAAGTGTGATGTATTATGGGGTTACTAGTTACGATCTAAACTATGCATCTGCCAGAATAGGACAGACTGTTACGGATAAATCATATCCTGAATCTCTTTATATGGCGGCTTATGATGTAGACAGAGACGGGATTTTGACTCGGGCAGATTATGACATCCTTTCAAAGTCTAATACAGAAAAGAAAGATGTAACAGGATCTTCCGTATTAACTGTTACCGAGGGTAAATATCGTATTACTGAATTGGAAGTTCCCGAAAGATATACCGCCGGATTTGATCAGATAATCACTGTTGACGGAGAGGAGACAAAGATCGTAAGGGTAACCAATCTATTAAAGACATCAGGGGTCAAGATCGTAAAAAGTTCAGAAGACGGTGCCATTGCGGGTATACAATTCCGGATCACAGGAACGACTACAACAGGCGCTTCCGTTAATATGACGGTAACCACTGATGAAAACGGTATGATTGCGCAGAAATTGAACTACGGCACATATACAATTACAGAAGTGGCTGTGGCAGACCGTTATATAACACCAACCTCTAAAACGGTAACCCTAACTGAGCAGAATTATGAGACAGTAACTTTTGAAAACAAACTTAAAGACGGACGGCTTGAACTGGTCAAAACCTCGGAAGACGGCGTTGTGTCGGGAGTTTCTTTCAGGATCCAGAGCATAACGACTACCAATGGCTCTGTCATAGATAAAACGATAAAAACGGACGAAAATGGCAGGATTTCTTTGTCTCTGCCCCAGGGGACCTATCTCCTTACTGAATCAGACACCGCGGACCGTTATATAACACCGATTTCTCAGACAGTGACTTTAACGGCCGGAAAGACTTCGACGGTAACTTTTCAGAATCTCCTGAAAGTTCCCACTCTGAAAATCATAAAAACGTCGGAGGACGGCAAAGTAGAAGGCGTTCAATTCCGGGTAACAGGAACTACGATTGCCGGACAGGTCTACGATGAAATTTTTATAACAGATTCAAACGGTTTGATTTCAAAATCCATACCGCAGGGTACTTATACGGTTACAGAAATTCAGACGGATGACCGTTATGAAGAACAGGGGGCGAAAACGGTAACATTAAATAATGATGAGGTAAAAACCATTTCTTTCAGGAACATATTGAAAGAAGGCTCATTAAAAATTGTAAAGACCTCCGAAGACGGAATTGTGGCCGGAATCAAATTTATCATTACCGGAAAGGGAGAGGATGGAGTCATAATCAATAAAACGATCGTTACCGACGCTGACGGAACTTTCAGTATCAGTTTAAAACCGGGTGCCTATAATGTGTATGAAGCGCAGCAGGATGAAAGGTATGTCATTCAGGAAATGCAGGAAGTGACAGTACAGTATGGCCAGACGGCAGAAGTGATATTCCAAAACAAGTTAAAGAAATTCCAACTGACCCTAATCAAAAAAGATGGCTCTTCCCAACAGGGACTGCCACAGGGCGAGGGAACATTGGAAGGCGCGGTTTATGGAGTGTACAGGGAAGACGGCTCTCTGATTGCGAAGTATATGACAGATAAAAACGGCAGGCTCACCACGGACGTTATACCGTGTCAGGCCGCTTATGTACAGGAGATCACACCGCCGAAAGGATATCGATTGGATGAGGACCAATATACTTTGGAATCTTCGTTGGAAGATTGCTTCTTAGAATTGACGGCCCTGACGTTGGAAGTGACCGATTACCCCATTGTCGGGAATATCAGCATTTTAAAGAAAATGGGAACGGAGGAAAAATGGGAATATGAATCTGGAGCCGTTTTTGAAGTGTACTTAAAATCTGCGGGATCTTACGAAGCTGCCAACGAATGGGAAAGAGATTTGATTACCACAGATGAAGCTCTGGACGCGGAAAACAGCAACACAGGCCAGGCTACTACGGGAGGGGAAGCAGGAACAAAAGACCTTCCCACAGGGACATATATTGTACATCAGGTTTCCGGAACAGAAGGATTTCTGCTTGCGGAGGATATCGAAGTTGTAATTGATGATGACCACACAGTCATACAATTGGAAATTTTAAATTGGGCGGAAGAAGAACTGCCTTTTACGGGAAGAAAAGGAGCAGAGACCTTCATAATTGTGGGAATTATATTTATGCTTACGGCATGCGCGGCCGCTCTGGCAGGGAAAAAAGCGTCTGCCTGTCTTTATGATACAGAAAATATTAAAAACGGAGGAAAAAAATCATGAGGAAAAGAATGATCACTATGATAAGCATTATTCTGACCATAGTATTGACACTTGGCATATCTGTCCCGATATCCGCTGAATCCGGAGACAGACTGCAAACCGGTTCTTTGATCATCCAAAGGACTCAACCTGGAGAAACGTATACATTGTATAAAATCTTTGATATGACATGGTCGGCTAATGGAAATACTCCCGCCGATAAAGACAGCACGGAAGGAAATCATGCTTATACGATCAATGAGGATTTTAAAAAATTTTTCACAGATGAAAAAATCGGCGGATTTAAAGGCGATACAAAAGATTTAAAAGCAGGCGCTTATGTGGATTCCCGTAAGGATGATCTGGCGGAATTTGCCACTGAATTGGAGGAATATATTATCGGGAATAATATTGCGCCGGCAAAGACTGTAGAAGGAAGGGCAGGTACAACTACAGTCGAAGGACTGCTATATGGATATTATTTACTGGTGCCTGCTGACAATTTGTCTGCTGACGGCTTGTCCGCGTTGTTCTCTTTAGATACTGTTAAGCCCAACGCGCAGGTACAGCATAAATCTCAGTATCCTGCCGTTGACAAAGTAATTGTCGAAAACGGCGCTGATGTAGAAGCAAACAGCGTTTCCATAGGAGATGTAATAAACTATAAGATAACGTCCTTTGTACCCAATATGAACGGATACAGATCCTATATATTTTATTTAACGGATACTATGGACGATGGATTGAGCTTTAATAACGATGTGGCCGTCTGGCTGAGTAAGGATGATAGCACAAAGAAACTGACAAAAGATACGGATTTTACAGTAGCGCAAAATGGGCAGGTCATTACCATTTCACTGCTAGATTTCGTGGCATACGATGAAATCTGGGAAGGCGCGGATGTAATCATAACTTATTCTGCTACTTTGAATGAAAAAGCGATCGTGGGAGCAAACGGCAATAACAATGGAGTTACTTTGACATACTCCAGTAATCCTGCCGTACTTTCCGAAACCAAAACTACGGCGGAAGATATTGTAACAACCTATACAACAGGCATTGAATTGCGGAAAATTGACGCTGATGGCCTGACGTTAAACGGCGCGCGGTTCCAGTTGACTGGAGAAGCGGTCAATAAAGTAAGAGTATATGGAAACAAGTTTACTGAAGATACAAACGGGACTCACTACAAATTAATTGACGGAACTTTTACAAAGACGGAGCCAGATAATGAGACAAACGCATTATATGAAAGCGTTACAAAAAAGTATTCGCTCCAGTATACAGAGGAAGTACAGACTAAGACCGAAACCTTCAGTGTGAGTGCGTATGTTGATGACAACGGCAAATTGATCATTGAAGGACTTAATGAAGGTACATATATGATTACAGAACTGACGGCCCCCAACGGCTATCACCTTCTGTCGAAACCTGTCACTCTTAATGTTTCCTGCACCGTTCCAAATGAAATCACCGACGGTACGGAAAAATGTATATGGACAGTTGAAATGACTAACCCCAATGATGAAAAAGCCGTACCCTCGGTAACAGGCGGCATCATAAGTCTGTCTATAGAAAACCATTCTGATCAGGAATTACCGTTCACAGGAGGACATGGCGTCAGATTGCTCAGTATTATCGGACTGGTTCTTATGGTTGGAGCAGCTGTATCATTTTTAATGATAAGAAAAAGAACAGATAGAAAGAAAGGAGTACAGGCTGTTTCTGCTCTGCCTTTTGCGCGAAATCAGAACGGGCATGCCAATCCATGATGAAGAAAAAATTTTCTGCCGTATTTGTGCTTATTATCTTTTTGATCGGTCTGTCGATTTTCCTTTATCCCACGGTGAGCAATTTTCTGAATTCCGTAAAACAAACGGAAACAGTCGGGCAGTATATAAAAGCCGTAGAAAAATTGTCGCAGGAGGATCATGAACAAATATGGCGAAAAGCGGAAGAATATAACAGATCTTTGCTGAACATGAGCAATCGTTATTATATGACGGAGGAAGAAAGAGAATATTATAATTCTCTGCTGAATGTTTCTGGCAACGGCGTTATGGGATATTTGCAAATTCCCAAAATGGGAGAAACCATACCGGTCTATCATGGCACAGATGAATCCGTACTGCAGATCGCACTTGGGCATTTGCAGGGAAGCTCTCTTCCCGTTGGCGGCGAAAGTTCCCACTGTGTAATAACAGGACACAGTGGTTTACCCGAAGCCAGACTGTTCACGGGTTTAAACAAGCTGAGGGAGGGAGATATTTTTTATCTGCATATTTTAGGGAAAACCCTGACCTATGAAATAGACCAGATCTTAGTAGAATTACCGGAAAACAGAGAGGCGCTGAAAATTGAGGAGGGAAAGGATTATTGTACCTTAATGACCTGCACGCCTTATGGAATCAACACCCACAGACTTTTTGTCCGGGGACACCGGGTCTGATAAAGAAGGGGGAAAGAAGAAAATGAAGAAATATTTTATATGGATGAAAGGGGCTGCTGCCCTTTGTACAATGCTTAGTATCATATGTTTATCTGTCAGCGTATTTGGATATACCCATATCGATACAGACAGGAAAACATCACTGACACTGACATTCAGTACGGAAAAAACGGCACTTTCTGGGACGGAATTCAGCTTATATCATGTGGCCGAGGTATCGGCTTCGATAGATTATACTTTGAAAGAAGCATTTGCCGAAACAGGAGTATCCTTTCAGGGCCTGAAAGGTGAAGAGTGGCAGGCAATGTCGAAAACGTTGGCTGAATATGTTGACAGCGGCAAGGTGGAGCCGGTGAAAAGCCAAAGTACTGACTCAAAGGGCAGATTAATTTTTTCAGATCTGAAAGAGGGATTATATCTGGTCACAGGGAAAGCCTGCGACACAGGTAAGGAAATATATACTCCAATTCCATTTTTGATCAATCTTCCCAATCTGGATCCAGAAACAGATGAATGGGAATATGACGCTAACGCAATTATAAAATATGAAGTAAAAAGTGTTCCTGAACCAAATCTTCCGCAAACCGGACAGCTTTGGCTGCCTGTGTACGCCCTGGGAGCCTTTGGTATCGCAATTGTCATGTCAGGCTTTATAAAAGGCAGAAAGCAGAATAAAAGGCATGAAAGCTAAAATAAGGAAAGGAGGAATTTTAAAGCTTATCGGGCTGTTATTTATATTCACGGCTCTGTACATAGCGAGCTACAATCTGTGGGAGGAAGAGAGGGCCGGAAAAATGTCGGAAGATATTGTCTGTCAGCTTGAAGGAAAAATAAATAGAAATTTTGAAGAGAAAAAAGAAGGACTGTCAGACTCTGATGTCCCCGATATTTCCGGTTCCTCAGAAACTGATCCTCAGGGGAATGGAAATGTGGTCCAGACAGAAGATAACGGTCCGGAATACTTAAAAAATCCGGATGTGAACATGCCGGCAATAGAAATTGACGGCAGCAACTACATAGGATTTCTTGAAATCCCCAGACTTAGTTTGCGCCTTCCGGTAATAGAAGAATGGAGTTATCCCAAACTGAAAATTGCGCCCTGCAGATACTCGGGTACGGTTTACGCGGGAAATATGATAATAGCCGCGCATAACTACGCGAAACATTTTGGAAAAATTAAAAGCCTTGAAATTGGAGACGAGGTCATTTTTACAGATATAAGCGGAAACATATTTTTATATAACGTATGGGAAACGGACGTACTGAAAAATCAGGAGACGGATGAAATGAGATCAGGAAACTGGGACTTGACATTGTTTACCTGTACCATGGACGGAAGGAAACGCATAACTGTAAGATGTAAAAAGTTAATATAGATATACATAAATATATAAAACCTTCTTTTAGATTTTACAAAATATACTTGATTGTAACAAGTTATGGAGTTAAAATTAACTAGTTGTTTATGTTAGTATTTTAAATTATTGGAAGGGGTTTATTATGTCATTTATTGATGTTATTAAGGAACGTGCAAAGGCTGATAAAAAAACTATTGTTCTGCCGGAATCAATGGACAGGAGAACATTTGAAGCTGCCGAAAAAATCTTAAAAGAAGGAATAGCAAATCTTATTATAATAGGGACGCCTGAAGAGATCGAAGCAAACAGCCGTGGATTAGATATTTCAGGGGCCGTTATCGTTAATCCATTCGATGATCCAAATAAGCAAAAATACATCGATCTGTTTGTAGAACTTAGAAAATCCAAGGGTATAACTCCGGAAATTGCAAAAGAAACTATTGAAAAGGATTATATGTATTATGCGTGTTTGATGTGTAAGGCGGGAGACGCGGACGGTGCTGTTTCAGGAGCGTGCCATTCAACAGCAAACACTATAAGACCTTGCCTGCAGCTAATAAAAACAAAACCGGGTACTAAACTTGTTTCGGCATTTTTCTTAATGGAAGTACCCGATTGCAGATATGGAGATAATGGAATTTTTGTGTTTGCGGACTGTGGGCTTAATCAAAATCCAAATGCAGAAGAATTGGCGGCTATAGCCGGTTCATCAGCAGAATCTTTTAAAATGCTGACAGGTGACGAACCCAAAGTGGCAATGTTGTCCTATTCTTCAAAAGGAAGCGCTAAACATGATGATGTAACTAAAGTACAGGATGCGGTAAAAGTTGCAAAGGAACTTTATCCGGATTTGGAGCTTGACGGAGAACTGCAGCTTGACGCTGCTATAGTACCTGAAGTAGGAAAGTCAAAAGCTCCGGGAAGTACAGTAGCAGGCCGTGCCAATACATTAATATTTCCTAATCTTGATGCGGGGAATATAGGCTATAAGCTTGTACAGAGATTGGCAAGGGGCGAAGCTTACGGACCTGTTTTGCAGGGTATAGCAATGCCGGTAAATGATCTGTCCAGGGGATGTTTTTCCGATGATATAGTAGGCGTTGTGGCTATTACCGCCGTTCAGGCTCAAAATAAATAAAATATTAAGGAGATTTTAGTAAATGAATATTCTTGTTTTAAACTGCGGAAGCTCATCTCTTAAGTATCAGCTTATAAATATGGATGACGAGAGCGTTTTGGCAAAGGGGCTTGTAGAAAGAATAGGAATTGAGGGTTCCAGGCTTACACATAAGCCGTCTGGAAAGGACGTATATACCGAACAGAGGGACATGCCCGACCATAACGTAGCTGTTAAAGCTGTTCTTAACGTGCTTATTGATGAAAAGTACGGAGTAATAAAGGACGCAAGCGAAATAGCTGCTATAGGGCACAGAGTTTTGCACGGGGGAAAATATTACAGCGATTCTATAGCCGTTAACGAGGATGTTAAAAGAGTTATAAGAGAATGTTTTGATTTAGGTCCTTTGCATAATCCGGCAAATCTGATAGGTATTGAAGCCTGTGAAGCTGCTATGCCTGAAATGCCAAATGTAGCGGTTTTTGATACTGCATTTGGAGGAAGTATGGAGCCCAAAGCTTATCTTTATGCAATCCCCCGCGAATATTATGAAAAATATTCTGTAAGAAGATACGGGTTCCACGGAACGAGCCACAGCTTTGTTTCAAAAGAGACCATTAAGTTTGCCGGCCTTAATAAAAACAATTCCAAGGTTATCGTTGCTCATCTTGGGAATGGAGCCTCAATTTCTGCGGTCGTTAATGGAAAGTGCGTGGATACAAGTATGGGACTTACACCTCTTGAAGGCCTTATAATGGGGACCAGAAGCGGAGATATAGATCCCGCGATCGTTGAATTTGTAGCTAACAAAGAAAATCTTACAATTGGGGAAATGATAAACATATTAAATAAAAAATCCGGAGTATACGGTATGTCCAATGGTATATCTAGCGACTTCAGAGATTTGAAGGCCGCAATGGATAAAGGTGATAAGCTTGCGATAGAAACGATACAGGCGTACACATACAGAGTAGCTAAATATATAGGGGCTTATACTGCCGCGATGAACGGCGTTGACGCAATTACGTTTACAGCCGGAGTAGGAGAAAATTCTCCGTATATAAGAACTATGGTCTGTGAATATCTTGGTTATCTTGGACTTAAAATTGACGAAGATATTAACAATAATGCAAAGGGGATGTTTGATTTAAGCGCGGAAGGATCCAAGGTTAAGGTTTTGGTAATTCCCACTAACGAAGAGCTCGCCATTGCAAGAGAGACTATGCAAGTATTAGGACTTTGATATGCTAAAATACTAAAAATACTATAACAGCAGACCCTGCAGTTTAATTACTATGACCTAAATATAATGTGGATACCATAACAAAGTCGAAAGATAACTTAAAACAATTAAAACAATTAAAATAATTAAAATAATTAAAACAAGAAACATCCTTTTGCGTCTTTAGCTCAAAAGGATGTTTCTTGTTTTATCTGGAAATCAATCATCAAAGTTTTATCTTGATCTTTGTTGCAGTGCGTCTATCTTAGAAAGAACCCAATCATATTCGGTAGTGGATATGACTGAACCGCAATATTCGCATTTTCCGGACTGATTCATATTTATATTTGCTCCGCAGTAAGGGCATTCTCCGGTTTTGACCGCATCTGTTTCGGCATCTGTGATCTTGCCGGACGTTCTTGTAAATTGCCATCTAAAATCAAGATAGTAGACTCTGCTAGGATCGCCCGTAACTATTTTTGACGGATCACTTATCCTGACGATATAATCCTTCATTTTTACCCGCATCCAGACATTGAGAGAATCTGTATGGCCGTCTGAGGAAAAAGATTCAAGCTTTGACTGCAAAACGGCAATTTCACTTGAAATATTTTTTTCATCTCTTGCAATCTTATCCTTGAGCTGTTTGGATTGCTGCTCAAAAAGAGCGTTGCTTAAAAATGGCCGTACGGGCTCATAATCCAAGTTGCACCATGCGATCTGCATAGTAGTAAACATATTTTCCGCCTTACTGAGCATTGCCGCTTCACTGAAATTGGGATCTATTTCTTTGAGTTTTTCAATACTCTGTCTGTTTACTGAAGAAGTATCGGACATATGGAGCGGAGATGATGAATAGCCGCCCTTTGAAGAATTAGATCTGTGTGAAGATTTTTTACTTGCGGATATTATCACCAGAACGATTATGATAACTACCACAATGGCAAAAGCAGATATAAAGCTTGACCCTCCTGACCCTGAATCGCCTCCAAAAAAGAAAATTCCTCCAGAACTGTCATTATCCCAATCGCTGTCAAAGTCGCCGCTCAAATTAGAATCAGAACTTCCGCCCCAATCGCCTCCGTGGTCTATCCAGTCTCCACCCCAAACCGGAGAAGCAAAAATAATCGCGCCAGAGAGCATTAAAGCAAATAAAATCAATAAAAGTTTTTTAATACATCTAAGATTGGGCTTTTTTTTCATAGTTTTTCTCCACATTCCGGACAGAATTTAAAAGCTTCGTCCTGTTTGAAGCCGCATTTTCGGCAGACATATTGAGTAGGAGCTTCAGGGGCCTTTTTACCGCATTCTGAACAGAACTTTCCGGTGTTTTCAGCTCCGCAGGAACATATCCAACTTGAAGAAACCGAAGCGGAAGGTTTGGCTGCTCCGCATTCCGAACAGAATTTTCCTGAATTTGCAGTATGGCCGCATTTGTCACAATTCCACGTGTCGGCCGAAGCTGAAGCTTTTGCCTCTTTCTCTTCATTCATCCTCTCTATTTGTTCCCGCTGCGACTGCATAGCGGCGTTAGGATTTACTCCCATGCTGCCCGCTGAATTTGCGGCCATTCCGTAGCCCATGAATCCGGTCATTGCTCCGGCTGAATTATTCGCGGCGCCTTCCATGGCCCTTCCCGCAGAGCCTGCCAGATATCCGCTTTGAGTGTAAGCGTCAGAAAGCTCGTAATCGCGGATCTTTTTGTTGGAATCTTCGGTGAAATTAATATTTTCAACAGCTATAGAAACGATATCAAGGCCTCTGTCCTTTATAGCCTGGTCATAATTCTTTTCTTTCATAGCGGCTATTATTTCATCATCCTTATGAGGAAGATCCATAGCCTCTACTTTATATTTGTCACTTCCCAGTTCGGCGAGAGTATTCCTGAACACCGATATAAACTCAGAACGCATCTGTTCAACAAGCTGATCCCTTTTATATACGTTGGCCGTTCCCGCAATATTATTCATAAACAGAAATGGATCTGAGATTTTAAACGTATATTTTCCAAAAGCTTTTATCTCCACGGCCATGGCATACATAGAATTTGTACGCGGATTGAAATTGGGATGCCCCCAGTCCTTATAGGGAACCGGAGCGGGAGTACCGAACTTGTTTTCAATTATCTCTTTCGAATTGAAAAAATATACAGCCTGACCTCTGGCGGGGGTGCCGTTATATTTAAAACGCTCCCACATTTCTTTAAATACAGCTCCGAATTGTCCTCCGAAAAATGAAGGAGAAGAACTATCGTCATATGTAAACGCTCCGGGCTCCGCTGTTCCGTCGCGCACAACGCCGGTATCTACAATAAGAGCTATCTGACCCGGATTAACGATTATCCTGGAACCTTTGCTTATTTGCTGTGACGGGGGAGTAACACGTACCATTAACGTATCGTTGTCCATATTTTCACATTTTATCGCGTCAAGCCACTGATCCCCCAATGTGCTTCCTATAGCTCCGACAGCTGCTTTTATTAAACCCATAATTAATTACCACCTTTTTGAAAAATATATTTGTACCTGATCATCATTATACAGATAAAATCAAACTTAAGCAATGGCAGTATATATACAATATATGGGGAAAGACAGCTCTAATGGCTTAAATTGCCGTTGCCTGAGAATATTTTCATTGCTATAATTGCATAAAGCGATGCCTTTGTTTTTAAAGAGGTGAAAGGAGAGAAAAATAATAATGAAAAAAGATATATATCCTATACTTACTTTAAGAGGACTTGTAGTTTTACCGGGAAATGTAATGACTTTCGACGTAGGACGGGAACGGTCTAAAAACGCTATAGAAGAAGCTATGAAAAGAGAAGAGAAAATTTTTCTCATAGCTCAGAAAAACCCTGAGACAGAGAATCCAACGTTTGACGATCTGTATTCTGTAGGGACTATTTGCGCGATAAGACAAATAATGAGATTCTCGGATGAAAGAATAAGAGTAATAGTCGAAGGACTTGAAAGAGCCGAACTCATAGAAATAACAAATTTTTTGGGATATATAGAAGGGTATGCCGGAACTGGGGAAGAACAGGATGTAAAAAGGGATATACACGCTGTTCTTTTTAAAAGGATAATGGACGGCCTTGACACGTATATAAGGCTGAATAAAAGAGTCAGCGCCGATCTTAAGGGATACGCCGAAAAATATAAGGAAGATCTGAACGGACTTATATATGAGACTGCGTACGCCATACCTTTCGATTATAAAGTGAAACAGGACATACTTAATAAAAACTCTGTAGAGCGGAGGGGAGAATGTCTCATAGACGCCCTGTTTCATGAGATTGATATTATAAATCTTGAAAGAGAGATACAGGAAAAGGTTCAGTCCAATATAGGAAAAATGCAGAAGGACAACTATCTTAGAGAGCAAATGAAAGTTATACGGGCGGAACTTGGCGAGGGAAGCGTGGAAAATGATGCGGATGAGTATAGAAAAAAAGCCGAATCATTAAAATTTAATGAAGAACTTTATAATAAAATAACAAAGGAAATCAATCGTCTCGCGAAAATGCCAACGGGATTTGCGGAGGCAAACGTTATAGCCACCTATCTTGATACAGTTTTTGAATTGCCGTGGAATATCAAAAGTGAGGAAAATATAGATATCGGCTATGCTGAAGAGATACTGAACGAAGATCATTACGGACTTGAAAAGGTAAAAGAGAGGATACTTGAGTATCTGGCGGTAAGAAAAATGACTGGAAACCTTAAAGGTCCGGTATTATGCCTTGTGGGTCCTCCGGGAGTGGGCA
>CASDQQ010000026.1 GCA_949282945.1 uncultured Eubacteriales bacterium
ATCAGATTGAAGTTGAGTATTTGATTTAGCAGATTCAGCTAAAGTCGGGGTTTTACTGATACCAAAATCTTCTGTATCCTCAGGTGGGGTATCCTTTTCCATCAAATAGCTTTGGTAAACGTCAAACTCCGAATGGTGAGATGCCGTCCCCCACATAGCTGGTGTATTTTTTATTTTCATAGACAAATATTTATTAAGCTCTTCTGTAATATTTAACGCTTCCAAGTTTGAGAATCCAACAGGGAAAGATATATATATCTTTGGACCGCTTATAGTATCGCCGGACATCATTTTTACACTTATAGACATACACAAACCTCCACTTACAATATCAAACCATTTGCAAGCAAGTAGAATACCATCATTCCGACATCTATATTTTCGCATGTTTACAATAACTAAACAATACCTTGACGATAATTTGTTAAGATAATCTTCACCGGCCATGCAAAGCAAGTTCACTTACGGTACACTAATAGCATTAATATATGTGTGTGAAATGTGCGTAAAAATTAAAGTTGAAACTAATGTCAGTTGGAGGGAATAATATGAAAGATGTACCGATATGGGAGAAGTCCGCTCTTACCTTAGAAGAGGCCGCGGCGTATTCTGGAATTGGTATTAACAAGATAAGAGAGCTTACAAACGCAAGAGACTGCGATTTTGTATTATGGGTAGGCAATAAGCGTTTAATCAAGAGAAAACGTTTTGATCGTTTTATAGAGCAGTCATATTCAATTTAAAAGGATGATTATGGTGACAACATATATTCGAAGAAAAGACAGTAAAGGAAGAGTATTGCGTACAGGAGAGAGCGAGAGAAAAGACGACTTATATCAGTTCAGATATATGCAAAATGGCAAGAGAGAAACGATATATGCTTCAGACTTGAAGGAATTACGAGAAAAAGCACAAAAGGCCCTAGAACTAAAGAATATAGGATTACGTTATTCGACAGCATCGATAAACGTACTAGAATTAGTACAGAAATATATCAATCTGAAAACAGGCGTACGGTACGCAACTCAGGTAGGCTATAAATATATATCAAATATTTTAGAAAAGGACCCTTTTGGTCAACGCCCGATACGAAGTATACAGATGAGCCAGGCCAAAGAATGGATGAAGAAATTATTTTATGAAGACGGCTACAAGTACAGCAGTATCTCTGCTATTAAGGGTGTGCTTGCCCCTGCATTTCAGATGGCATATGAGGAAGATGTCATTCGTAAAAATCCATTTAGTTTTAATTTAAGTCCCATTATTCCCAATAACACTAAGCAAAGAGAAGCATTGTCAGATGAAGTGTTAAGGGACTGGCTTGATTTTATGAAAAATGACAATACATACAGCAAATACTATGACGAAATAATAGTATTGCTTGGCACCGGATTACGTGTCAGTGAATTATGTGGACTTACTTTAAACGACTTAGATTTTAGTGGAAAGCGTATAAAAGTTGACAAACAGCTGTCGCGCACAAGAGATGGGAAATATTATATTTAAAAAACAAAAACATCTAACGGGACACGATATATACCAATGCTGCCTGAAGTATATAAAAGTCTTGATAGAATTGTACAAAGCCGGAATGCCGAAGAGCCTGAAATAGTAATAGATGGGATAATAGGATTTATATTGCTGGACAAAAACAACCGCCCTAAAGTAGCAAGCCATATTCAACATGAAATACAGTGGGGACTAAAAAAATATAAGAAACAAAATCCTAATAAAATAATCCCTGTAATTACCCCTCATGTACTACGACACACATTCTGTACGAATATGGTACGAAATGGGATGAATGTTAAAAATGTACAATATATAATGGGGCATTCGGACGTCACTACGACGCTGAACATATATACGCACACACGCTATGATGATGCTGAAAAGGATATGATGAAAATCTCTTTATTTAACGGAATATAACATATTTTTACGCCGTACGGTATATAACTGCGATCTGCTATATTACTGTTATAACACTATAATAAAATTATATGATTAAAATAAATGGCTATTATTCTACAATGTTTTGCTTAAGATAATATAATTGATGACGATATAGAAAATTCCTTAGTACAAAATAGGATTTTTATTGTTGGAAGCGTCAACGATAGATGTCTTAGGGAAATGGGAAACAATATCGCAGCGTCTAAATAACCTCCCTAAAATAAGTAAAATGGGCAGAAGACAGCGATGATAGTAACACTGGTGATCCGCGAGGCAAATTACTACTGTTACTAAAAGTGTTACTAAAATTTTTATGTTCACTATTCAAAATCAGTGATTTACAATGTTAGTTTTAACAGTTCGAGTCCGGACGCTGGCTCCATTCATAGAATATACAGCTCTCCGTTACGGAGGGCTTTTTTATTGCTTTTGTACAGCTGTGCTTCCGTAACATAAATATGAAACTTTTCACGCTGTGCGCCTCGGATATTGTCAACTTAATGAACGGTTGATATTATAAAATTAAGTGAAACTTTGAAAAGAGGCGCAAAGGATTGACAGTTGATTATAAAAAGGACATAGACGAGGCGCCGGGGCTGAGCGCGCCGGATGGCGGGCGGAAGATATACTTCGTCCGTCACGGCAAAACCGAGTGGAACAATCAGTTCCGTTATCAGGGAGCTACGAACGTTCCGCTATGCGCCGAAGGAATGGAGCAGGCAAAGCGCGCGGGGCTTCGTTTGTCAAAGCTGGATATAGACGCCGTTGTATGCAGCCCGCTCGATAGGGCCTTCGAGACGGCCGGGCGCATCGCCGCCTATCATCCAGGGCTTCGGATAGAAAAGAATCCGCTGCTTTCGGAGGTAAACTTCGGAGAGTGGGAAGGGCTCACCGTCCCGGAGATAAAGGCACACAGCGGCGAGGAGCTTTTTTATAAGTGGCGCAGGAACGAGCTTCACGTAAGCGTCCCCGGCGGCGAGTCCGCCGACGCCGTTTACGAGCGTGCGTCGCGCGCGGCGGAAGAGCTGGTGTCGCGTCCAGAGGAGCGCATAGTCGTCGTAGGACACGGCGCTATGTTCCGCGCGCTCTTTCTGCCTCTGCTCGGCATCCCACGCTCGAACATCTTCTGGAAAATGCGCATCGACAACTGTTCCATATCGGCGGTCAGCGTTGATAAGAACGGAAAGGTCACTCTGTCGTTCCTCAACGATACGCTGCACATGCTCGTCCCGGAGGATGAAATCGCAGATTTGCCGCTCGCATAGCGCAGATGCGCGCCTCGTGTGGTAAAATAGAAAAAATTGTGCAGACCTTCGTCCGTCCGCAGTTATGCGGGCGTGGGCAAAAAGGCGGGATAGCATGAAAAAAACTACGGAATACGAAGCCGGCGCGCGCCGGGACGACTCAAAGCTCTGGGCCGAGTGCGC
>CASDQQ010000027.1 GCA_949282945.1 uncultured Eubacteriales bacterium
AGCTATGACTCCGTCTTTAAGAGGTCTTACTACCGAAATCGAGCTTGGAGTTCTTCCCATCATATTTTTTGCGTCATTTCCAACAGCTTCCACAACTCTTGTCTTCGTATTTACCGCTACTACGGTAGGCTCTCTTAAAACGATCCCCTTGCCTTTTACATATACCAACGTATTGGCCGTTCCCAGATCAATGCCAAGATAACTTGAAAATAAACTCATCTTTCTTCCCCTTCACAAAATAGATCATATTATCGTCTTCATACTTAAAATACTTTTACAGCTCCCGGCTCCGAAAACAATATGGTCCAAAAGCTGTATTCCCAATACCGTCCCTGCTTCGGAAAGCCTCTTTGTAGTTTCGATGTCCTCTCTGCTCGGCTCCGCGTCTCCGCTAGGATGGTTATGGCATACTATGATCGCGGCGGCCGAACACTTCACAGCCTCCAGATAAATTTCCCTCGGGTGCACTATAGATGCCGAGAGACTTCCAACGGATACATCCGATATTTTTATAACGCGGTTCTTTGCGTTCAATAAGACTACTTTTACAACTTCTCTTTTATATTCCTGCATTTGCGGCATAAGCATTTTTATTATGTCTTCCGCGCATTTTACAGTAGTTTTATCTTTGACTACGGGAGTTGCCGCAAGTCTTTTGGTTATTTCCGACAAAGCCTTTATCTGAAGAGCTTTTATCCTGCCTATACCTCTGATCTTCGTCAGTTCCTCAATAGAAAGCTGACGGATATTATTCAATCCTCCGGCTCCGTCGGCAGAAAGCATAATATCTCTGGCGACTTCTAAAGAATTGCGGCCTTTTGTTCCGTTCTTTATTATTATGGCCAGAAGCTCCGTATCCGAAAGCGTTTCGGCCCCCAAAAAATCCAGTTTTTCATAGGGCCTTTCACTTAAAGGAATTTCCTTCATCGTAACCTTGTTTTTCTCATTCTTTTTATCACTCAATGCGCTTTCCTCCCAAAAATTTATTGCGGATAAAATTCTGCCAAAAAGCCGCATCTTGTAATAATTTATACATATTGATTATATATATTCCCGATTTATATATCAAGGTTTCCAAATGTAAATTCATTTTTTGTTAGCATTTATGAAAATTATTTCCTGAATAATTTTTTGTAAAATTGTCAAAAAATATAATTTATAAGGCATTATTTCTCTATAGCTTTATGTAAATGTTGATTCATAAATGCTAATTTTATTAAAAAAATAAAAATAAGTACTAAAGATATGACAGGGTTTGTACAAGGAGGATAAATGATTGATTTTACTGTAATAGGAAACCGAATCCAACGCGCCAGAAAAAAGAAAAAATATACTCAGCAGGATATGGCTGATTTTCTTGGCGTATCCGTTCCTTATATAAGTAAGATCGAGACTGGCAAGGCCGTTATAAATCTTACCAGGCTTTCAGAAATAAGCACCTTTCTTGATGTGGATATAGGAGTTTTGGTCTCAGGGTCAAATAAAAATTCTCAAAACTATCTTATTCCTGAATTAAGCGATATTTTTTCTTCATGTTCCTCTGAAGAAATGGATCTTGCTATTCGCATACTAAGAGAGGTTTTTAGGGAGAAATTTTGATTTCAAACTATCCGAATATTTCAAGCTGCCATCAAAATTTTTAAAAAAAATAAACTTATAGAGAATAGTTTCCTTATAAGTTTATGTAAATATTTATTTATAAATGCTAATTTTATTAAACGTACAGTTTTTATATATTTTTTATTTACGAGCCAGTATTGGGAGGAAAAGATGATAGATTTTACAGTCATCGGAAACAGAATTCAAAAAGCCAGAAAGAAAAAGAATTATACTCAACAGGATATGGCTGATTTTCTTGGCGTATCCGTTCCTTATGTTAGCAAGATCGAGACTGGCAAAGCAGTAATAAACCTTACACGGCTTTCCGAGATAAGTACGTTTCTTGAAATTGATATAGGTTCATTGGTCTCAGGTTCTAATAAAGGCTCCCGGAATTATTTGATTCCCGAACTCAGCGATCTTCTTTCAGAATGTACTTCAGAGGAAATGGATCTTGCATACAGGCTTCTCAGAGAAGTATTCAGAGATAAAAATTAAGAATTGCGACCTTGCTTTATTTCTGTAATTATTTAACATAATATGTAAATTTTATAATTCTCCCCCTTGTTTTTAAACTATTCTTTCAATATAATATAAGCAGTTCTTTTATTTGCTTTATATTGGAGGTAGAAATGAACAAATCAGGATTTATGCGTTTTTCTATAATAGCAATGTCTTTGATTGCCGCTGTGTTTGCCGCGCTTTCTTTTATTCCTCTTTTAGCTTCATTGCTTTCTGTTATTCCTGGTTTTTCCTGGCAGCCGGAAATAGATTTTACCGGTTGGTTTACCGTCGTCATATTTTTTATTTTTTCCATAATACAGATTTTCTGTGTTTTTACTGAGAAATTCACAGTGAGAAAAATAGGTTTTTATCTTCTTCACATAGGACTTGTCATGTTCCTTTTAGGAAATTTTATGTATTATGTAAAGGGAGACAGCTTTTATGCGTATATTCCAATAGACGGAAATACCTACTCGCACATACAACGTGAAAACGGAGAGTTTATAAATTTAGGCTTTGGTATAGGTGCCGAGAATTTTACGGTGGAAAAATATTCCGACGGCGTTACTGACAAATGGTATGAGGCCGATATGATCATTTCTTCGGGAAATCAGCGTGAAAAAGATATTTTAGCTGCCAATCATACAATCAAAAAAAATGGTTGGAAACTCTATTTAATGAATTATACTGTTTCCTCCCCCGGCTCGGAAATAGACTCCATAGCGGTCCTTTTTAAGCATGACCCGGGAGAATACACGGCCGTAGCCGGAATAATCTTTATAATATCAGGAAGCTTTATAGCCTGCTTTACCAAAGAACGCGGAAAAACAGAGGTGAAAAAATAATGGATATTACGCTAAAAATATTGACGGCGGTTTCGGCAATTACATATTTTATATCGGCTCTCTTTCATATATTAAATAAAAAAACCCCCGCATATGTATTAAACGGAGTTGCTTTTTTGTTTAACATTTCTTTGGTTGGCATAAATTGGGTCACAAACGGATATGTGCCCTTTATCAGCATGTATCAGGTCCTTACATTTGTATCGGCATGTTTTACTCTGTCATATCTTTATATGCACTTTGTAAATAAGGATCCGTGGACCGCAAAATATTTTATGCTTTGCGCCGGAGTAGCCATGACCGGAGCGTTTTTTATGACTACACCTGAAGAGTGGCTCCGCGTACCCGCCCTTCAATCTGTATGGTTTATACCTCACGTATTATGTTACATGCTTTCATATTCATTATCAGCGGCATCTTTTGTTATATGCCTCACACGGCTCATATCAAAAAGTAAAAGAGAGGATCATTCTGTCCTGGATAAAGGCATATACGATATGGTGAGGCTTTCCTTTCCGTTCATGACGGCGGGAATGCTGATCGGAGCCATATGGGCCAACGAAATCTGGGGACATTTCTGGAGTTGGGATATAAAGGAAAACTGGGCGTTTATCACCTGGCTGCTTTACGCGATCTTTCTTCATTGCTATAGAAACGCAAAAGCAAGAAAATATATGTATGTATTTATAATTTTGGGGTTTGCCGCTCTTATAATCACCCTTGTAGGGATAAATCTCTTTGGCATGGGAGGAGTCCATTCATATTCATAAAAGATAATTTGTATATAAATATCAGGAGGAGATTTGTATGACATTTTTTAAGGTAAAAAAAAGCTTGCTTGCCGCTATCATCCTCACACTGTGCTTGATGATAGGGCTTGCGGTATGGATTTTTGCTGATGAACCGGTGTCTTATAAAAAAATAACTACAGGTTATATTTCGCCTTCGGACATATCCATTGACGGGAACAGCGCCTATGTGTCCGACGCCACATCAAATAAAATCTATAAACTGAATTTGCAGGATAATTCCGTTCAGGCGGAATTCAGCGCGTCTCAGCAGGTAAACAGCATATACGCGCAAGGAGATACTGTTTACTTTCTGGAGGGAGGACTGGCCGGAAATATAGTCAAGACCAACAGCTCCCTTTCATCCGCGGAGATTACCGCCGAAACGGGACACACTCCCGTGGACATGGTAATACATAACGGTAAGATATACGTGGCCTGCAGATATTCAAATGAGATCTGCGTATACAATCAGTCGGATCTATCTGAAGTTAAGGTAATAGAAATTTCCAGAGAGCCCATGGCTCTGACTGTTGCGGGAAAATATGTATATGCCGCTTCTCATCTTCCCGACGGGGCAGCAAATGCCGATACCGTATCGGCAAAGGTAACCGTTATAGATACTGAAACAGACAGTGTGGCCAAAGAGATACCTCTTCTTAACGGTTCCGGCGGAGTTAAAGGTATCTGCACATCTCCCGACGGAAACTATGTATATGTAGCTAACATAATAGCAAGATACGCTTATCCTACTACACAGCTTGACAGAGGATGGATAAACACAAATGCCGTTACGATTATAGATACTCAGAGTCAGGAAATATACACGGCGGTCCTTCTGGATAATGTTGAAGAAGGCGCCGCAAATCCCTGGGGCATTGAATGCAGCGGCGATGATCTTATAGTTTCTCTTTCGGGCACTAGCGAAGTAATGGTCATAGATACCAAGCTTATGTTCAGAGAAATAGATATTGTGAAAGACGGCCGCAATAAAAATGTAGCCACAATTTCCGATATTCCCAATTACATGCCTTTTATGGACGACTGCAAAGTCAGAATATACGTAGGAGGACAGGGTCTCAGGAATCTTGCGATAAAGGATGGAACCGCTTATATATGCAGATATTTTACAGGAGATATTTCGGTATTCGATATAGAGGATAAAAAGGAGACTTCTTCCATTTCTCTTGGCGAGCAGCCAGAGGCGGACGCTGTCAGGACCGGAGAAACCCTGTGGTTTGACGCTACGATGTGCTATCAGAAATGGGAAAGCTGCGCAAGCTGTCACCCCGACGCAAGAGTAGACGGCTTTAACTGGGATAACTTAAATGACAGCCTGGGAAATCCGAAAAGCGCAAAAAGTATGATATACTCCCACAGAACTCCCCCTGTCATGATAACGGGAATAAGGGATTCTGCAGAAACTGCTGTACGTTCCGGTATGAAATATATTCAATTTAACGTTCTTGATGAAGAAGGATTAAACGCCATAGACGAGTATCTTAAGTCCATTTCCCCAATCCAGAGCCCCTATCTAAACAGAGACGGTTCCCTTACCGAAGCCGCTCTTGAAGGGAAGGAAATATTTGAGGACGCGGGATGTGTAAAATGTCACTACGGCCCGAATTTTACAGATATGCTCAGGCACAAATCCAATTCCTATTCAGATACCTGGGATAACCGCGAGTTTGATACTCCTACCCTCGTAGAAGTATGGTCTAGCGGGCCTTGGTTTGCAAGCGGACAGTTCGCCACTTTAAAAGAAGCTGTAGCCGCTTCCCTGCCGGATGATTATAAAATTTCTGACGAAAAGCTTGATAAACTTACATCGTATGTGGGGTCCATAGGAAATCAAGGCGAATATTACGGCGCGGAGCAGGTGAAGATCCGCAGCTCCGACGGGAAAGACGTATATAACGCTTTATATGCCGACAGTGAAATTTATGAAATGTCTGTCAGGAAACAGCTTCCAACAGATAAAAATGCTGTCGTAACGATCACTCTTTACGGGGACGACGACAAAGAAATAACCTCAAAATCAATTACTCTCGAAAGTATGGATGTGGGCGATACCGCCATAATACCTCTAGGGATAAAGACAGGCGCGGAACTTAAAGTGGGGGCTTATTACGTGGTTTCTATAAAGGCTGAGGACGGAAGCTCTCTGGCGACGGATTTTACAGTTTATAATAATGGTTGACCGAGAAAGGAGTATATAAAATGAATTTTTCTTTTGAAAATAATTTTATTTATAAAACAAACCGTTTCATTGCTCTGCTTCTGGTGTTTTTTATAATGTTTACTTTTATGTTTGTCAATCTCCCTCCCTCTGTTTCGGGAGAAGAGGGAGAAGTTACCGAAACACCCACGGAATATACAGCTTCCGACTTCGGGACTCTTTTGGATACGGCAACGCAATTCATAGTAATAAAACACAAGCAGTTGGGAGGTTCACATTATGCCTATACGGAAGCTGTATCAGACGAAAAGAACAGTCCTATGGGCAATGAATCTAATTTTCGTCCGGGTTCGCAAATGGTTCTTCTTACCTTAAAGGAAGACTCAGGAAAAATCGTACGCCGCGAGGAAGTCCTTCTTGAATCCAGGAGCGGCGTTCTCAGAGATCCGGATATCTCAGAAGACGGTACAACGGTGCTTTTTTCCTGGAAAAAAACCTCAAACGACGATTTTCATCTCTATGAAATGAACCTTTCTACAAAAGACATAAAGCAGCTTACTTTTGGTTCCGGTATTGCGGATATAGAACCTAAATACCTTCCAAACGGGAAAATTATCTTTTCATCCACCCGCTGCATAGAATATGTGGATTGTTGGATAACTCCCGTATCAAACATGTATACCTGCGACGCTGACGGTTCAAATATAATGCGTCTGGGGTACGATCAGGTCCACACCACATATCCGACGGTTACTGAAGACGGAAGAGTTCTTTATACAAGATGGGATTACAATGACAGGACCCAGATGTTTATCCAGGGTGTATTCCAAATGTTTCCCGACGGCACAAACCAGACCGAGGTATACGGAAACGGCTCAAGCTTCCCTACCACTCTTCTCCATACAAGAGAAGTTCCCGGGTCGCCCGGATTGTATGTTTCTATAAGCAGCGGACATCATACCTGGCAGGGCGGAAAGCTTGTTTTAGTTGATACTTCCGAAGGCAGGAATGAGGGCAACGCGGTACAGTTCGTTTTTGAGGATTCCACTTCATCAAGAAGAGAGGAAGAGGATATGCAGAACCAATCCGGACCTATATATAAATATCCCGTAGCTCTTAACGATCACGAATTTCTTGTATCCTATTGCAGATCCGGTTGGGGCTCAAATAAAGAAGCTACTCAGTTTGGCATTTACTATATGAATTCCGAAACCAATGAAAGGATACTTATAAGCTCTCCCACGAGCAATTACGGAGCGTCCCAGATAGTTCCAATAAAGACCAGGACCCTTTTTGAACGTCCCAGTATGGTAAATAACAGTGTTGATACAGGTACATACTATATCGGAAACGTTTATGAGGGGGACGGGATGACCGGAGTTGAATTTGGTACAGCTAAATATCTCCGCGTCGTAGCTCTTGAATTCCGTTCTTCATCTATCGGAGCCACTATAGGAGCCGGCTCAGGTACGTCCGACCAATTTTCACCTGTCTCCACCGGCAACGGGTCGTGGGATATAAAGAAAGTTTTGGGTATAGTTGAAATTGAAGAAGACGGTTCAGCTCTTTTTAAAGTGCCTGCCAACACTCCGCTTTATTTTCAGGTTCTGAACGCAGACGGCGAGTTGATACAATCAATGAGAAGCTGGTCTACCCTAATGCCTAACGAAACATTTTCCTGCGTTGGCTGTCATGAGGATAAAAACACTGTTCCTCCGGTAAATTCTTCTGTTACCATTGCAATGAAAAAAGGCGTCCAGACTCTTCGTCCTGACCTTTGGATGGAGGTTGAAAATGAAGATACTTATGATCCGGCAGAGGATTCTGAGGGCTTTTCATATCTTAAAGAGGTTCAGCCTATTTTGGATGCGAATTGTGTATCCTGCCACAATAACCGGACTTCCGCTTTTATTAAAGTGGGGATTTCTGATGATGACCAGACAGATCTTGACCGCACTCCCATTTTTGAAATCAATTCTGAATGGAAATATACTACCAGGGCTCCGGGCGATAATTGGTACTCCTCTGATTTTTCAGACTCTGACTGGAAAACGGGAAGGGCGGTTTTCGGCTCGTTTAGCCAGAAGACCAACTGGAATACGTCAAATATATACCTGAGGACTACGTTTAACGTAGACAGCGTGGACGCTATAAAGGATAAAATGATCCTTCTTAAAACACTTTATGATGAAAATCCGGAGGTTTATTTAAATGGTACCCTTATATATTCGGCAGAAGGTTATCTCACAGATTATGTCGAGCAGGAAATAACCGAAGCTTTTCTTGAGAATGTCAAAGAAGGCGAAAATCTTTTAGCCGTTTCCGCCATAAACACGGGAGGCGGTCAGGCAATAGATATAGGAATATACAGCGCTGACAAGCAAGAAGGCGCGGGCCAGATATCCCTTGAATCATATTCTGTACTGGGAGAAAGAGAAAAAACCTTCTATACTCTTTCTTACCTGGTATTGACCGGTTCCACTGCAAGAGGCAATCAATTCCAGGGTACTCCTGTAAATGAATATACAAACTGGATTTCCTCAATGTCGCCGGCCGAAATACTGGAGCCCTACCAATACGGCTCAACCCAAAGCGCTCTCATACAGCGGCTGAAATCAGGTCACGGAGATCTTTCCGATAAAGAAATCAAAACCATAACCACATGGATCGATCTTTGCGTTCCTTTTAAAGGTTCTTACGACGAGGCTCATAACTGGTCTTCATCGGACTACAAAGAATACAGTGAAAAACTGAATAAAAGAGAATATTACGATATGGTAGACGAAGTTACTAAAAAGCTTTCGGCCTCCTCAGGCGAAATATCCTCTCTCCCCGTAACAGTATCCTACACGGACAAAAATGGCGAAGTACTAGGTTCAATAACCGATTCAGGACTTGTAATGCTGTATCTTGACAGCAAACTCACAGTGGACGGCAAAGTAACAGTAACTCTTCCGGAAGGAGTCGAATACTTTTTCTTCAATCTTAACCCGCGTCTTTCCGAGGCTCTTATCTACTGTCCGTCAGGCGTTTTTGAATATACGCTTCCGTCCTTTACAAAGTCTGTGTTTCCATCTTACGTTCTGTCTGGCGCAGATCCGATAATCACCGTGAGACTGGCGGATGAAAATGATCTTCAGACGGAAAGAAATCTGGCGCTGAACCCTTACGATCTATCATATTCTTCCGTATATCCTCACGCCTCGGCGGGAAATACGTACGACAATGACAATTCTCCGGAATTTTCCTCAAGGAACGCAATAGACGGATTTAAAGTAAATAACGGACACGGTACTTATCCGCTGCAGTCATGGGGATCTGATCTGGAAGCCAACGACCTGTGGTATCAGATAGATTTTGGAAAAACCGTTTATGTAAACAAGGTAGCTATAACTATAAGGGCAGATTTCCCTCATGACACGTACTATAACAAAGCCGTTTTGGAATTCTCGGACGGAAGTACACAGGAAGTAACTCTTTCCGAAACCGCCGAAACACAGACTATAAATATCGAAGGAGGAACAAAGGCTACTTCTTACGTAAAAATACAGGGATTTGAAAAGGCCGGAAGCGAATGGGCCGCTCTTTCTGAGGTAGAAGTATTCGGAACGGTAAATGAAGTTTTAGCGCCTTCAATAGAAGCCATAGAATTTTCCGACGGCGTTCAAGTCACACCATCCTTCTCTAAAGACATATATGAATATACTTTAAAGATTTCCGGAAAGGCGGATTCTTTCGATATAAAAAATATCCGTACCTCTAATGCCCAAAGTATTAAAATAAAAGTGGATGACACGGATATTTTCTACGACGGGACTACCGGGGCCACAATAAGAGATTTTGACGGAAAAACAATAAAGATCATTCTTTCCGGAAACGGCGGAGATGTGGTCTATACGTTTAAAACAGGTTCATCTTTATCCTATACGGCGATCGTAATAATTATCTGCGTTTTGATCTTAGCCGCGGCGGGTATTGCGATATTCTTTATACTGCGGGCAGGAAATAAGCCTGCTCCGAAAAAAGGGCCGGTTGCTTCCGGCGCCGCTGAAACGTCTGAAAGCTCCGGGATAGAAGCAGGTCAGGATACGCAGGATATAGAAAATAAAACTTTTGAAAAAGAAAATCCCCAATCTAAAAACGAGTAAGCAAATCATGAAAAAGTGATTAATCAAAGCGCCTCAGGCCCAGGCCTGAGGCGCTTTGATGTAATATGGATATCAATTTTATCATAGGACATCATATTTTTTTATAGACACAAGTCCGTATATATATATCAGCGCAAGCAGGACTACATTATATATTACGGAAATTTTTAAAGTAAAAAATGATATGGTATTGTCGTAGTCATATCCGATATTATTTTGAATAAAAGTAATATTATGTGTATTTACAATACCCTGCTGTCCGGGCAATATAACGCACAGCCAATTTTGGTCGGTCATAATTCCCACTGCTGTTAAAAGTGCTGACATAAGATAAACGCATAGCGTTACGATAACCGTACCCTTTATCTCAAAATGAAGAGCAAACAGGCTGCAGGCCAGTAAAAATACTGTCTGGCACAACCCTGTCAATATAAACGCGGCTGCGGCTGTTCTAATAAGCAGGTTAAAACCTATTACCGGAATATTATATAGATATCCCAGGGCTATTATGGCAAGTTCCATATTTAAAAAGAAAAACATGGACGCCGTGGTTATGACAGCCATTTTTCCCAAAAGCCAGGTTCTCATGCTCTTTGATCTGGTGAACAGGAAAACCGCGCTTCTGTCTATATCCTCATATATTAAAGACGAAAATAGTCCCATTTGTATTATCAGAGGAAAAGTAAAAAGTATAATGGAAAAAATATCTATTCCATTCGTACTTACTATTATGTTTCCAGCCGCAAGCATAGCCACATATTTCTCTATGGAAGGATATGCGGAGGTTCCAACTAGAAAGAAAAAAAGACCTCCCACAAAGAACCCCGCCAAAGCTCTGATATACAAATTTAAATTTATGTTACTTTTACTGTTCCTCAACATTTGTCAGTGCAAATATTTCCTCTCTGAACTTTTTATACTGCCGGATAAAATAAATATCCTCAACATTTGCGGCTCCTTCTTCGGAAACGTATAAAAACATATCGTAATCTTTGACGTCGGCGTATGTCCACAGTGTGCCTTCATCCGCTTTCGTGAGATATTTATATTTTACCTCTTTTATCGGATACTGAGAAAAAAACACATCCTGCATAACATATGTTCTTTCGTCTTTTTCATCCATTTCATAACAGTCAGGTCTTTTGAAAAAGTCCAAAAGCAGCAAATATTCTCTTCCCGTTCTCATAAGATTATG
>CASDQQ010000028.1 GCA_949282945.1 uncultured Eubacteriales bacterium
CCTGGCGGCCATCTTGCGGGAAGCCAAAAAGGAGCAAATGCTGAACAGCATCAAATATGGACCGCTGTACTCGCAAAATTACTACCGCATCGTCAAGGAAAAGAACCGCACCTACTATGAGGTCTATTTCTTGCCCCGGACGGAGACACCACCAGAAGGTTACACCCAGGTTTCCTTCGTCTGCCTGCGGCCCGATGGAGCTTATGAAGCTCCTGCAACGGTCAGCAGTGTGTGCCGATACTCCCGAAAGAAGATCGGGGATATGGATGATTTTCACTTCCATCTGTTGAGGCATACATATACGACCAACCTTCTCTCCCACGGGGCAGCACCCAAGGATGTGCAGGAGCTGTTGGGACATTCTGATGTAAGTACCACGATGAACATTTACGCCCACGCCACCAGAGAGGCCAAGCGAACTTCCGCAAGGCTGCTGGATAAGGTTGTAGGGACGGCCTGAAAAAATTTCCCTCATTTCTTCTCGCAAGGGAAAAAATGAGGGAAAAGGGCCAAACCGAGGCGGCGAAAACGCTGGAAATACCAGTGTTTTCAAGGGATATAGAAATTTTAACTGAGAAAAAGATAATTGAAAATATATTTCGTCTGCGGGGGGGTGCTTTGAATGAAAGAAAAATATTATATTGCGGTAAATACAGGCGAAAAATATCCGCTTTTAAAGGACACTCTTAACTATACCGAATTTTTCAGTGAGGCTATGGTTTTTAATGATATTGTGGCTGTGTATGAATACATAGAACGGCACGGGCTTGAAAAGCTCGCAACAGTTATTAAGGCATAAAAAATCTGCTGACTTCGTTTGAAGCCGGCAGATTTTAGTTTTATGCGCCTATTTGACTGTCACACGGCACTCCGTCGCGGTATATTCTTTCAGGAGCGATATCTATATCTCCGTCATTTCATACCGGTACGCCGTAATCAATATAAACTCGGTTAAAAAGTTCTGTATTTTTTAGAGCCGCAAACGCGGGCATATCAAGCATTGGCTTGAAATCAAAAATTTTAGCCTCACCTGTATTAAACCTTACCCATAGCTTATAATCATCCATAGCGCGTATTCCGTTAACCTTTATAACCGGTTCAGGCTCTCCGGCATAAGCAATGCCATCTACAACACACATCGAAATCCACTCCTTATCTAAGCGGTTCGATTTTTCCGAACGGTTCATTTCTTACCGCCTTGTTCCATGCGCTTTATAACTCATCCTCATGTATTGCAGCCCAAGCTTGTACCAATTTCAATTGTTTTACCGGAAGTTTTCCGGCTAAAAGCTCTCCGTCAATGCCTACGGATGCGTCATACTCGGCATAGTATACATGAAAGTGCGGTTTATTATGTTGTCCATCATCGGAAAAAACCATTTTAATGACAATATTATAGAATCTGCTTAATTCGGGCACGGTAATCGCTTCCCTTTATCTTTACTATAACCGCCATTTAATAATATGTCAATTAAATCTATTTCCGCGCAAGGCATATGATTCCACTACTCATCAACCGGCACAACAAGCATTTTTCCTCCGATATCAATAAACGCCTGCGGAGTTTTAAAAACCTCGGTGTACTTTTGTATAAGCTCGTCGGGGAGACTTGAAAGCTCGGAATTATCCGGCGGCGCAT
>CASDQQ010000029.1 GCA_949282945.1 uncultured Eubacteriales bacterium
CTGGGAGGAAAGAACATGGGTGAAAATATCCTCTGACAAACGCGTCTTAATGACAGAAGGTCAAATTTGCACAGATTACATTCTGAAGCTGAGGGTGATCTTCGCAAACTCAAGGAAGTTAGGTATTGACACTAAAAAATATATTAAATATAATATTCGTTGAGCTTTGAATTGGTTTTACTAATCCCCAGAGCCAGAAGCAATCAGCGGAGGGAGGGAAAATATAGATGTCTGAAGTTAGAGTAAAGGAAAATGAATCCTTGGACAGTGCGCTTAAAAGATGGAAAAGACAGTGCGCTAAGGCAGGTATTGTTGCGGAGGTGCGCAAGAGAGAACATTACGAGAAGCCGAGCGTAAAGAGAAAGAAGAAATCTGAAGCAGCAAGGAAAAGAAAGTATAAGTAATGTAAATATTAAAGAGAGGCCTTTAAGGAGGCTTCTTTATTTTTATATACAAATAAGAGCAAGACCGACTTATTTTACAACATTATAAAATCTGATATAATAAAATATTATAGGCGGAAGGAGATGCTTTGCATGGTGAGATCAAATTGGGTATGCGGCAAAATAGACGAAGCAAAGCTTAAGGAGATTTCCGCCCGAACGGATGTAAATCCTTTTATATTAAAAATACTTCTCTCGAGAGGAATAGAGGATATACAGGAAATAAATAAAATTTTATACGGTTGGAAAGACTTGGAATACGACCCCTTTTTGATGAGGGATATGGAAAAGGCGGTGGGCATAATAACGTCTGCTCTGGATGCCGGAAAGAAAATAACCGTGTACGGAGATTATGACTGCGACGGGATAACTTCCACAGCCGTGCTCGTAAAGTTTCTCAGGTCGGTAAACGGCAATGTAGATTACTATATTCCGGACAGACTTACCGAAGGATATGGTATGTCCTTTGAGTCTGTACAATCCATATTGAACAGTGGGACGGAGCTTATCATAACCGTTGACTGCGGTATAAGATCCTTTGAAGAGACGGAACTTATAAAAAAGCTAGGAGCGGATATTATCGTTACCGATCATCATCAATGCGGAGATACTATTCCTGCAGCGGACGCGGTCATAAATCCGCACAGGCCTGATTGTGGTTATCCTTTTAAAATGCTATCAGGGGTAGGAGTGGTATATAAGCTTATACAGGCTATATGTTCAGTAAGGAATTTAGGAAAAGTATACAAAAAATATGTTGATTTGGTTTCTTTGGGTACTATTGCCGACGTTGTAAGCATAACGGACGAGAATAAAAGTATTGTATCAGACGGTGTAGAACATATAAATTCTACTGAAAATATAGGGCTTGACATACTTGTGAAACTATCGGGAATAAATAAATATAAAATAACGGCGCAGTCCTTTGCTTTTGGGTTGTCTCCGAGAATAAATTCCGCGGGAAGAATGGGAAACGCTGAAATAGCTCTACAGCTTATTCTCGCGGAGGATAAAGATACCGCAAAAGAACTGGCTTTTCTTTTGGACGCGTCAAATAAGCAGAGACAGATAGTTGAAAACAGGGATCTTGAGAGCGCCGAGTCTATGATAGAGAAAGAAAAAAAAGCTGAAGGCCCTGTAATAGTCATAGCCTCGGAAAATTTTCATCAGGGAGTCGCAGGAATAGTAGCAGCTAAGATTGCCGAAAAATACGGGAAACCGTGCGTACTTTTATCTGTAGAAAATAAAACAATGGCCAGAGGTTCGGCCAGAAGCGTATACGGAATAAATATTTTTGAAGCGCTGAAAAAGTGCGGGGACATTTTAGAAGAATACGGAGGTCATGAGCTTGCAGCGGGAATGTCTTTGGATATCTCTAAAATAGAAGCTTTTGAAAGCAGACTTAACGACGCGGTAAAAAATGATGAAAAGGCTTTTCCTCAATTTGTAAGGAAGGCGGATCTGATCTTGCAGCCTGAGGAAATAACGGAAAAAAATGTTTTTGATCTGGAAAAACTTGAGCCGTACGGCTATGGAAATGAAATGCCTGTGTTTATGTCGGAGAACATGACTGTGGAAAGCTTAAAGCCAATGGGGGAGGATGGCAGGCATTTGAAAATATTTTTTCGAAACGGAGGAGTAAAAACGGAAGGGATTGCGTTTAATGCAAAAGAACGGGCTGAGGAAATTTTATGCGGAGAAAAGTACAGTGTGGTGTATAATCTTGAAAATAATGTTTGGAACGGAAGGGTGACTCCGCAAATGAAAATAATAGATATTTTCAGAACGGATTTGGAAAATGCAGACAGGTCGAAGGAGTGACAGACTTTATGGATGATAAGGTTACATTGCTGAAAGACACAATTGAAGAACATAATATAAAATGCGATATAAACAGGCTCGACAAGGCGATCGTAACTGCAATGAAGGCTCACGCCAATCAGCTCAGAAAATCCGGGGAGCCGTATTTTATACATCCTCTTGAAGTAGCCAGAATGCTGGCGGAAATGGAAATGGATGAGTCGACTATAATAGCGGGACTTTTACATGACGCCGCCGAGGATACCGATTACGGCCTTGATAAAATATCCGCAGATTTCGGCGAGGAGGTCGCGCAGCTTGTAAACGGAGTAACTAAATTAGGTAAGATCCCATTTTCCTCAAAAGAGGAAGAGCAGGCTGAAAATATGAGGAAAATGTTTCTTTCTATGGCTAAAGATATAAGAGTGATTGTTATAAAGCTTTGCGACCGTCTTCACAACATGAGAACACTTGAGTATCAAAGCCCGGAAAAACAAAAATATAAGGCTTCAGAAACGCTGCAGATATACGCTCCTCTTGCTCACAGGCTTGGTATGATAAAGATAAAGTGGGAGCTTGAGGATCTGTGCTTTAAATATCTGGAGCCCGAAGAGTATAAGAAACTTGTAGGCCAGATAGCGGAAAAGCGGGCTGAAAGAGATGCTTTCATAAAAGATATAATAAATATCATATCTCAAAAAACAGAAGAAATGGGTATAAAATCCCAGATAGACGGGAGACCTAAACATCTTTACAGTATACACAAGAAAATGGTTCGGCAGAATAAGACTCTGGATCAGATATTTGACCTGTACGCCGTAAGGATAATTGTGGATACGGTCAAGGACTGCTATGCGGTGCTTGGTATCGTACACGAGCTTTTCAAACCTATGCCGGGAAGATTTAAAGATTATATAGCCATGCCCAAGCCGAACATGTATCAGTCTCTCCATAATACTCTTATTGGTCCAAATGGCGTTCCGTTTGAGGTACAAATAAGAACATGGGATATGCACAGAATAGCTGAGACCGGAATAGCTTCCCACTGGAGCTATAAAGAGGGCGGAAAGACGGACGCTAAATTTGACAGTAAGATAGCGTGGATACGTCAGCTTATGGAAGAGCAGAAGGAAATGGAGAGCGCCAGCGAGTTTATGGAGCTTTTTAAGCTTGACCTTTTTACTGACGAGGTTTTTGTGTTTACTCCTAAAGGAGATGTTTCAAACCTTCCCGCCGGCTCTACTCCTGTGGATTTTGCCTACGGTATACACAGCGCCATAGGAAACAGGATGATGGGGGCCAAAATAAACGGTGAGATAAAGCCTCTTGACTATAAGCTTAAGAACGGAGATATAGTTGAGATAATAACGTCTTCAGCCGTAAACGGTCCGAGCAGGGATTGGCTCAAGTTTGTAAGGACCTCTAACGCGAAGAACAAAATAAACCATTGGTTTAAAAAGGAAATGCGCGAGGACAATATCAAAAGAGGCAGGGAAATGCTTGAGCAGCAGCTTAAAAAGTACGGTATAGCCTGGAACGATCTTTTTAAGGCCGAGTGGGTGAATCCCATATTGAAAAAATATAATTTTTCCAATATGGACGATCTGTATTCAGCCGTGGGATTTGGAAGCATATCCACAAATAAGATCATAGTCCGCCTGAGAGACGAATATGCCAAAACGGTAAAGCCTGAGGATCTTGATAAAAATTTGGCTATAGCCAAGGAGTTTGTAAGCGATAAACCTAAAAAAGAAAAATCGGCCGCGGACGGCATAGTTGTAAAGGGCATTGACAATTGTCTTGTACGTTTGTCAAAATGCTGCAACCCGGTGCCGGGAGATTCTATAGTAGGGTATATTACCAGAGGGAGGGGAGTATCCGTCCACAGGAGCGACTGTGTAAATATACTCTCGGGACTTGACTCGGAGGCCAGACTTATAGAGGTATCTTGGACCAACGCGCCTAAGACGTCCTATCCGGCAGACCTTATTATAGTTGCCATTGACAGGAATATGCTTCTTATAGAAATTATGAATCAGATATCCGATTCTAATTTGACGCTGAGGGCTATCAACGCTAAGGTCAACAAAGAGGGCAACGCTATCATAAACGTGACTCTCGATATACAGGATACGGTCCAGCTAGACAGGATAATCAATAAACTGCTTAAGGTGTCCGGGGTTATGGAGGTTAACAGAATAAAGCACTGAAAGGGGAAATATATGTTTTTAAAAGTTTTAAATAAAGGATTTGCGGGTTCAAATTCATATATACTGGGGAATGACGAAGAAGCGGCCGTTATAGACGCGGGAAATATGGCGGATGATATTTTTGAAATTGCCGTTAAGGCCGGAATGAGGATAAAATACATAATACTTACCCATGGGCATTTTGACCATATAATGTATCTTGAGGAACTTAGGAGAAAGACAAATGCTAAGGTGGCTATACATGAAGAGGACGCAAAAGCGCTTACCGATCCGTTTGTCAATGTGTCTTCGCTTTTCGGCATGCCGAGGACCTTTACCGAGGCGGATATTTTGCTTAAGGACGGAGATTTTATAGAGGTGGGAGGACTTATGTTGGAAATAATGCATACTCCGGGACATACAAAGGGAGGGATATGCGTAAAATGCGGGGACGTTATTTTTACAGGAGACACCCTTTTTGACGGAGATTTTGGACGAACTGACCTGCCCGGAGGGGACCGCCTTGAACTGAGAAGATCGCTGGAAAAAATATTCTCAATGAATCCCGGGCTTACAGTCTATCCGGGACATGAGAGTTCTAATCTTTTAAAAAATATTATTATAAAATGCAGAACAGGTTTTTTACTGAATGATGAATACTGGGAATGAAAAAGAAAACAGCATAATTGTTTTTATATCCGACGAGAGGTTCAGGTACCATACCCATGAAATACTTTCAGCTTTCTTTCCGGCGGAAAATATCGTCTATTTAAATGAAAATATTTTGAGCCCTGCAGGTTGGTATATGTCCCTTTACGTACAGGAGTCGGCGGATGACTTTAACTTTACGGCCGAGATATTTTTTGACGGGGATATTAAGGGGAAATACATATTTAAGGCTACTGAAAGCGCGTTTTTCAGGGATCCGGAGGGAGCGACGCTGCTTATACGAAGCAGAAAAGCGCTTAAGGCTAAACTTTATGACATTTTTTCATATATAAAAAATAAACAGCTTCCATGGGGAAATGTTACGGGAATAAGGCCCGCCAAAATGGTAAATAGTTTATATTCTCTGGGAATGTCTGACCGGGAGGTGTTTTCCGAACTTATAGAAAAGTACAAAGTGAATGATAAAAAGGCGCGGCTTGTTATGAATGTTGCGCGTACTCAGAGAGAAATACTTAAAGATGCGGGAAGAAGAAATATATCTCTTTATATAGGAATACCCTTTTGTCCAACGAGATGTTTATACTGTTCTTTTACGTCCAATCCCATAAACAAATACAGGTCCATAGTAGGGGAATATATAGATACTCTTATATATGAAATGAAGAGTACTGAAGAACTTTTGGGATCGGGAGATATTTCTATTGAAAGTATTTATATAGGGGGAGGTACGCCAACGTCTTTAACTCCGGAGTATTTGGACATCCTCCTGGGGACGGTAAGATCCGTATGGGGAAAATATGGTATCGCAAAAGAATTTTGTGTCGAGGCCGGAAGACCGGATTCCATAGACATTGAAAAGTTAAAAATTCTGAAAAAATACGGTATTACGAGGATAAGCGTAAATCCTCAGACTCTAAATGACGAAACACTGGAGCTGATAGGAAGAAAGCATACGTCGGAACAATTTTTTAAAGCTTTTTATCAAGCCAGAAATGAAGGTTTTGATAATATAAATGTGGATATGATCGCCGGACTTCCGGGAGAAAGCTTTGAAATGTTTAAACATACTCTTGAAGGTATATTGAGTTTGTCTCCTGAAAATTTAACGGTACATACAATGAGTATAAAACGTGCCTCCGACTTGAAAAAATACAGCGGAAATTATGTTTTGACAGACGGAGACGTGGTAGAAAAAATGGTGGAAGAGGCTTATGACGCTTTGACCCTATCAGGATATGATCCTTTTTATATGTACAGACAGAAAAATATGTTAGGGAATCTTGAAAATGTTTCTTACACTAAACCAGGCTTTGAAAGTTATTATAATGTGCACATTATGGAGGAGGACCAGACTATTTTGGCCTTTGGAGCGGGAGCCGTGTCGAAGTTTGTATTAGACGGCGTTATAGAAAGAGCTTTTAATGTAAAAAATGTCGAAGAATACATAAAAAGGAAGGAAGAAATGATAGACAGGAAGAGGATTTTTGTATATAATTACCTGGTTGGATAATGAAATAAAATTATTAGCGGGAGGTTATTATAATGAGCGTTAACGGTTGTTGCTGCGGCTGTGAAGACGAGAATTTGAAAAAGCTCAAAGCCGTTATTGAAGAAAATAAAAATGTTCGCGGTTCTTTAATAAAGGTCTTACATGAAGCGCAGCTTATTTACGGATATTTGCCTATCGAGGTGCAGAAAGTAATATCGGAAGGTTTGAATATTCCTTTGGCTGAAATTTATGGCGTTGTAACTTTCTATGCCCAGTTCTCTTTAAAGCCCAAGGGAAAATATAATATTTCGGTATGTCTTGGAACTGCTTGTTATGTTAAAGGAGCGGGATTGCTTTTAGATGAGCTTAAAAAGCTCCTGGGAGTTGACGTTGGAGATTGCACGCCGGACGGAAAGTTTTCGCTCGAGGCTTGCAGATGTATAGGAGCCTGCGGTTTGGCCCCTGTTCTCACTATAAATGAAGATGTACACGGAAGGCTTGTTCCGGATGATATAGCTGGGATTCTTGCCAAGTATAATGATTAATATTTTTTAGGAGGATTTTAAATGAAAACGTTAGCCGAGTTAGAAGCGATAAGAAAGAAAACTTTGGACGATATAAGCCTGAGGGCAAATAAAGACGGAGTGAGGGTTGTGGTAGGTATGGCTACCTGCGGAATAGCGGCCGGAGCAAGACCTGTTATGAACGCGTTTGTTGAAGAGCTTGCAAAGAGGAGCCTTAATAATGTTACCGTATCCATGACGGGCTGCATAGGAATGTGCAAGCTTGAGCCTATAGTAGAGGTTATAGGGACCGACGGCGCGAAGGTTACTTACGTAAATATGACTCCGGAAAAGGCAGTCAGAGTTGTTTCGGAACATCTGGTAAACGGAAAGGTTGTTTCGGAATACACGATAGGAGCAGCCGGTAAATAATGCGTGAACGGTTAAATAAATAAGGAGGACTATAAATGCAGGTTTACAGATCGCATGTTTTAGTTTGCGGCGGTACAGGCTGTACTTCTTCCAATTCTGCTAAGATTATGGAAGCGTTGGAAGCTAAAATTAAAGAAAATAATATAGATAATGAAGTAAAAGTTATTAAGACCGGATGTTTCGGACTTTGCGCCGAAGGTCCTATAGTTGTGGTTTATCCTGAAGGCTCCATGTATGTGAAAGTTAAATTAGAGGACGTTGAGGAGATCGTGTCCGAGCATCTTGTAAAAGGAAGGATCGTAAAGAGACTTTTGCTCAACGATGTGGCGGACGATGTGGAGACTTCTGTTGAAGGAGTTCAGTTCTTTGAAAAACAGACGAGGATAGCTCTCAGAAACTGCGGAGCCATAAATCCTGAGAAGATCGATGAGTACATAGCTTATGACGGGTACAAAGCGTTAGCTACTGTTTTAAGCACAATGACGCCGGAACAGGTAATAGACACTGTTAAAGCTTCAGGCCTCAGAGGAAGGGGCGGCGCCGGATTCCCAACCGGAATGAAATGGGATTTTGCCAGAAAGTCGGTCAACGAACAGAAGTATGTTTGCTGTAATGCAGATGAAGGAGACCCGGGGGCTTTCATGGACAGAAGTATACTTGAGGGAGATCCTCACTCTGTTATTGAAGCTATGGCGATCGCCGCTTACGCGATAGGATCCAATCAGGGATATGTTTATATAAGAGCTGAGTATCCTATAGCTGTCAAGCGTTTGGAAATAGCTATAGAACAGGCCAGGGAATACGGACTCCTGGGAGAAAATATCTTCGGAACTGATTTTTCTTTTAACCTTGAAATAAGATTGGGTGCAGGAGCCTTCGTGTGCGGAGAGGAAACGGCTCTCATGACTTCTATTGAAGGAAAGAGAGGAGAACCCAGACCAAGGCCTCCGTTCCCGGCAGTCAAAGGTTTATGGGAAAAACCGACAATTTTGAATAACGTTGAGACATACGCCAATATTCCGGTTATTTTCCTTAAAGGGGCCGAGTGGTTTAAAAATATAGGTACTGAAAAGAGCAGCGGAACTAAGGTTTTTGCTGTAGGCGGAAAGATAAACAATACAGGTCTTGTAGAGATACCTATGGGTACCACTTTAAGAGAGATCGTTTACGATATCGGCGGCGGCATACCTAACGGAAAGAAATTTAAGGCCGCTCAGACAGGAGGACCTTCTGGAGGATGTATCCCTGCGGAGCTCATTGATACGCCCATAGATTACGATTCTCTTATCCAGATTGGATCGATGATGGGATCGGGCGGACTTATCGTAATGGACGAGGATTCCTGTATGGTAGATATCGCTAAATTCTTCCTTGAATTTACAGTTGACGAGTCCTGCGGAAAATGTCCTCCGTGTCGTATAGGAACAAAGAGGATGCTTGAGATCCTTGATAAGATAACCAAAGGAAAGGGAACTCTCGAAGACATAGACAAATTGGAGGAACTGGCTAAAACCATCAAGACTTCCGCTCTCTGCGGACTTGGTCAGACAGCTCCAAACCCTGTTTTAAGTACGCTTAGATATTACAGGCACGAATATGTAGCCCATGTAAAGGATAAAAAGTGCCCTGCCGGGGTATGTAAAGCATTGCTGCAATATAAAATTGTTGAGGATAAATGTAAAGGATGCAGCCTCTGTTCAAGAGTATGTCCTGCAAACGCTATTTCAGGCGAAATTAAGAAACCGTTTGTTATCGATCAGGATAAGTGTTTAAAATGCGGAGCTTGTATTGAAAAATGTAAGTTCGGCGCGATTGTCAAAGAATAGGAGGTTGGCATAAAATGGTGAATATAAAAATTAACGGAATGGCAGTTCAGGCCGAGGACAATTCTACTGTCCTTGAAGCCGCTACAAAAGCCGGAATACATATTCCTACGCTCTGCCATTTAAAAGATATAAATCAGATAGGTGCCTGCAGAGTATGTCTTGTGGAAATAAAGGGAGCCAGAGCTCTTGCAGCTTCCTGTGTTATGCCGGTAAGCGAGGGAATGGAGATATTTACAAACTCTCCTGCCGTAAGACAGGCCCGCAGAAGTACGGTACAGCTTATTTTATCAAATCATAATATTGAATGTCTTACATGTCCAAGAAACGGTACCTGTGAATTGCAGACGCTTACAAGAGATTTAGGTATCGATACGGTAGGATTTGAATGTACGAATGATGGAAAGATTGACGATTTGTCGCCTTCCGTTGTAAGAGACGCGAGCAAATGTGTACTTTGCAGAAGATGTATAGCCGCCTGCGGAGAAATCCAGAAAATAGGAGCTATAAGCGTCCAGAACAGAGGATACAGGACTACTATAGGGGCTGCTTTTGGTATGCCTCTGGCAGATTCTAACTGTGTAAACTGCGGTCAGTGTATAAACGCGTGCCCTGTGGGAGCACTTTATGAAAAGGACAGTACCAAAGAGGTCTGGGATGCCATCGCCGATTCAGAAAAGCATGTTGTCATTCAGGCTGCTCCGGCTGTACGCGCTGCCCTGGGAGAAGAGTTCGGGCTGCCAATAGGAACAAACGTAACAGGAAAAATGGCTGCGGCCATGAGAAGACTTGGAGTGGATAAGGTATTTGATACCAACTTCGGGGCGGACCTTACGATCATGGAAGAGGGTACGGAATTTATCGACAGGCTCCAAAACGGCGGAAAGCTTCCTCTCATTACTTCCTGCAGTCCCGGATGGATAAAATTCTGTGAACATAATTATCACGACTTATTAGATAATCTTTCTTCATGTAAATCTCCTCACGAGATGGAAGGAGCCGTAATAAAGTCCTATTATGCCAAGAAAGAGGGAATTGATCCTAAAGATATTTTTGTGGTATCTGTAATGCCGTGTACGGCTAAAAAGTTTGAGGCTAAAAGAGAAGAGCTTGCCTCGTCGGGGTATCCTGATGTGGACGCGGTCATCACCACAAGAGAGTTGGCTACAATGATCAAGTCGGCGGGTATAGAGTTTAATCTTCTCCCTGATGAGGGATTTGACGAGATGCTCGGGGATTATAGCGGAGCCGGAGTAATATTCGGAGTTACCGGAGGAGTTATGGAAGCCGCTTTACGTACGGTAGCTGAGGTTGTTACAGGGGATAAACTGGAAAATATTGATTTTACTGAGGTAAGAGGCTTCAGCGGTATAAAGGAAGCTACTGTAAACCTTAAGGGACAGGATGTGAAAGTGGCTGTGGCTCATGGTACGGCCGCGGCTCAGGAACTGCTCAATAAAGTGAGGGCCGGAGAAAAATATGATTTTATCGAGATCATGGGCTGCCCGGGAGGATGTATAAATGGCGGAGGACAGCCTCACGTATCGGCTAAGACAAGGCGTACGGTAGATTACAAAACGCTGCGTGCAAAGGCTCTTTATGATGAGGATTCTGCAAAGGTTATACGTAAATCCCATGAGAATCCTTCTATAAAGAAGCTGTATGAGGAATATTTCGAAAAGCCTGGATCTCATGTGGCTCATGAGATTCTCCATACACATTATATAGCCAGAGATAAATTCGGCAAATAACGCTTTTGACAAAGAGCTATAAAATGTAAAAGGTTGTAGTAAACTAAGGGGACTATTTCAAAAGTTGAGATAGTCCCTTTTTGTTGTATGGGCGGCAGGAAAAACAAAGACCGTTATTTTTTCAGCCTCGTTTGTGTTTTTTGACCTGTATGTATACCATATAAATAATTTTCAGGCCTTTAAATCTATTTCCTATCAATTACGATATATGCGTTTTCGGTAATATTTTGCAAAATAAAAACCATATCATCCCTGGGAACCGACACACATCCGAAGGTAGGTTCTCCCGTGCTGCAATGTAAAAAGAAAGCGGAACCTGCTCCGGGAACACAGTCAAGGTTATAGTCAATTGCGATCGCGTAGGCATAGGCTGAGGGAGAGTCCAAAAGGTGTTCTGCGGAAATCCAGTCCTTATCAACGTTATTTGTGCTTACGAACCGGTTATAATATTGAGAATTTGGATCGTCTACCCAATAATGGGAATCATTTACCTGCACGTATGGCAAGGAGGTTCCCGGATCCGGACATACTCCAAAAGCCTGTGTCAGCGTATATATCCCTTGCGGTGTCGCAGGTGAACTTTCCGAAGCTGTACCGACACCGCCTGTCCCTACGTAGCCTGAAGTGGACATGATTTCATGCCAGAGGCCGTTTACGTCCTTTTCATGCATGGAAACCTCCGCCGCTGTTCCCGACGCCAGAACAGAGATTATTTGTCCGGCAGTTTTAGCAATATTCCACTCGGATACAAAACTCTGAGATTTTTCCGGCTCAGACGTAGGAACCAGATCGCCGGAAGATTCTGTTTCTGGCGTAGGATATAATTCGCCCGTGGATTCCGATTCCAATACTGGCTTGCCGGTAGGCTGGCTGGCGAGCGCGCTGTTTTTCGTTCCGGATAACGGTTGGGTTGGGTTATTTTCCGTCTCTGCTCCGGAAACTGCAGGATTTGTCAGGACAGGGTCAGTCTCTGATAAAATTGTGCTGTGGTTGGAAACCGGGATTTTTGTTCTATGTTCCGTAGTTGTCAAGACGATCAGAACGGCTAAGGCAGATAGGACCAAGGCCGCTGTACAGGCAAAAAAACAGTTACGGTTTTTTCGACTGAAAAAGAATTTTGCGATCTTCTGTTTAATCCTGTCTGGCAATGTTAACACCTCTCAAATAGTATCCCGGATTGTATAAAGTCTATTTTTATTTTATAAGCTATTGCAATGATTGTAAACTGGAATACATGTTAAAATCAGCCAATATTTGACAGGCCGGCAATAATGTTCTGGCTTGAAATCTTTAGTTTCAGGATGCTTTTCATAGTACGGCGGGAATGTGCCTGATACGGAGTTGATGTTTGCGGCGAGTTCAGAAAGTAGAAAAAGCTATGATTGTATGCTATAATACTGTTCAAATTAACAGAATGTCTGATAAATATGTTTTGAAATAAAGAGAGAAAATGTATCGGTTATTGATAATAGAAGATGATAAAGGAATAGCGGAAGCAATTAAAGAGCAGGCTGAGATGTGGGATTTGCGAGTTCAAACGGTCCAGAATTTCCGCAATGTAATAAGCGAGTTTACAGAGTTTGACCCTCATATCGTTCTGCTTGATATTTCTTTACCTTTTTTTAACGGCTATTATTGGTGCGCCGAAATTCGTAAATTTTCTAAAGTGCCTATTATTTTTATATCTTCCGCCGCTGATAATATGAATATGGTTATGGCAATAAATATGGGGGCTGATGATTTTGTAGCCAAGCCATTTGACCAAAGTGTACTTATGGCAAAGATACAGGCAATGCTTCGGAGAACATACGATTTTGGAAAGGCAGTTCCGGTGATAGAACACCGGGGCGCGCTGCTTAACACCGGAGATAATACGCTGACATATAAAGATGAGAAAATAGCTCTTTCAAAAAATGAGTTTTGGATATTACTTACCCTTATGGAGAACAAAGGTAAAGTTGTCAGCCGGGAGAAGCTGATGGAACAGCTTTGGAAAACAGATAGCTTTGTAGATAAAAATACTCTTTCAGTCAATGTAAACCGTCTGCGCAAAAGATTAAATGCGGTGGGATTGGAGGATTTCATCATAACGAAGTTTGGCGTAGGCTATCTCATTGAAAGTTGAGGCGGCGGGTATGAGATTGTTTTTTAAGTATATAAAACAGCGGCGGCGCGGTATAGCTATGGGAGCGGTATTTTGCATCATCTTCCTGGTAACCTTTCTTATGTATCATCTTCCTGCCGGAGCAATATTTTATCCTGCTGGCCTTTGTATTTTTCTGGGTCTGATTATAATGACGGCAGACTTTTGGCGTGTGAAACGTAAACATAAAATGTTGGAGAGTATCCATAACCTTACTGATGTGATAACCGGCTCGTTTCCGCTAGCCGACGGCATAGAGGATGAGGATTATCAGCAGATCATACATTTTATTGCCGAAGAACACAATGAATACAGGACTAAGGCAAACGGCAGATATTCAAATATGATCGATTACTATACTGTATGGGCTCATCAGATCAAAACGCCAATTGCGTCTATGCGGCTCCATCTGCAAAACGAGGACTCGGATTTTTCCCGTAAGCTTTCGGCGGACCTGTTTCGCATAGAGCAATATGTAGAGATGGTGCTTATGTTTCTTAGACTGGATTCAGAAAGCACCGATTATGTAATTAAAGAGTATGATTTGGACTCTATTGTAAAGCAGACTATAAAGAAATTTACAGGAGAGTTTATAAGCAGGGGGCTGAGCCTTAAATATGAACCGTTGGATACGACCGTCATTACCGATGAAAAATGGCTTTCTTTTGTAATTGAGCAGGTATTGTCAAATGCTCTGAAATATACTCCGTCCGGCAGTATTACCATTACATTGGAGGCGGAAAAGAAACTTTGTATTCGTGATACGGGTATAGGTATCTCTCCGGAAGATCTTCCGCGTATATTTGAAAACGGCTATACGGGATATAATGGGAGAACGGATAAAAAAGCCAGCGGTATTGGTTTGTATCTATGTAAACGTATTTGCGGAAATCTTGGACATAGTATAAAAGCGGAATCTGTTGTTGACAAAGGCACTGCTATTATTATAGATCTTGAACAGGCAAAATTAGGAGAGGAATAAACTACTTCTTACAAAATTGTTAGATTTCAAAAGGATTTGTAAGCTGATTTTATGGCGAGGCAAATCCTTCTTTTGTTACAATATGGACAGAATTTTGAAGGAGGATTCTGTGATGAGTATTTTAAATGTAAGCGGAGTACAAAAAGTATATACGACCCGCTTTGGCGGAAATAAGGTAGAAGCGCTTAAAAGTGTGACGTTCAGTGTTGAACAGGGTGACTATGTGGCTATTATGGGAGAGTCAGGTTCTGGTAAGACCACATTGCTCAACATTTTGGCAGCGCTTGATAAGCCTACGTCAGGTACGGTCCTTCTTGACGGAAAGGATCTGTCAAAAATTAAAGAGTCGCAGGTAGCGGCTTTCCGCAGGGATAATCTTGGATTTGTTTTTCAGGAGTTTAATCTGTTAGATACTTTTTCCATTGAGGATAATATCTATTTACCTTTAGTATTGGCAGGCAAACATTATAAGGAAATGAAGGAACGTCTGCAGCCGATTGCCGCGTATCTGGGCATTACAGAACTAATGAAAAAATATCCGTATGAGATTTCCGGCGGACAAAAACAGCGGGTAGCCGTTGCAAGGGCTTTGATCACCAATCCCAGACTGCTCCTGGCGGACGAGCCGACAGGAGCGCTTGATTCAAAGGCAACTGATGAACTGCTTCATCTGTTCAGTGAAATTAACAGAACCGGTCAGACTATTTTAATGGTTACACACTCGATCAAGGCTGCAAGCCGGGCCGGACGGGTCTTGTTTATAAAAGATGGAGAGGTATTTCATCAGATATATCGCGGTAACAATACTGATAATCATATGTATCAGATGATATCAGATACGCTGACCATATTGGCGACTGGAGGGGAACAAAAATGAAAGCAGGATTTTATCCCAAACTGGCTCTGGACGGCATACGAAAAAATAAACGCTTGTATATGCCGTATATTTTTACCGGAAGCATTATGGTAATGATGTTTTATATACTGTGCTTTTTGGTAGAATCTCCAACTCTGGCTCAGATGCCCGGAGGGGATACTCTGATGAGCATGCTTCCTATGGGAGCCGGGGTTATCGGTTTTTTCTCGATGATCTTTCTGTTTTACACCAACTCGTTTTTAGTACGCCAGAGAAATCGCGAGTTCGGGCTTTACAATATCCTTGGCATGGATAAAAATAATATTAGCAGGATTATGTTTTGGGAAAGCCTGATCGTGGGGTCCTTTGCGATCATCTCAGGCCTGGTTTTAGGTATAGCGCTCTCAAAAATGGCGGAACTGGGATTATTGAATCTTTTACATTTGGATGTGTCATATCAGTTGAGTATAGGAACCGCAGCGCTGTGGCAGACATTTCTTGTGTACGGCCTGATCTATCTGCTGCTTTTATTTAATTCACTGATTAAAGTGCGCCGTTCTAAGCCTCTTGAACTTATACAGAGCAGTAAAGTGGGGGAAAAGCCGCCAAAGGGCAACTGGCTGCTTGCTGTAACAGGCGTTGTGGGTCTTGGAATAGCTTACTTTCTTGCCGTTAGTATAGAAGAGCCGCTCACTGCGCTTATTGTCTTTTTCATGGCTGTTATTTTGGTCATCGCCGCAACCTATTTACTTTTTATTGCCGGATCGGTAGTGCTGTGCCGGATATTACAAAAGAATAAGAAATATTACTATAAGCCTAATCATTTTGTGTCAGTGTCTTCGATGGTTTACCGTATGAAACGCAACGGAGCGGGGCTTGCGTCAATTTGTATCCTGCTGACAATGGTGCTGGTTATGATTTCCTCTTCCGCGAGCCTTTATTTTGGTTCGGAAGATACCATACAGAACCGTTATCCGCACAGTGTCAATGTAGACATCAAAATAAAGGATATTACTTACTTTAATGATGAGAATATAAACTTTTTACGTGATACTATAAGTAAAAGCGGAGGAAATCAGGGCAATATGGCAGGTTACCGGACGGGGGAGGTCTCAGGCCTTTTTACAGATACCGGAATTATTATTGACGTGGATTCCCTGACGAATTTTAACCTGAATACATATGACAATGTAGGTACCATACAGGTAATTCCTCTTGCCGATTATAACCGACTGATGGGGACGGAAGAAACTCTTAATGAAAATGAGTGTATGATCTACTGTATACGTACAGAATATACCGGGGACACCTTTGCTATTGCCGACGGTCAGCCGTACAAAGTAAAGAAAGTATTAGACAGCTTCTTTTCTGACGGACATATAAATATGCAGATAGTTCCTTCTATTTGTATTGTAGTAAGTGATTTTGAAGCGTTTGTAAGACCTGCTCTTACTTTAAAAGATTCGCTGGGCAATAATATGATGCAGCTCAGCTATAAGTGCGGTATCGATATGGATACTGGTGCTGAATCTGAGATTGCCGTCGGTGATAATATACGTTCCGCACTATATAAACTTGAAATTGAAGGTATTTACGGCATTACTTCCGAAAGCGTGGAAAGCCGGGAAGAAAACAGAGAGGATTTTTTTGCCACTTTCGGCAGCCTGTTTTTTCTTGGAATCATGTTGAGTATTGTTTTCTTGCTTGCCGCGGTGCTTATAATATACTATAAGCAGGTTTCTGAAGGATATGAGGACAGATCGCGCTTTGAGATCATGCAGAAGGTCGGAATGACGAAAAAAAATATTCAAAAGAGTATAAATTCTCAAATGCTTACGGTATTTTTTATGCCCCTGTTATTTGCTGGATTACACCTGGCCTTTGCGTTTCCGCTTGTTTGGAAGCTTCTGCAATTGTTCAATTTGAGAAATTTATCGCTTGTGGTCATAGTAACAGTAATTTGCTTTTTGATTTTCGGACTGTTTTATGTTCTGGTGTATAAGATTACTTCCAATGCTTATTATTCAATTGTAAGCGGAAAAAAAGAGTAAGTTAAAACTGGTCGCTTTAACACAGAGACCAGGTAAAAAATAAACGCGCAAGCGATGATAAAAAACGCCGGAAACCATAATGGCTTTCGGCGTAACTTCATTATTTATGCTGTATCATCACATCACATACGCTATCAGGGGACGGCGCTTTTAATAACCCTTTTTCCTTTGCTATATCGCATATTACAGTAGCGTAAAGAGTAAGGAACATGTAATGGCATTCTCTCGATACATCATCTTTAAGATGGGCCGGAAAAAGTTTTCTGTAGCCGTTCAGATATTTTGAAACGGCGTCTGAGTACAATTCGATTGTAGATTCAAATGCGTCTTCAGCGTAGTTTTTAAAGCTTTCATACTGTGATCTTGTAAACGCGGGCACTGTAACGGCCAACTCATTATCCTTTTTTATTACATAACCTCCCTCGATTGCAGCCGCTGTTGAATCAATATCCTTGCTCTCACTGTTCGTTAAAATATCTTCGCATACATTTATTTCGTTATCAAACATCATTTTACGATAGGAAAAACCGCCGAAATTATATGAAATATGCTGATATGTGCCTCTGCTGCCAAGATTATTAGAACACTCCCGCCCAAGACACCTGACGGACTTTTCATTGTCCTCCGTCAGATGTAAATGTGCAAAATATCTCCAACGGCAGCCATCATAACGAACAGGAAGTTCGGGACTTTCGGTGGGGTTATACCTGGCGCTTAAATGTTCAAGAGCCATTATTCCGTAAAGATAAATTAATTCCTCTTTTGGCTTTTTAGCGTTATATATATCCAGAGTGTCTGTGTATTCTGCAAGCTGCCTCATGGAAGAAACGAATTTTTCCACCAAAGGGGCAAAAATATTTTTTGCGTTTTCTGTATACTTATTTATCTTACTTGAATAGATGATAAATTCCGTACGGTATTTCCCTTTTTGTGGTTCAGAAACCGCCTCGCGCTTTATTAAATTTGACAGGCAATCCTCAACATAATAGGCGGGAACCGCGCACAATTTTGCCAGTTCCTCAACCGTTTTTACCTGTTCATAACAATAATAGAGGATGTTTTGCGATAATGCGTCACTGATATACACATAAGGAAAAGGACTTGTTGTACCATTGTAATTACCTTCGCCGGTTATGCGTATTGACATTTTTACAGGTCTCAATGCTGTGTAATCCATAAATTCATACTCCTTTTTAAGTTTTTTTCGAGCCTCCGAAAGGCGCCATGTTACAGTACCTTCCGGAATATTCAGCTTCTCGGAAATTTGTTTTGTAGAAAGGCCGTCATAATAGTAAAGAATGATGATATTACGATATATTGCCGAAAGCATAGCTATTTTTGTCCGTAAAGAATCATATATTTCCTCCTGTTCGCTGCTATATTGATCTTCACAGGACATATTATCCAGTATGTCATAAGAATACATCGTACGCTGTTTTCCCATATGACGCCGAAAGCTTTTAGCCATATTGCCTGCCAGACTCCAAAGCCACGGTTCGAATTTGCTGTCATCTTTTAATTTCGGCAGTTCATGTACAACAGTAAATAATATTTCCTGTGACAGCTCATCTGCCTCTTCCCGGGAATAGGTATGATTGACAGCATATCCGTAAACCTTTTCAATGTAGTTTTCAATTATATCGTATTTCATCGCGTTCACCCGCCTTTCGTTTATAAAGTGTCTGGATTATCAGTTTCATTGGGTACTTTTTATATTTTTTTTAAAAAAGTAATTTTTATTCATTGTAACATATTAGTGTTCTTTTATTTTCAAACATAAGACGCAGTGTATATCAAACTGCGCAAAACATTTGTTTAAAAGCAGAATTTTTTCAAAAACTGGATTTTAAATTTATTATTTAAAGATAAATACATTTAGTTTATGAGTAGGCGCTCAATTTAAATGGGTATTGCAAATGTGTTATGTTATGATAAAATTACTCTAAAGAATCTAATTAATTTGCGAGGAGAAAATATTATGAAGTTAAGAGCACCATCAGTACCGCTTATTACTCATGATCCGTATTTTAGCGTGTGGTCCCCTTCTGATAAGCTTAATACGGAAACCACAAGGCATTGGACGAATTCCAATCAGACGATGGCGGGGTTGGCCGTTATAGACGGGGAGAAATATAATTTTTGCGGAAAGTCAAATGATACGGGAAGAGGCGGAGCTACTCCTATGGAGCAGGTAAGCCTTGAAATAAAGACAATGTCTACTGAATATATTTTTGAAGCCGCAGGAATAAGTCTTACACTAAACTTTTTGTCCCCTCTTTTTTTAGATGATGTATATCTTTTATCAAGACCATGTTCTTATTTGAAATTGACAGCTAAGTCCACCGACGGTAAAGATCACGCGGTAAAAATTATTTTTGACGTAACTGAAGAAATATGCGTAGACCGTAAAGAAGAGTATAAGACAAAAACCGACGTTATAAATATAAATGACGGCATAACGGCGGCAAAAATGGGGACTGTATATCAGCCGCATTTTAACAAAGCGGGAGATAATGTGAGAATCGATTGGGGATATTTTTATCTCTGCGGAAGGGAAAAAACCCGTATGAGTTTAGAAAAATGCAGGCTTAAAGCCAATCCTAAAGGATTCTGGCCGTCATGGAAAAGTCCCGTTGACACTGACAAACATCCGCACGACTATGTGGAGTGCAATATGGTAAGCGCTAATATCGATCTGTCAGTAAATGACCGCGGAGAAAATTCTGAATTGCTTGTATTTGTTTATGACGACGTAGTTTCTTTAGAATACTTCCATAAAGTATTGAAATCCTGCTGGACGTATAAATGGGGCAGTATAGAAGAAGCTATATCCGCGGCGTACGCGGAGTATGACAGTTTGCGCGTCAGAGCGGAAAAGTTTGACGAAGAGCTAGTGAAAGAGTCCGTTAAAAACGGAGGAGAAAAATACGCTGAAATACTCAGGCTCGCGTACAGACAGGCGATAGCCGCTCATAAGGCCGTTTTTGATACTAACGGAGATCTGCTTTTTATATCCAAAGAATGCTTCAGTAACGGATGTGCGGCTACTGTGGATGTAAGTTACCCTTCAATACCGCTTTTCCTGAGATATAACCCTTCTCTTATAGCGGGTATGATAAGACCTATCGTGGCTTTGGCGGAAAATGACAAAATGTGGCAGTTTAATTTTGCGCCTCATGACGTGGGAACATATCCTAAAGTTAACGGACAGGTTTATGGAATGGATTCTATAGACGGACAGATGCCTGTTGAAGAGTGCGGAAATATGCTTGTAATGTTGGCGGCTATGAGCCTTTTTTCAAATGACGCTACTTACGCGCTTGAGAACAAGGAACTGTTTAGAAAGTGGGTAGAATATCTCGAGGAGTTTGGACTTGATCCTCAAAATCAACTTTGTACAGATGATTTTGCCGGACATTTGGCTCATAACTGTAATCTCGCTATTAAAGCTATAATGGGTATTGCAGGGTATTCTCTGCTCTGTAAAATGTGGGGAGAGATGGAAGAAAGTCAGCGGCTTATGGACATAGCCAGAGATATGGCGGGCAAATGGCTTGAAATGGCTTCCGACGGCGAGGGAAAGTCTACAAGGCTTGCTTTTGATAAAGAAGGGACCTTCAGCTTGAAATACAATTCTGTCTGGGATAAAATATTTAAAACGGGATTATTTCCTGAAGAATTTTATAAGACGGAAGTTAACCAATATTTGACGGTACATATGCAGAAGTACGGTACACCTTTGGATAACAGAAAGAATTACACTAAGGCTGACTGGCTCATATGGGCAGCGGCGCTTTCAGACGATAAAAAGGATTTTGAAGCAATGATAGAACCGTTGTGGAGGGCTTATAATGATATGCCGTCCAGAGTGCCAATGTCCGACTGGTACGATCTGGATGACGCGCATCAGATGAATTTTCAGCACAGGTCTGTGGTCGGAGGATTTTTCATAAAAAATATAATGGAGTGAAACTATGAAAGTAAAAGATATTATCAAAATACTTGACGCCAAACTTATTACGGGAGAAGAAAATCTTGAACTGGATATCGTGTCCGGATGCGGTGCGGATTTAATGAGCGACGTTATGGCTTATGTTAAGGAAAGCGTTATTCTTTTGACGGGACTTACTAACACTCAGGTTATAAGGACTGCGGAAATGATGGATATACAGGTCATATGCTTTGTCCGCGGAAAATGTCCGAATGAGGATGTTATAAATCTGGCAAAGGAAAGAGGTATAACCATCCTGACTACCAAAGAAACTCTTTTTATATCCTGCGGAAAGCTGTACAGCGCGGGGATAGTCGGGAGAGGTGTCTGGAATGAGTGATAATATCATAAGGCTTCATTACGATATAGATGCGGATGATTTTTCTTCCGCGGGATTAGCCTCCAGCGGTACGAAAAGGATGCTGAACCAACTGGGGTTTAATCCGGCGATAGTAAAAAAAGTGGCTATTTCCATGTATGAGGCAGAAATAAACGCGGTCATACATGCCGACGGAGGCTGCGCAGATGTGGAGATAACTCCTGAAAAAATTGTTGTAGTCATAAGCGATAAAGGGCCGGGCATTCCTGATATAGAACAAGCTATGCAGGCCGGTTGGTCTACTGCTACCAATGAAATAAGGGAACAGGGATTCGGAGCCGGAATGGGGCTTCCAAATATGAAAAGATATACAGATGATATGAAGATAGAAACGGAGTTGGGAGTAGGGACCAAAGTGACGCTGATAATAAATGTTAATTAGGAGCTAAGATTGTTATGAAAGGGTATTCTCATTCTATACGGCTTGAGGCGGATAAATGCCGCGGATGTACTAATTGCATAAAGACCTGTCCTACGGAAGCCATAAGGGTAAGAGGCGGAAAGGCAAAAATTATCGACAACAGATGTATAGACTGCGGCGAGTGTATACGGGTATGCCCTCATCAGGCTAAAAAAGCAAATACTGATGAGTTTGAGACTATTTTTAACTACAAATATAAAATAGCGCTTCCGGCTCCCAGTTTATACGCGCAGTTTTCTAAAATATATACGAGAGGACAGATACTTGCGGCTTTAAAGCTGCTTGGATTTGATTATGTATATGAGGTCGCCAGAGCCGCGGAGCTTATAACAGCCGAAACTAAAGAATACCTTAAAAGAAAGGACATTATAAGACCTGTTATTTCATCGGCATGCCCCGTGGTGGTAAGGCTCATAAGGCTTAAGTATCCGAGCCTTATCCCCAATATTTCCCAAATAGAATCTCCTATGGAAGCTGCGGCTGAAATAGCGAGAAACGAGTTTGCGGCAAAGACGGGAGCCAGGCCTGAGGAAATAGGAATATTTTTTATATCTCCATGCGCAGCTAAGCATACTGCGGCTAAAATGCCTATAGGAAACTTAAAGTCAAATGTGGACGGAGTTATAGCTATAAAATCTATTTATGTTAAGCTTTTAAAATTGCTCTCGGATTCCGAAGAGGCGGATTTTAAGGTTATGGCAAGTAAATACGGTGTGCGTTGGGCCAACAGCGGAGGAGAAAGTCTCGCTCTTGAAACGGATAATTTTATTGCTGTTGACGGAATACATAATGTGGCCAAAATACTTGAAGAGATAGAGGATGATAAAATAAACGATGTAGATTTCATCGAGGCATTAGCCTGTAACGGAGGCTGTCTCGGAGGTCCTCTGTGTATGGAAAATGTATATTCTGCCAAAGCGATATTTAAGAAAGTACTTGAAAAGGATATATCTCAAAGCGCTCTGCCGTATACTGACGAAAGATTTAACCCTATGCACGACGCGGAAATAGAGTATGTAGACGCTTATTCACTTGACAAGGATATGTACGCGGCAATAAATAAAATGGCTGAGATGAATAGGATCGTAGCAGAACTTCCGGGCCTTGACTGCGGAGCCTGCGGTGCTCCCAACTGCCGCGCGCTGGCCGAGGATATCATAAGAGGAGAAGCTTCTGAGAGCGACTGTATTATAAAGCTCAAAGAGGAATATAAAAAATTAAAGAAAAAAATTGGTGCTGAGAAAGGAAATGAAAAATGACGGTAGCCGAGATTGCGCGTGATTTGGAAATGGATGTTGTGTCCGGAGCGGCGCTGACAGACAGACAGATAGGAGGAGTATATGTGGGAGATCTGCTTAGTTGGGTCATGTCCCATGCCAAAGACGATGATCTTTGGATAACGGTGCTTACTAATCTGAATACGGTGGCGGTGGCTGTTTTATCAAATGTGGCCTGCGTTGTAATACCGGAGGGAATAGAGGTAGAAGAGGCTACCGCCAGAAAAGCTGAAACTGAAAACGTAATAATACTCAGGTCGAAAATGACGGCCTATGAAATTTGTATAAAAGTTTATGAAAAGTTAAAAAATCAGAATGGATATGATCGTAATTGAAATACGCTGTTGATCTGCATATGCACTCTTGTCTTTCACCTTGCGGCGATAACGACATGACCCCTAATAATATTGTAAATATGGCATTGATCAAAGGCCTTGATATTATTGCGGTGACCGATCACAACACCGCTGAAAATCTTGAAGCCGTTTTGGAATGCGCAAAAGAAAACGGACTTACAGTAATTCCAGGCATAGAAGTGGAAACTGCGGAGGAGGCGCATATAGTGTGCCTTTTTAGAAAAGTTGAGGATGCGTATAAATTGCAGGAAATTATATATGACGCTCTTCCTCCTTTGAAAAACAGAGCAGAGATATTCGGAAATCAATATATTTGCGACAAAAACGACAATGTAATCGGAGAACTTGCCCAAATGCTGATAACCGCCACTTCCATAAGTACCGACGATATTTTCGATTTGGTGGAAGGCTTGGGGGGAGTAGCCTATCCGGCTCATGTCGATAGGGATTCATACAGTGTTTTATCCAACTTAGGCTTTGTACCGGAGGCTTATAAAGGAAAGTACCTGGAGCTTTCACGAAACTGTAACTTCCAGTATTTTTCAGACCAGGCCGACGAGCTTACAAACGCCGGATATCATTTTTTCAGGGCGTCGGACGCCCATTATCTCTGGGATATATTTGAACGTGAAAATTTTATGGAGCTAAAAGAAAAAAGTGTGGACGCGGTCATTGATAAACTTTTGGCCAGGCGCTGACGTTAAATTTAAACTGACATTTTTCTGCCGCACCGGTATGGGAAAAGTACAGATTTTCCATGGGTATCCACTCCTGCTCAAATCTTTTCAGCATTTGGGGGCCATTTCTTTTAAGAATACGTTCTTTCTGTTCTCTAGGATCTATATCAAGAAAAACATTTATATCGCTGTAATCACCAAATTCGGGGTGCAGACAATAAGCTCCCTCTATGACTGTTACAGGGGTATTTTTTATGCTTACAGCCTGACGGATACACATTTTAGAACAGTCAAATTCACCGTAGGAGAAAGACTCGCCGCGGGTTATATTTTTTACGACTTCCTGATAAAAGCGCTCATAATGTATATTGCCGCCGATTTCCAAAAGGCGTTCTGGCGTCCTGAGTTTTGGGGGCAGAAAAAAATGGTCCGTATGTATCACGCTGCATTTTTCACCATAAACGTCTTCTATATATGAAGCAAGGGTGGTTTTGCCTGAAGCGCATTTACCTTCTATGGCTACAACTGTACGGCTTTTATTTTTCAGAGCGTAATCTATTGCTTCAAATATGTCCATATATCTGGCAAAGGCGCCGCTTATCACACGGTATGCCGGATCGTACAGTTTTTTAAAGGAATCTGAATGGCTTACCGGAGGGAAGCCTTCTTTTTTATAATCAGATATATATTTTTCCACATCGGACGGGCAGTAGGGGAAAATATTCTCTTTACAGCATTCTAAAAATATATTTAATTTTTTTGAAAAATTTTCAGCATTTCCTGGTTTTGCCTTAAGAGAGCTTTGGATAAATATATTGTTTATCGTTTGAGGAAGCAGAGGACCATTAACTGCAGCAGGATATAAATGGAGCCTGTAAAAATTATTTCCTATATATTCGAGCTTGCTCTTTGATGAAGAGCGAGAAGAAAGACGTTTTAATTCTTCGGTAATCCTGCGCAAAGATAGGGCCTCTTGGGAAATAAAATGACCGCAGCCAAATTCATTTTGATAAATAAATTTTACCATGTCGAAAAAAGGCATGTCGGGATAGGTATTATATTGTTCTTTCAATAGTTCTATAAAATTTTCCATAATATGAAGTATAACATACTTTAAACCCGCATAAAAGAAGAATGTCGTCGGCTTTTGGAAAGTTCGGTCGTATCTGAAGAAAAAGCCGATGATTTTCCGGCGTTTGCTTTTAACTGAGAATCTGATATAATAGCTTCACAGTACGGCGGGAGCCGCGGCTATTAATATAACACGAGAGGGATGAGTTAAGTGATAGAGTTAGAGCAGTATAAAATTGAAATATCCGCTTTGCAGAAAGATCTTACAGATTTGAGGGATTCACTTTGACATAGCGGGCCTTGAAAATCAGATAGAGGAGCTGGATAATAAGGCTACTGAGCCGGATTTCTGGAATGATCAGGAAAATTCTCAAAAGATATTGCAGAAAACGAAGGCTTTAAAAAATAAATTGGAAAAATTTCGTAACCTTGAGACTCAGTACGACGAGCTCATGCTGCTTATAGAGTTGGGTACCGAGGAAAACGACCAGTCTGTGGTAGAGGAAGTTGAACGCGGGCTTTTAAAGTATAAAGAGGATTATTCTACTTTAAAATTAGAGACTCTTTTAAGAGGTCCATATGACAAGAATAATGCTATACTCACTATACACGCGGGCTCAGGCGGAACGGAGGCGCAGGATTGGGCGCAGATGGTATTGAGAATGTATACCAGGTGGGGTGAAAAGAAAGAATACGAGGTAAAAATACTGGACATACTTGACGGCGATGAGGCGGGAATAAAGAGTGCTACAGTACAGTTTACCGGAGATAACGCTTACGGGTTTTTACGCAGTGAACACGGGGTGCACAGACTTGTCAGAATATCCCCGTTCGACGCGGCGGGGAGAAGGCATACCTCCTTCTGCTCGGTAGAAGTTATGCCTGAAATAAATGAAGATATAGAAATAGAAATAAAACCGGACGATTTGAAAATGGATGTATACAGAGCTAGCGGAGCCGGAGGACAGCACATAAATAAAACATCTTCCGCCGTACGCCTTACTCACATACCTACGGGAATCGTAGTAGCGTGCCAGAATGAAAGATCTCAGTTCCAGAATAAGGAAACTGCTCTCAAAATGCTGAAATCAAAGCTTTTTGAGTTAAAGGAAAGGGAGAATAAGGATAAGATAGAAGACCTTAAGGGGGTCCAGCTTGAAATTACATGGGGAAGCCAGATAAGATCCTATGTATTTTGTCCTTATACCCTTGTAAAGGATCATAGGACCAACTATGAGGAGGGAACGGTAGATAAAGTAATGGACGGCAATATAGACGGATTTATAAATTCCTATTTGATAGACGAGTTTAATAAGTCTAAGTAACGGGGTGCTTTAATATGAAAAAATACCTTATACCTTTGGGAATGATCATAGGAGGACTTTTTGGAACGCTGATAGGGCTTTTCAGCGATCTGGGAGTGATCTTTTATATTTGCGTGGGATGTGTATTGGGTATTGCCGCCGGCACGGCGGCCCAACTTGTGATAAATCAGATATATCCTGACGAGTACTTTGTCAAAAAGAAGAAAAAAGAGATAACTGACGATTCCCTTTTTTCTGAAAAAGAAATTGCAAAAAGAGAGGCTTACACCGCGGAACATGCCTATAAGGATAATTACGCTATAGAAGATACTGATAACGAGAATTATGTAAGCTCCGAAGAAATCGAGATGGAAAGAAGGTTAAGACAGGAAGAAAAATGGCGGGAACAGGCCGAAAGGCTTCGGGCCAGAAAAGCCGCCGAGGAAAAAGCTAAAAGAGCTGCGCAGCAGCCTAAAAAGCGGTCAATATTTGAAGAACCGGAACCTTCCAAAAACTCCGGCAAAAATAAAAAGACCGTGATAATAGAAGAGGACGACGACTGATGTATAAATTGGAAGAGATGACAGAAGAGTACGCCAATATAATAAACACCTGGCGGTATGGACCTCCATATGAAGCATACAGCTTTGACGGAGACATAGATGATTTTGAACAGATAATGTCGGGATATTATTTTGCGGTAGTGGAAAAGGAAGAGGTCGTAGGTTTTTTTTGTCTGGGTCCGGCGGCCCAGAAGATAACTGATGAAAATGAATATATTTTTGAAGATGAAAGTTATACGGATATAGCGTTCGGTTTAAGGCCGGATCTGACAGGAAAGGGTTTGGGAAATGCGTTTCTTGAGACGTGTATAAATGAGGCTAAAAGATTTTTTCCAGAGGATGGCGTTAGACTGTGCGTCATGAAGAACAATACGAGAGCCGTGAACCTGTACAGAAAACATGGATTCAAGGCAGTATATGAGGATGAGAATATAATGGTAATGACAATAAAATAAATTATTAAGGTGATAATGATGGTTAGAGAAAAAAAAGGTATAAAAGAGGGAAAGCTTTATACACTTGGAGAGGAGATATTTAACTCCGTGAGCCACGGCGTAGGAGCAGCTCTTTCCATAGCTGCTTTGGTTCTTTCTATAATTGCCGCAGCCATAGGCAAGGGAACGGCAAAGGCTGTAGTAAGCGCTGTAATATACGGAGTATCCCTGATAATACTTTATATGTCCTCAACCTTGTATCATGCTCTTACGGCTCCTTTGGCAAAGAAAGTTTTTCGGGTATTTGACCATTCTTCGATTTTTATACTTATAGCGGGAACATATACGCCTATTGCTCTTGTAACTTTGGGGGATACTTCCACAGGAGTAATTTTATTTTCAATAATATGGGCTTTCGCCGTGATTGGAATCATTTTAAATTCTTTAAGTATAGAAAAATTTAAAATTATATCCATGATACTCTATGTGGGAATGGGATGGGCTGCTGTATGGGCGTTTAAACCGCTTTTTGAAAATATGGCTCTTCCGGGAATAATTCTTATTATCGCCGGAGGGGTTGCATACACCGGCGGGCTTATTTTCTACGCGCTTAAAAATTTTCGCTATATGCATTCTATATGGCATTTGTTTGTTTTGGCGGGGAGCATACTTCACTTTTTAGCGATAGTGCTTTATGTTTACTATTGACGGGAGGTCGGCATGAATAATTTTGAAAGAAAGTTTGGAAAGTTCAGTATAACTAATCTTACGGCCTATATAATAATAGGAAGGGTGTTTTTTTTCATTCTTTCTTATATAAGTCCTGAAACACTGGAGCTGTTTACGCTAGACATTGAAGCTATAATGCATGGACAAGTCTGGCGTATTTTAACATATATGTTTATCCCTAACAGCAGTCTGTTTTGGTTTTTCTTTGAGGTCATGTTTTTATATTGGATAGGAACAGGGCTTGAACAGGAATGGGGAAGTTTCAGATACACTCTTTATATGTTGGGATCTGTACTTGGCGTAGGACTGGCTTCGGTCATTCTATATTTTATGCCGGGACAGGATCTTATGCTTGTTACCCTGGGAGGATATTTGATCTCTAGCTTTTTTACTTATACGCTTTTCCTGCCGTTTGCCTGGTATTACGGTGAGGAGGAAATAAGATTTATGTTGATGATCACCATTAAGGTGAAATATCTTGGCATAATAGATCTTGTACTTCTTATTATGACTTTGGCGAACGCTTATTCAATAGGAGGGTTAGGACTGCTTATGGTTTTGCTTTTCTCAATGGTGAATATGATAGTGTTTTTTGCGGTAGTTTTTGCCAGGAGAGGAAAGCAAAAGGCGCGTCTTGCGGGATTTAAGGGAAAAATTTCCAAGACCGAGAAAAAAATGAATAAAAACGCTATACATCGTTGCTCGGTATGCGGAATAACGGAAAAAGACGATCCCAATATGACGTTCAGATACTGCAGCAAATGCGAGGGGGACTATGAGTTTTGTGAAAAACATCTCAAAGATCACGAGCACTTTAAGAAAGTAGTGGAATTTAAAAAAGAAAAATGATTCACAGCGTGTACCGGGTCTTATACTCGGCACGCTTTTTTAATTCTTTTTTCTTGTCGGCGTCGGCGAGGGTGGAGATATCATGCTTTCTGCAGCATTTTTTGCATACCCATTTACTTCCGCGCCTGCCAAGAGAAAGGGATATATCTCTGTGGAGCGAAAAACACTTTCGGAACTTTATTTTGCCGCATAAAAAGCATTTTGGAAATATTTCAGGGAAATATATCACAAAGGCTATGGCGGAGCCTATAATTATAAATTCAAAAAGTATTTTTAATATAAAGTTCAGCATAAATATCCTTTAATACACATGTCCTGTAAAATATATGACGGAGAATATAAAAAAATGCCGCAAAGCTTAAGCTTCGCGGCAAAAATTTAATAAACTGAACTATAGAACTTATCTGTTGTCAGCGTTCTTTCCGGTGTAGTAGTTGTTTCCTGTATAGGACTCGAATACCTTTCTTACGATGTTACCACCAATAGATCCGGCTTCTCTTGAAGTTAAATCTCCGTTGTAACCGTCTTTAAGGTTAACGCCAATTTCGTTAGCTATCTCATATTTCATTTTATCAAATTTAGTTTTACTTCTGCTTGACATTTTATTGTCCTCCTGCTTTACCTTTTTTAATAATGCTTTTAAAAATCCCCGTTTAGGGGCAACATTATTTTTTGTAATATTTCTAATATTATTCTGTCAATTAATCCCTTACGTCTTCGTAATTTCTAAAAAGAAGACTTATTGAATACAATCCGCCGATTCCGACTAAAGAATATATTATTCTTGATACAAGGGCTCCGGTTCCGCCAAAAAGAGCGGCAACTACGTCATATTGGAATAATCCGACAGACAGCCAGTTTAAAGCACCTATTATAACAAGAACCAGCGCAAATCTGTCAACACCGTTTCTAGCCATTTACAAACAACTCTCCTTTTCCATTAGCCTTGTTCTCATGAGAGGCGGGCTTTTCTTTAAAAAATACACAGTCAGGGGACTTGGATATGGCTCCGCTGTCCACAGCCGAGATGTCCCGTCCGCAAAGGCCGTCCTGCTGATATATACAGTTTAAAGAACAATTGATAGTAGTCATTGTCCAACCTCCCGAAAATATCTTTCCCTGAAAAAAGTTAATTATTCATGCTATAATTTAAGAAGATTTTGGCTTTAAAGATTTTGAGGGGGAAAGAAAAATGCCTTTTTGTATAGCGGATTTCAGGACTGATAAAAAAATTTTAAAAAATATTGAAAAACTCGGCTTTGAGTGCATACTTATGCCCCCAAATAAGTTTGTTTCCCAGTGCTGCTGCGGTCATCCTGATATTTCATTATGTAGGATTTCCGAAAATGAAATTATTTATGCCAAAGGCTTTGATGAAAATTTTTTAAAAGATTTAAAATCAAGAGGAGTTATACTTTATGAGGGCAGATCCTTACTCTCGGAAAAATATCCTTATGATATTAAGTATAACGCGGCCGTGATTGGGAACTATTTAATACATAAAACAGTATATACGGACGGAACGGTAAAAGAAAAATGCGCAGATCGCAAAATGTCTTTTTTAAATGTAAAACAAGGCTACAGCCGGTGTTCTGTCGCCGTGGTAAGGAGAGATCTGGCTATTACCGCCGACGACGGGATATTTAAAGCAGTATCCGCGGCAGGAGGGATAAATGTACTTAAGATACCGCCGCAGAAGTCTATAAGGCTTGCAGGCTGCGACTATGGATTTATAGGAGGAGCCGGAGGGAGCATAGATGATAAAAGATATGCCTTGACGGGGGACGTGAAGCGCCTTGAAAACGGAAAGGAAATAAAAGAGTTCCTTGAAAAAAACGGCGTGGAGGTCATATGCCTTTCCGACAGAGAACTGGTAGATCTGGGAACTTTAATGTTTTTCACCATTTAAAACGAAAAGTCATATACTGTTTATATAATTTTAAATCGGAGTGAAGGTAATGGAACGTGCAGAGCGAATTTTAAATCTTTCCGGTCAGCTTTCTGAATATATAATTGAAAATTATGAAGAAAAAATATTGAGAAAAATATTAGCCGCAGAATACGGGTACTTTCTTCCCTATGAATGCGAAGAAATCCTTGATCTGGCCAGAAAAAACGTTCCCAGGTGCCAAAAACTTATTGCAGAAAAAATGAGGGATTATCTTGAATATAATAATACTCTGTTTTTAGATGGATTTGTAAATTTTCGACTAAAGGAATATAAATTTATTTTGGCGGAGGTTATTGAAAATTCTGTCAGGGAATATCTTATAAAAAAAGAGTATGATGCGTTTATTTCGTTCATAAAGAGTTTTCTTGCTTTGCAGCCTCCGGTCTACGGCACAGTGCATCTTTTATATCGCGACGGAGAGATAGAACTTTATTCGGATGAAAATGATTATATAATAAGGACTGCCAATTTTGACGCGGTCTTGGATTCTCTCCTGGATACCGCTCCCATTAAAGTTGTGCTTCACGACTATGAAAAGATAAAGACAATTCCTATCATAAATACTATAGCCAATATTTTCGGAGATAAAATTGAAATTTGTAACGGATGCGGGATTTGTGGTAAAATACAATAAAATAATGCATGTCGTATCAATGGATTTGCTGCCGGAGGAGAAAGGTGAAAATAACTGGTTTTGTTGGTCCGAGCGGTACCGGAAAGAGCCACAGGTCGCTTTGGGTTGCAAAGGAAAGAGGAATAGAATATATAATTGATGATGGGCTTCTTATAAAGGGCAACACTATACTTGCGGGAAAATCCGCCAAGAAGGAGCCTACTAAATTGGCCTCTGTGAGATGCGCCGTTTTTCAGGACGACCTTCATGCAAGGGAGGTAAGAAACGCTCTTGATATGAATAAGGCGGAAAGCCTTTTGATTCTCGGAACTTCCGACGGAATGGTGGAGCGGATAGCGCAGAGACTGGGATATGAAGGTACGGACGATATTGTAAGGATCGAGGATGTGGCCAGTGATTTTGAGATTCAGCAGGCTCTTATTTCAAGAAGGCAAAACGGGATGCACGTTATCCCCGTGCCAACCATGGAGCTTAAAAAGGATTTTTCCGGATTCTTTCTGGATCCCCTTCAGATATTGAAAAGAAAAGGCTTCGGACGCTATCAGGTCATAGGGGAGAAATCCGTTGTGAGGCCTACTTTCAGCTATCTTGGAAATTACACCATATCAGATTATACGATATATCAGATAGTCGAGTATGTGGCTTTATCCATACCAGGCGTTGAGAGTATATCACGTTTTATAGCGGATAATGATAGAGATGGCGTTCATATGGAACTCGAACTTATTTTAGTTTATGGCTATAACATTAAAGAGGCTCTTACTCAGGTGAAAAAAGCTGTCATAAAAGAAGTGGAGAACCTTGCCGCTATAAATATCCAGTCGCTTCTTGTAGTGGCAAGTAAGCTTGTAGTAAAAAACAAGGAGTTACAGTAATGTCTTTTCTAAGCGAGTATTTTAATATATACATTTTAGACGCCATAATGATCGTTTTGGCAGTTGTTATGATAAATATAATAATCGCCATGAAAGTGAATAAAAGGGCCAGATATTCTACATTTTTGATATTTTCAGTTTACGCGGTCTGTACTGTAATGAATACGGCCGTATACGTAGCCTTTTCCTGGTATATAGCTTTGTGCGTCGGACTTCTTATTACAGATTTGGCGGGAAGCTGGATCGTAAAGCAGCTTAAGATTGCGGCTGACGATGAAAAAAAAGGAGGTTATGGGCTTACAAAAAAAATAAGAGAAAAACAAAAGGAAGATTTTCTTTTAAAACCGTCCCCGGTCGAATTTGCGAAGATCAAAGAGTTTGAAAAAAAGCCTGCCGTTTTCAATAAAGTAGTTTTTATGCTTGTTTCCAATGTGTTCGCTATATTGGCGGCAATAGCTTTAGTTATCCGCTAAACGCCTATACCGTTTTCTCTTGCGTAGTAAAAAAGATACTGCTGCGCAAACCCTGCGTATTCTCCCCAATAATCTCTGGCAAAAGCCGCAATTTCTTTTAAAGAAGCTTCTCTTTTAAAATAAAGTTCTTCCATAACTCTTTTCACCCAGACATCAGTGGGGAATGAAGAATAGTCGCTCCCCGAAAAAAGCAGTATGCAGTCGGCGACCTTGGGGCCTATCCCTGATAGAGGAAGCAGGGCCTTTCTGCACAGTTTATTTTCAAAATGACAGTCAAGCGTACATTCTTTACAAGTATCGGGACGACCCATGCTAAGGGCTTTAGCCGTATTGCTTATGTATTTGCATCTGAATCCGGCGCGGCAAAGATTTATATCCTCAAGGCTCAGTGAGGCAAGAGTATTTATGGTTGGAAAGGAGAAAAATTCTCTGCTGCCCCAGAGTATTTTTTCTCCGTATAGTTTTGAGAGGGTCTCTACTGATTTCATTATTCTGGGTATGCGATTATTTGATGATATTATGAAAGATATCAGTACTTCGTTAAAATCCTGTTTTAAAAGACGTATACCGCTGCCGAATCTTACGGCTTCTTTCATTATATCATCTTTTGACACAGCTTCTTTTATTTCTCCGTAGTCACGGCCCAAGTCAAAATAGTCATGCCAAAATGAGTGAAAATCTTCTTCAGTACAGTTTTCTATTACAAGGGTGTCTTCGTTCTCCATATATACTGACACAGCCCGGCCGCCTGCGACTCCTGTATATTTCCCGTCATCCTGCATAGTCCAACGGAAGCATTGTCCACATTCAAAAACATGTTTGGGAATAAAATCTTTTACTTTTGTTTTATATATATTGCTATTAATGTTCATCGACTTTCTCCTTCTTGCGTGCTATAATAATTACATTATATTTTACATGAAGGATGGTAAAAATGAAAGAAACGATTTACACTATTCCTGTCACAGAGGCTTTTGAAACGGAGTGCGAATGCCCCCTTTGTACTCTTGAGACTAAACTGGAAAATGAATATGTAGATTATGTGCTAGGAGCGTCCCTTATGGAACCTGATTCAAGAAAGCTTACAAACGACAAAGGGTTTTGCCGTAAGCATTTTGAAATGGTTTATAAGAAGCAGGAAAATAAGTTGGGACTTGGGCTTATAATTGATACTCATCTTATAGAGCAGAATAAAAAATTCAACCGCTTAACAGGGTTTACTCCAAATTATGAAAATCCGAATAAGCCGCTTGAGGATAATGATAAAGTTAAGGTTATGAGCTTAAAGAGCGCTTTGGGTTCTATCATCGGCGGTGGAAAAAAGAAATCCCGTGATTCTGATGAGGAAGAGGCCGGGGGCGGTTTTAATATTGACAAGATAATTTCTTTTATTGATGAGTATGAAGAAAAATGTTATATCTGTGATAAGCTTAATTATACTATGGACAGATATATAGAAGTTATTTTTTATCTATATTTTAATGAGCCGGATTTTAAAAGGATGTTTGATTCAGGGAAAGGCTTTTGTTTTCCGCACCTTAAGGCTCTCCTGAGCTATTCTAAAAAGTATGATTCTAAGAAAAGGGAGCAGATAGTCAGCATTATGTTGAAAAATCAGGTGGATAATCTAGAGCGGATTGAAAAGGAGATAAACTGGTTCACTAAGAAGTTTGATTATAGATATGAGTCGGAGCCATGGGGTAATTCCAGAGACGCAATTCCAAGGAGCATTAATAAATTGACGGGACCGTGCAGGCTCCGATGACATATACTGTAAACAGAAAGTATTATACGAGGTGTTTATGAATAGTTGTATTGTAGTATGCGAATCGGGAAACTACTCCATGAGGCTCTCTGAATTATTAACGAAAGAGGGCTATTACAGCGAAGTCACCTCAACTCCGTGCAAGCTTGCTTCCGGAGGATGTAGCTATTCCGTTAAGTTTTCATGCGGTATTTTAAACGAAGTTATGGATGTCGCCGCAAAAAACGGAATCAAAATTAAAGCGGCTTACGAAATAGAACCGCAAATGTTAAAAAATAACTATATTCCTTTGAAGGGAAATATGCTATAATGTACACGTAAGAGGGACTGATTACCCTGGGGTTATCGGAAACACTCATACTTTGAACCTACATCACAATATAGGGAGCTTGGATAATTTGGCGATTTTAAATCGGGCCGCAAGCTAATTCCGGGTTACCGGCAGCGGAAGATTGAAGGATCCCAACAGAGCACCCACCTGGCTAGCGCTAGGTGTCAAAGTCTGAGTCAACGACATTCCGGGGTATTTTTTTACTTTATTATGAGGTTCTTGCTGCCTGTGATTTATTCTGTATAATTCTATGAACAAAAAGATAGCAAATATTCAAAATTATATGATTTTATTGCTTCTAAATTTAGTGAATTTATTTATTGAGATTCTTGCATATATATTTTGAGTTTTCGAGAATGGGTATATGTAAGAAAGCATATAAACAATGCCAAAAAGTGGAAATAATAGGGGGAATGATAAGTATTTATTAATATTCTTGCATGTATAAACTAGGATTTTGGGGTAAATATATGCAAGAAAACATATAAATAATATTTTATTGCTAAAGGCCGCAATCCACAATATGGTCAGGAATGTTACCTTCCAGAATTTGTTTTACAGTGGAAAGAAGAGTTAAGCAATTTATTGTAGAGCCATTAGTAAAAGAAAAACAGACAAGATTTTTTCCTGGAAAAATACCGTTCGTTCTATAGGTAGTAAGACGGTATTCCCAGTTCACGGCATAATCCCGTTTATCCATCATTCCAAGAAGTTCTATGTAGATAGGGTTATTGTCAACAAATATCGTAAAATCCGGACGAATTGAAATTTTCTTAGAGCCTGACCGGGGAAAAAGCAGAAGTTCCTTTTCGTACCAGTAGGGGATTTCCAGACTGGCAAGAATATTCGCGAATATACATTCATTTTTGGAATGGACATAGTCGCCTTTTAAGGTAACTATGCGGGGATTTTCTGAATTTATGTCAGGAACGGGCTTTTGGGCCCGAAAAAGTTCCGAATCTCGGATTAATGAGTATTCCTGAACGGCTTCCGATTGCAATGCGGAAAGATCAGAAGAGGGGAAAAGATGAAGTAGGTCTTTTTCCATTTTTTTTAGTTGGACAGAAAGGCTTGACACCAATCGAAGCCGCTGTTTATGAAGTGAGAAAGCAAGTTTTATTTCTGCTTCTTTGCTTTTAGGGACATATTCTTGTATGTATTTTTTTGAACCTTCACGATAAACCACTCGTTGGATATATAAACAGGTATATTCGTATACTTTATCTTTATATTTTTTGCGTATTTTTTTGGTCAGGAGGGTTCCGGTTAAAGGGGTAAACTCCGAAGCATGGATAAAAGAAGCAAATATTTCTTTATATTTTTTAAAAAATATTGTTCTCAATTCATCTTGTATTGATATGATACTCGCCCCCGTATGTTTTTATGAAATTTTAGCATGGATCGAAAACTTAGAATAATATTTCCCGTATATTTCCTTGTCAGATGTCATTTTTAATATTTATTCTTTTCAATAGCATTTTTTGTCAATATAATGTTTGTGTATAAACGTATTTTGGCAAAAAGTACTATTCTGATTCTAAACCGGTTTATGTTTTTCAAATGTTGATATTTGTTTAAATAATATTTTTAAAAGAAAAGTGCAGATTTGATTAATAAGACGAATAACATATTTTATCATAATGGCAACAACATTATAATGGTCTGGAAAATAAAAAGGTGGTTTGAAATTTGTCTAATATTAAGAAATTTAGAGAAGAAAGGAATCTTTCTCAGAGCGAATTGGGAAAACAGATCGGAAGAAAACAGTCGGCGATAAGCAATATTGAATGCAATCCGGATTCTTTATCCGTAAAAAACGCCAAGAAGTTAGCGGACTTTTTCAATAAAAGTATATGTGAAATATGCGAGTCCAACTGTAAAAAATTTTACAGAGACTGTGAAAGTCTGAGTTATTTTGAGCAGAGGAAGCTTGAAATAGAAATGCTGAATAATAACCTTGAGATAGCCAAATCTTTGCCTGACAAAGAACTGGCTTATCTTAATAACATAATCGAGGGCTTCCTTATGGGCGTTTACGGACCTGATAAAAATAAAAGGTTTGTCTATAGGGGCCGCAGAAAGTATCTGAAGTAATCCCAATACTTATAATTTATAAAGGTAAAACAGTTTGACGAGTAAGGATATGTAGATTATAATGAATATAATCTAATAATAGAAGATACTTTCGTCAATGTTTTATGGTTTTGTCAAAGACAACGGCGATTTGATTTTCTGGAATATTACGGAAACTTATATTTAAAAGCGCAATCGGACCGCACTGCATATATAAATGTACGTTTTAAGCAGAGTTAGGTTTATCGGAATTGTTGCCACATAAAACAAAACGCTTTAAATAATTATGAGAGGTTTTTATGGCCGATTAT
>CASDQQ010000030.1 GCA_949282945.1 uncultured Eubacteriales bacterium
CCAAAGATACTAATATGATCATCACAAGAATTGCCACAAGTATTTTTTTTATCATTATGAAGTCACCTTCTTCTGCTTGTTTTGGATTTTTTGTTTTATATTGGCGGCCGTTAAAATTATTACAGGTAAAATAAATATAACTATCAAACTGTATTTCTCGAAGATATTTTGCTCGATATTTTTTATATCCAGAAGCCTTTCAGGAATCAAGGCAATAAAAAATACTATTCCGCTTATGGGTATTATAAGAGGGCGTCTGTCCGGAAGTGCAAAAGTCTTTCTTAATATCTCCACAGACAATGATACAAGCATGCCCATATAGAGCATAATGGATAAGACCCACGCTATAAGGAAAAGAGCCTCTAAGCGTTGTATCTTGTCTCCTATCCCTATAAGCTCGCTCAGCACATAAACAGGCATCAAAAGATTCTGCGCTGTAGGATAAGGAAACACCATAAGAAGTATGGCCGTCATTACCGCATATAAAAGTCCTCCGAAAATTATGACCTTTATTCCTGTTTTACTGAACACCTTATTATCCTTCATGTAAGGCGGCATAAAAAGTAAGAACAGTACCGCGGTATATAATGAAAGCAGCGGCAGGCTTTCTAAAAAAATGCTTTTATAGCCGTTTCCCAAAATTGGCAAAAGATTTTCACTAAGGCTTATATCAAAATTTCCTATCAGCAAAACTAATATAGAAAACAGCACAAAAGGAACCATTATTTTCGCTCCTCTTATCACTGAATCAAATCCGGCGTAAGAGGCTATTATAGCGGCGATCACAAAAAACAGAATTATATATCCCATGGGAGATTCCGGATAGGCTACTATTTTAAATCTGTCTCCGGTCTGTCTTAATATAGACGCCACCCTTAAAATTATAAATAACGCCATAAGTGTTCCGTAGATCATTCCCAAAGCCTTTCCAAAAGAAAAAGAACATATATCCACGATATCTTTTTGTTCAAAATTTTTCATCATTCTGGCCATTATCCAAAATATAATCAGAGAAATTACCGTAAGATATATCATCATAAGCCATGAAGCCGTCGCGGATATCCCCACCATATTTTGAGAATATCCCACCACGACCTTTATTATAAATACATTTAACATCGCGAAAATCACTTCAGGCGATCCTATATTTATTTTTCCTCTATTCATTGCTTCCTCCGCCCTTTCCTTTTTTATCGTATTCCCACCATTTTCTGCTGTACATGGGCTGCTTTACATTATCCTGCGTACTTAAAGAGTCCGGACGCATCTGCTGCTTCCATATTGGTTTTCTATATAAAACACTTTCTGATTTATCAGAATTTGACGACATCATAAGAGGTATTCCGAAAGATTTGGATGCAAGCAGCAATATTATACTTAAAAATATCATCAGAGTTACTCCCAACATTCCAGAAATAGCCGCGGCCAGTACGAAAAAATATTTCATTACTCTTACGGAAAAAGAAAATGAATAGTTTGGTATTACAAATGTTCCCAGGCCACATACAGCTACTACTATTATCAATATAGGACTTACTACATTAGCCGCTACGGCCGCCTGTCCCATAACGAGCGCTCCGACTATTCCGAAAGTAGCTCCTACAGGCTTGGGTGTTCTTATTGAAGCCTCGCTTATTATGTCAAATATAAACTGCATTATCAGTAGTTCCGTAACTGCTGAAAAAGGCACTTGTTCTCTGGAGGCTTCTATGGCATATAAAAGGTTGCTTGGTATCATGGCCTGATGATAAGTCAGTACCGCCACATATATTCCCGGAAAAACCAGAGAAAGAAATATACATATTATTCTGATTATCTTCATCAGCTCTACATATGGAAAACGTATATACCTGTCTTCTATCGTCTGCAAAAATTCCGTTACTTCCGCAGGCAGCAAAAGTGCGATAGGGCTTCCGTTTACTATTATGGCGACCTTTCCTTCCGCAAGTTTTGAAGCAGTAAGATCAGGCCGTTCGGTCTTTATGACCTGAGGCACCGGATTAAAAGTATTGTCCTCGATAAACTGCTCAAGTTCTCCCGAGTCATTTATCATATCCACATCAATACTCTCTACCCTTCTTTTTACCTCGTTTACAAGATCCATATTTGTTATATTTTTTATATACAGAAAAGCGCAGGGAGTTTGGCTCCTTTGTCCTACTCTAAAGCTTTCTATTACCAGATCCTCATCCTGAAGCCTCTGTCTTATAAGGGCGGTATTGCTCCTTAAAGACTCGTTAAAGCTGTCCTGAGGGCCCATTACTATAGATTCCGACGTAGGCTTTTCTACACTTCTGTGTTCATATTTTTTTACATCCGAGCATATTACCTCGTTATCTCCGTCTATGAACAAAGCCACTTCTCCGAAGTTTACCGCTTCGATAACCTTTTTCATGCTGTCAGCTACCTTTGACTGAGCCTGGACAAGATAATCACTCCTCAGCTTATTTATATCTATATTTTTACTCACGTCAGGTATGTTCATAAAAGGTTTGATTATAAACTCATTAACTAGCTCCTTATCGCACATACCATCGATATAAATTAAAAAAGCCGCTCTGTCTTTATTTTTTCCTATAGAAAATTTCCTTATCACTACATCGCTGTTTTTAGGATAAGAATATATATATTTGATATTTTCAAGATTATCTTTAAGCACCTTGCTTATACCGAAGCTGCTCCCCATATTATCTTTTTCTCTTACGGGAGTACTTCCCTTTTCATTTAAGATAAATTCTTTAGATGAATCGGGAGTGTATTTAAAAAAAGATTTGAGTATATTTTTCAGCATTTTAAATCCTCTCTCATCAATAAATCAAATATATTATTCTTTTAGTTGTCAAATTTTATACTTTTTTAGACTTATGTATTGCCACATGAAGTGAATGGCTTTATAATTTCGATAAACAATAATTATCAAAAAAGGAGCTTCAAAATGATTGAATTAAAAGAAAATTCCCTGTTTCTTTTTCAGGGTGACAGTATTACGGACGCGGGCAGAAATTTTAACGATTCTTTCGATCTGGGTTCTGGATATCCAATGTATCTCGCTACACTTACACAAGAAAAATACCCTGAGAAAAATATAACTTTTATAAACAGAGGTATAAGCGGAAACAGATCTATTGATCTTAAAAACAGGTGGCAGAAGGACTGTATAGATTTAAAACCTGATTATGTAAGTATTTTGATAGGAGTCAACGACACATGGAGAAGATATGACTCAAATGATCCTACCTCTGCTAAAGATTTTGAATCAAATTACAGATACATAATTGAACAAACCCTAAATAATACATCCGCGCAGATAATAATGCTCGAGCCGTTTCTTCTTTACGATCCTGAGGACCGTTTAAACTGGCGCGCCGATTTAGATGAAAAAATATTTGTATGCAGAAAACTGGCAAAAGAATATGGTATAGAATATATAGCCCTCGACGGAAAATTTGCGGAGCGTTCTATAAAAACCCCTTATAAACACTGGCTCGCTGACGGAGTGCATCCAACTCGTGCGGGGCATATGCTCATAGCTAAAACTCTTTTCAGAAGATTTAAATAAAATTTTATTGCTCTAAAAAGATCCTATGTATATCTGTACCGACCCCTGAAAATCTAATTTTCAGAGGTCGGTACAGATGTAATTTTCAACAAAAGCTTTTTCTGCTGACAATATTTAAAAAATATAATTTTTCATTTGCATAATTTTTTTGTTTTTAATAAATACCCAATAATAATTGTACTCAGGCAAGCAGTCAATGCGAACGCAATAGAGCTGTCCACTGTAACCGGCGATATGGGTTCCTTATCATCATTATTGTCCTTTTCGTCAGCAAGTCCAAACGGATTTGTTTTTAGCGTTGTTATTTCCTCAGGCGTTAATTCACTGGTGTAAATTCTAAATTCATCTAACAATCCTCCGACATTCGGATCCGGCCAGAAGGCCTGACCTATCATATTAAAAGCATTGTTCTCATTAGTAATTTCCGAATATACAGGTAATTTTGCATCTGTCTTTTGCTCAATTAAAGTTCCGTCAATATAAAATTTTACTGTATCTGTATCGGCTCCTCTTTTACATGTCAGGGTATAAAAATGCCATCCGCTTGTTGCGTCAACAAGGTTCCCGCTTCTTCCCATTTCAAACGTGACATTTTCTGCATCGCTAATATATACATACATTTGTCGATTCTCATTAAAAGAAAGTTTAATGGCATATGTGCATCCGGTATATCCAAAACAGAATACCGTTGTGTACAACGTGCCTGTATCTGCCTTAAACCAGAAAGAAAACGTAAAGTCACCGTCCAGATTCTCCGGCATAATATTGTTTGGAAGCTGTATAAAAGAACCTTCGGCCCTTGTTTTTTCCACTAATACCGCCGCTTTTCCATATCCTTCCATGCTGTCTGCCTGCGCAATATAGGCTCCGTCAAAGCAGTCGGGGTCACCGAGCGCGGCTTTTCCGTCATATTTACCGTCATTGAACTTTTCAGCCAAGACATCTTCGCCGTCAAAATCATAATAGACGGCAGGTTCCGGCAAGGTAGCGGAACTTTCTGCAAATACCGATACACATGTCGAGAATAATAGCAAACACAAAACAATACATACTACTTTTTTCATAAAAAATTCTCCTTTTACATTTATATTTTATATGCATTTTGTTGCAAATACACAGAAAGCGTTTCACCTTCTTTAATATCGTAATACGGTACAAACTCAAATTTTCTTTCCAGACCGTCGACTACGGAAAAATGCAGATTACTCTCGGATTCTCTTACAAAAATTTTATTTAAATCACAGCCTCCGGTAAAAATATTTCCGCCACAACCGCCTCTTTCCACTAAAACAACAGGCCCGTACATAAAATTGCCAAAGTTCGGATTTGTTTTATCGCACGGCACAAAATATACCCCTGCTTTAAAAGAAACTTCAATTTCATCTCCGTCTGTCCATTCTCCTCCGATACCGGCCCAGTTGTCAGGTAGATTCCGTACTCCCCAAGAAGCTTCGTTTAAACAGTTGCCCGACCTATTTCCGTTTACCGTAACAGTAAATTCTCCTTCCGCCCATTGAGGAACACGAACAAAAAATTTAAATTTTACCTTTTCACCTTCTTTGATATCCGGAATAGAAATTTTATATTTAGCCGACATTATGTTAGGAAAGTTTGTCTCCTGAGTTACAGTAACTTGCTTACCTTCGTAAATATTCTTTACTTCGGACGGCAGAAACAAATTAACATACAGAGAATCCTCTGTTTTAAAATAAATAAGATTAACATACTCAGCTACGCAAAGAGCATAAGTGCCGGAACAACACGGCCAACCTTCATGGAAATAAAACTTTGTAGCCCCATTTTGTGCAAAACACCCATAATAAAAAGTCCGGCCCCTGATTCCTTTATCATCATCCTGATCTAAAATTGCCAAAGAATAATTAAACAGCTGTTTTTCTATCCAATCTCCCATACGTGACTGGCCGGTTATGCTAAGCAGATGACGGCCCAATTTAAACCCTGCCCAGGTACAGCACGGAATTTCATAAGTCCACTTATATGTTTTCATCATATTTGCCAGATTTAAAGAATTACCCACTAAACATTCTCCCGGGCCATAACCTCCTCCGGCAAAAAATTCCTCCTGTTCAAATACATTGAAAAAATTTTCTATCGTTTCATAACTGTTTCGGTCTCCTTCCGTCAAATACTTCAAAGCAGCTCCCCCAACCGAGTTTACATGGCTGTAGGCATGCAGTCCCGTCCAATAACCTGAAAAGCGAAGACGTAGGGCATCCCAGAAAGGTCCGTATTCCCATACTTTTGCAAATTCACGGTATAGTTCATCGCCGGTAGCCAAATATGCTCTGTATAGATTTTCCGACAAAGTGTACCATTCATTATCTGCCGAAGCGCCGCTGTATACGCCCACAAAATTTTTCGCTATAGGCAGACATTTATTTCTGTCCAGATTTTTCACCGCCCACAAAGTAATTTTTTTCATTACATCCTGCGCTTCCTGTATATCTGCATACAAATATAAGTCTGTCAGTGCCTGCAGTATCTTATCATATATATAATGTCTCGCATGACTGACATCCTCTTTAAAGCAGTAAAAATATCCGTCTTGTGAAATAGTAGCCGTAAATTCCTTCAAAAATTCTTTAAGCTTTATAAGTACAATATTTTCTCCGGTTTGCGCATAGTATTTCGCCAGAGCTGAAATATACTGTCCTAACGTAGCGCTTCCAAACGTATGGCCGTCATACCATCCACCCATATCCTTTCCCGGCGCATTTTCTTTGGTATACATACCCGCTCTTATTCTGAAGCTGCGAAGTAAATCATCTATGGGTAAGGAAAGTATATAATCCATCTCCCTTTTTCTTTGTTCCATTACGGGTCCTCCGGTTAACGTTATTCCCTTATAATCAAAGGCCTGCATTTTAATTCTGTCCATAATCGTTCCTCCTTAATTTATATAGAAAAATGTATTGTAAGTTACTCCTCTTTCCACCTTGTAAAACGGTTTAAAAATATACTCTTTTCCAAAGTTATCCTTTATAAAATATGTATCCCCCTGTTTTCCGTTTAAAAAATCAGATGATATGCTTTCTTGATTTAACTGTATATTATTTTGGGTAGCCTGCTCCGCAACCAACATAACCGGTCCGTACATAAATGCACTCGGACTGTTTGTTCTGTCCTCTATTTGCTCTGTATAAACTTTTAGCGGAAAATTAACCGTTACAATATCTTTGTCTTTCCATTTAGTTCCCAAAGAAAGCCATTCTCCGGCTTTCGCCGTTATATATTCCCTTTTCCCGTTTATCGTAACTTCTATATCGCCGTTTATCCAGGAAGGAATACGTATTTTAAAGTCAAATTGTATTTTGTCTGTACAGGAAATACTGAAATTCACTTGATTTTCCGAAGGATACTCCGTAGTTTGAGTTAAAGTGACCAACTTACCGTTATATAAATTTACTACCCTGGACGGTATATATAGGTTTACATATAGGCTTTGCGCATCTTTTAAATAAATCTGATCGGGAACGGCAGCATAAGTTAACGGGTAAGTTCCGGAACAGCACGGAAATCCTGATGAATAATAATCCTTTACTCCGTCAACATTTGTGTAGTCCGCATAATAGAACGTTTCTCCTCTTTTCCCCGGTGAATCCTTCATAGGTAACGCAGACATAATGCCGTTATAAAGTAATTTTTCTGTCCAATCTCCATAAAAAGCCTCACCTGTAACAGTCATAAGATACTGACTCAGTTTAAATCCGGCCCATGTGCAGCAAGGAGCTTCAAAAGAATTATTATTCCCCGTAGCGCTATTTGCCAAAGCGTCCGAGTCCCCACAAAGGCATTCTCCTACGCCGAACGCACCGTTTGGTAAAAATTCACATTTTTCAAAAATTTCATAGAATCCGGTAATGGTATCTTTATATTTTTCATCTCCTGTTACCATGTAAGCAAGAGCGGCGCTTCCTGCAGAATTTACATGACTGTACGCGTGCAGCTGCGTCCAGTAGCTTTCATTCTGGATGCGTAAAGCTTCCCAAAACGGCTCGTAGTGCCAGACGGCGGCAAATTCTTTGTATTTTTCATCTCCTGTTGCCAAATACGCTCTGTACAGATTTTCCGACAAAGTATACCATTCATTGTCACAGACTCCGGTACGAAACTCTCCCACAAAATTATCTTTCGTCGGTAAGCGCCTCTTATCCTTTGCATTATCAATATAGTAGTCAGTAATAACAGACAAATATTTTAGTGCCCGTTCATCTCCGATATATACATAAATATCGGTTAAGCCTAAAACCATTTTGTCGTAAGTATAGTTCCAAAACTGTGAACCCTTGTTGGGATTAAAATAGAAAAATCCATCCTTTTCTATACACTCTGCCCAACCTTCCATTAAATCCAAAGCTTTCTCTTTATAGCGATTGTCGTTTGTAGTTCGATATGCTCTTGCCATAGCCGACAGCCATTGTCCGAAAGTCTCTCCTGCAAGATGTCCTCCGTCCCAACCCCCGAGATATTCCCCGGGGGCGTCTATATTAGCTCTCTCCCTTACTAATTTTAAATAATCATCATTCGGAATATTTAACAAATATTCCATTGCAGTTTTATAATTATCTTTTATTGGACTATCTAACAATTCAACCCCTAAATATTGAAATGTTTCTATAACTTGTTTTTGAAACCCTATAGTAGACGCTCCGGAATACGGAAGGCTTTCAGGTGTTTTATTATCTGATTTGCAGGCGCAAAAGCATAGGCAAACTGTACATACGCATACAAACGCTAAGAATTTCAGTGTTTTTTTCATTTTATTTTACCTTCTTTTCTTCCTACTAATTAAAATTATTGTTAAAATGACTGTAATTAAAGCTACAACTAAAGCTATTATGATAAACATTTCGCTGCCGTTTCCGGATTGCCGCGATTGCTCTTTTGATGTGTCCGTCTGTGCCGGCGTATTTTCGTTAACAGGCTCCGTTTTAGAGGCTTCCGGTTTTTCTGTAGGTTTAGGAGTATGCTCTACTTTCGGCGCATCCAGGTTTCCTGAAGCCAGAGCCGTTATTTCATCAATATTTAAAGCTCTTTTATATATTCTTATTTCATCCATTGCTCCTTCAAACAGGGGATCTTGCGCATATCTGGATTTTCCTATCATATGTTCCAAAGAGCCTTCAAATATAGTCAAATCCGAAGGTACATCTCCTGAAACAATATTAACGCCGTCTACATAAAGGGACATAATACGATTTTCAATAGAAAGTGCAACGTGATGCCATTTGTTTAGCTCTATAGTCTGTAGTCCTTCTTTATAAAGATTTACCTGCGTTTCGCTGCCGTCTGTAGCAAACAGTGCAGAAACACGGCCTCCTTCTCCTTCAGGCCATAAAGCTAAAGTAATATAAGCCGAGCCCTGTCCGAAATCAATTATTCTTTGCCACGGCAGGCATTTACTTACATTTATCCATATAGAAACCGTAAGTTCATCAGTAAAGCCGTCCAACATACCTTCAGGGGCAAAAATATAATCCATCCCGTCTTCTTCAAATTCAATATAGCTTTCAAAATTTTCTCCGACCGGATTATCATTTTTCTGCAAAATACTGTCGTCCATACTTACAAGCTCTTCATTTTGCAGTCCTTTACTCTCATAGAAATCTCCTCCGTTAAAATTATAATAAAATTCTAAATCGGAAGATAAATCTGCTGTTTCTTCCCCAAAAACGGCAGTCATATCTGTTTGCATTAAAATAAGTATAAAAATTAAAATAAAAACTGAAAATTTCCCATTTTTCATAGTGTGTTGCTCCTTTTTGAAATTTTATTTTGTGCTTTTATTTTAAGATTAAATTTTATACTTTTGTAGGAAAATTCTTTCTATCTTTTTGTAAATTATGGTCATTATATTTTTATGTGACTATGCAGTTGCACTAATTTCAATGTATAATTATAATAAATATAGGGAGGAATAAAAAAACTTTATGTTTTATGACTTGTTTACTGTAGATAAAATCCGCCGGATAACAGCCTCTAATATTATGCATTACCCTAATGGGTTTATTCATCCGAACAGAGTGCTTTCCTGTCACGACATTGTTGTCATAATTAACGGATTCTTAAAAGTTTATCAAAAAGATATTCTGTTTGAGGCAAAAGCCGGAGATTTTATTGTACTTCCTGCAGGATATAACCATTACGGGAAAGATTCTTCTCCGGAGAATACTCTTACTTGCTATGTACATATAGCAAAAGAAGACGGAGACAATCCGTATACTATTTCTCCGGATACCGCAGCATCCTATGCGATTTCTCAGTTTTCCGGAAAAGAGCGCTGTTCTAAAGTCATTTTACCTACAATTGTGCATGCTCAAAACCATCCTGAACTAATCGAACAAATCAAAAAGATTTCTTTGGAAAGTAATTCCTATTCTCCTTATTTAAAAACAAAAACAGACACCATGATGACAAAATTTCTAATTGATCTTTTTATAGTTGCAATGGAAAAATATATACCGAAAAGCAACATTGTAAATCAATGTTTGAGCGTTATGCAGGATAATGTTTATTCACTTTCTTTAGAAGACGTAGCAAGGCAACTAAACATAAGTAAAAGTACCTTAATGCGGCAGTTCCGCCATGCCACGGGTACTTCTTTTCATAAATATTTTATGCATATCCGGCTGAATATGGCATGTGATTTACTTCAAACTACCCCTGAATCCATAAATTCTATTACTCACATTTTAGGTTTTTGTGACGAATCCCATTTTGGAAATTGTTTTAAGCAGAAATTTGGCTGTACGCCAAATGAATACCGTAGTAAATATATATGATTTTTTAACAAACCGTTTTAAAATATTTTATGTATCAGTCAACATTTTTCTTTTTAAATCAGAAATATATCGCTCGTCAAATCCATTTTCATTCAGCTTCTTTATTATATCGACAGTATAAAAATGTTCGGTAAGGAGTTCCATATTTTCAAAATCTGATCTGAATAAATGCTGAATACCTTTAAATTCAGGATTATTTAAAAACTCACCTATATTTTTCTTATTATATGTAAAAGAAACTTGATAGTCAGCAATGATATCCTCGTCGCAAACTCCCAAAATCTTTAAAATGATAGCCGCGATAATGCCGGTCCTATCCTTGCCGGCTGTACAGTGAAATACGACGCCCCCACTTTCAAGACCGGTTACGATTTCTTTTAGAGCCCTTACTATAAGGAGCATGTTATTGTCCACTATATTGCGATATCCTTCCCGCATGCTCCCTGAAAAAGCTTTTCCGGCAGAAGTTTTAATATTCCGCATATCTATCTGTTCACTTTGTATCGGACAATTTTTATAACTAACTCCTTCCGGAACATTTACCGGAAATGCCCTGGACTCAGAAAGGCTCCTTAAATCGACTACTTTTTTCAGACCCATATTTTTTAAGGTTTTCCATTCCTCGCCAGTAAGCAGATCCAACCTGTCGCTTCTAAAAAGAGTATTCCACCTGGTCACCCTGTCTCCGTCTCCATAAAATCCACCTAAATCCCTGAAATTCGAAGCATTTTTTAAGTTTATTCTCTTAGCCGGATATATATCCATTGACGACAACTCCTTTTTCTTTATTTTAAAGATTATATACCCGATTTTTCCCCGCGGCAATAAAAAGAGTATAAAACCACCGCCGGATAAAAATGTAAAAATTTTCGCTTAGCCCGTTTTTAATTATGGCATTTGTGGTCTTTACAGATATGGTCTTTGCATTGATGGTCCGCACCACTGTGTTCATGGTGGTTGCAGCGTACGTCCGGATCGTAGCTAAGTTTTCCTTCAAGGAAGTCCTTTACCGCATCGTCCGCGCCCCCGCGTACTCCGCCGTAAAGCTTAATTCCTGATTTCACGACAGCCGTCTGAGCTCCGCCTCCTATACCTCCGCAGATTAAGACATCTACTTTATTAGCCAAAAGAAAATCCGCAAGCGCTCCGTGCCCGCCTCCGTTTACTCCAACTATCTCTTCCGCTATTACGTTTCCGCTTTCGGTATCATAGAACTTAAAAGCCTCAGTATGGCCAAAATGCTGAAAAACATTTCCATTTTCATAAGTTACCGCTATTCTCATAATATCTTTCCCCTTTTCCGGCGCTTCCACGCCATTTTTTAAACATATTCTTTCCTCGCAATTGAAATTGGGACATCCTTCAGTTTTTCCTCCGCATATCCTGTAGTTTCCCCCTAAAATCATCAGTTTTTTTCCGTTAACGAGACTGTCAGAAATCTTGTATCGCGCGCTTTCATAGATTTCTGTCACTGTTGTCCTTGATATTTTCATTTGCCTTGCCGTTTCTTCATGAGTTTTTCCCTCAAGGTCTACCAATCGTATCACTTCAAACTCATCCACGGAAAGTATGATATCTTCTGGCGGCGGTATTCCATCCGGCCTAAAAAAAATATAATCAGGTTCACGGCAAACATATCTCTGACGCTGTGGTCTTGGCATTTCATCACCTCGTTTTCGTCATATGTCGATTATATCATATGTCTTTTATATTTAAAAGAGGCTGATGCACATTTAAATAGGTTTTTTCTATAAAAATCCCTGGTAATTTGACAAACAAAACAAATATATGTAAGATTTAAACATTCGCAGGATATTCAGCACAGAAAATATCCTAAAACCTTTTTGAAGAGGATTTAAGATGAACGCTAAGATAG
>CASDQQ010000031.1 GCA_949282945.1 uncultured Eubacteriales bacterium
TCATATTCTTTTATTTCTATGCAGCAATTTTCAAAACCGGTTATGTAGGTTCCAAGGCTGTTAAAAATAACATTATGGGAAGTAAAATCGTGGTGGCATATGATTTGGTTGGAAAGAGTTTTTTCCACTAATTGCGTATAAGCGGAGTTTTTCAGGTCGCTTATGGTACGTTCGCCTTCTTCTATAAAGTAATCAGCCAGTTTATTATATTCATAATCGAAAAGACTTTTTCCTTTAGCTGAAAGACGCTTGAATTTTTTCAGCTCATTTACTCTGTGGCAAAATAACCTTTCAAGAGAGCCCAAATCCTTAACGGCAAAGGAATATTTTACAAGGTCGTACGAGGCGCCACCGGAAGCTTTGTGCATAGCTGCAAGGGCTACGGCGGATCTTGCTGTGTCGGCGGGGCTGTCAAACTGAGCCTCTATACCCTCTATCCTGTGAGAAAGAGTATAAAGCTCACCTTCCAGTTCTACATAGGGCATATCGTCTACTGAAGTGACGTAAATATCAGTATTTTTAAAACCGTTTTTATAAAGGTGGGTCTTGACAAGATGATTAAAACTTATTCTTTCTTTAGAGGAATCATTGCGTTTTAAAAGCAGCTTTTGGCATGCGCCGTCGTTTTGCCGGACAGAAAATATATATCCGTCCCTGAAGGGAGCCGCGTCATAGAAATCAATACCGTAATATTGTATAAGTTGTTTTATTATATTTTCCGTCATATCCTTAAACCGCCTTTTCTCTTTTTGCTTGAGTATATGACGGAAAAATCGCTTTTAGACTTACTAATATGCGCGCGGATATAAAGGACAGGTGCTCTTAATATAAGCAAATTGCCTGATAAATAAAGGGTTTTACAATTTACATAAAAAATGCAAAAAAATAATGCAGATTTTACAAAAAAAGTGTTGACAAGGGAAATATGAATGTGTAAAATATAAACAACAAAAGATATTGTTAAAAAAATAACAATGTCCAACAGATAAAGAAATACACGTTTTAAACGTTCAATACATCATTCATTCTTACGAGGAGCTGTCTCATTGGCTGAGACGGCTGCTTTCTTTTTACAGGGATTTTACTTGTTGTCGGAGAAATTATATAGTATTATATATATAACTATTTAACAGAACGGAGATTTGTTACATGGGAGGAATGAGTACTGCATTTTGGATACTTAGCGGAGTATCTTTTTTGTTTATAATAGTTGTTCTTGTTTATTTGCTTACAAGAAAAATCAAATAAGACGGGGGAGCCAATGGAAAATACTTTAAAGAAAATCGTAAATAACATAGAGACGGTCATTGTAGGAAAAAGAGAGACTGTAGAGCTTGCTGTTTTAGCGTTAGCCGCTAAAGGGCATGTTCTGATAGAAGATATACCCGGAATAGGAAAGACCACCATGGTAAAAGCGTTGGCAAAGTCATTGGATTTTTCTTTCGGAAGAATACAGTGTACGCCGGACATACTGCCTTCCGACATTACAGGGTTTAATATGTATAACATAAAAAAGGGCGAAATGGAATATAAAGAAGGACTCGTGTTTAACAATCTGATATTGGCTGACGAAATAAACAGAGCCTCTCCTAAAACCCAGTCAAGTCTTCTTGAAGTAATGGAAGAAGGACAAGTTACCATAGACGGAAATACCCGCCAAGTACCCAGTCCTTTTATGCTTCTCGCTACTCAAAATCCTGTTGAGTATCTGGGGACGTTTCCTTTGCCGGAAGCTCAGTTGGACAGGTTTATGTTCAAGATATCCATAGGGTATCCAGGTTATAAAGATGAATTTGAAATATTGGACGGCCGGGTTGGAGCAGAGTCTTTAGACAAAATACAGGCAGTGGCTTCAGCAGAGGATATTTTGAACATACAGGAAGAAATCAAAAATGTTTCGATAAGCCCGGCTGTGAAGAAATATGTACTTGATATAATTACAGGGACCAGGAAAGATGAGAACGTAACATTAGGGGCCAGTCCGAGAGCCGGTATACAGCTTATCAGAGCGGCTCAGGCTACCGCTTATTATATGGGGAGGAACTATATCATACCGGATGATATACAGTATCTTGCGGTAAGCGCTCTGGCTCACAGGATAATCCTCCGGCCGGACGCTAAAGTTAAAGGCGTTAAACAGGAACAGGTTATATTTAATACTTTAAAGACCACAAAGGTTCCGGTGGAAAATAAGACAATATAGGTAGGCTCTATGAAAATAAAATTTGTATTTTGGCTTGTGTTTACCGTTTTATTCAATATATTGGCTTTTTCCTTTGAGTACAGGGGTCTTTGGCTTATTGCCGCGTGTATGGGATTTGTGCCGATAATGTCCCTTATAATGATTTTATGCGGAAGATTTAGAATCAGATTTAAACAATACGCTGAAAATACAGTTTTTGAGAAAAGTAAGGGTACCCGCCTGATATTGGAATGTACAAACAAAACTATTTTTATATATCCGAAATTAAAGATAAAGTACAGGACCGGGGTAAGGCAGGAAAAGATACTATACCCTGGGGCCAACAGTTTTTCATGTGATTTTTCGGCCAGATACAAAGGTGTATACGATATAGGAGCAGAAAAAATAATAGTTTCCGACCTGTTTGGGATGTTTTGTTTTTCATTTAAATTTAAAGAGGACGAGCTTGTATATTCTATTCCTGAGCCAAAGGATATTAAAATACTGAGCGATCCCGGAAAGAGCGGCAATACCGCGAAGGAAGTAAAGACCGCGGATCACAGCGAAGATAAAAATATTATTTCAGACCTCAGGGAATATCGGTACGGAGACACTCTGAATAAGATAAACTGGAAGGCTACCGCGAAGTACAGCGACGTTATCGTAAATAATTATGAAAACAGATTTTATCCCAAGACCCTTATTTATGTTGGAGGTCTTTATAAAAATGACGACGAGATATCGCGTGCCGCGGATGATTTTGCCTGCGAGGTTGCTATTTCCATTGTAAAAAGATTGCTGTCGGCCAACAAAAATTTTACTCTGTTTTACGAGGGCAAGGAGGATATGGCTGACAGCGAAACAAATAAAGAAATTCAGGACTATGGTATATATTTGGCCAACGCCTCAGGAAAAAACAGTTATTTTGAGGACATAGGACTGGTTGAAAATACAGTTCTTGGAAACGGCGGATACAGCGGCGTGATTTTGATAACGGAAAATATCTATGATGAAATTTATAAGTTTTTTGATAAACTGCAAAATACAAATACAGAAATGGACGTTTACAGAGTAATAAGGGAAAGCGATACAAAATTGCGCCTTAAGAAAATTGATCTGAGAGAAAGAACGGAAAAGTAATATGTTTTGGAAAAAGGAACTTAAAAGAATACCCTTATTGATTGCGGCGGTCATTCTGTCGACCGTTACAGTTTCGGAATACCTTTCCTGTGTGGATATAGACGCAGGGCTCGTTGGCTTACTTTTTTTGAATTTGTTATTTGTCCTTTTATGGGAGGCGGCTACATACAATAAAATTACAGCCGTTGTATTTGCCGGAGCCACTGTACTGTACACGATAGCTTCTTTCGTATACATACCTGTGATAGGGGATATGGCGTCCAATCTGAACGCCGCCGCCGTGGAGTTTTATCTAAGACTTTTCTGGAACGAGTATTCATCATTTTTACCATTGATATATATCAATATGGTAGTAAGCATTTTTGTAAGTTTTACCGTATATATTTTTTACGCCAGAGTAAAAAGTATGGTTTTAGTATTTATAGAAATGCTTGCGTATTTTTTCTGTCTTGATATTTTTTTCGACATAGGGGAAGAAAAATTTTTTATATATATACTTATAACGGTAGTGGCTTTGATGATCCTGTTCCTTTATAAAAATTACGGCAAGTGTACCGACGGTAAGACTTTGAAAAAATGGCTTAAATACGGGGTACCGTTATTATCCGTATTGTTGGCGGTATCGATAGCTTTCTCACTGTTCGGTGAAAAAACAAACGACAGGCTGTCCAACGCTTTAGAAAATTTTATAGATGATGTACGCCACAGCTTTTCTCTGGAAGGTATGAAATCGCCGGATTTTATAATGGATGGATTTGAACGGGACGGAAAAGTCGGAGGAAACGCTAATCTTTCTGATAAGCATAATCTATATATAACAGTATATAAAGATAATAGTTCAATATATTTTAATTATAACAGATATGAAAGTCGTACGGTATATTTAAAAGGGTCAGTGTGCGACTATTATGAGGACAGAGAATGGCTCATAGGAATTGAGCCCGGAACGGATAGGAACCTAGATGAATTTTTCTTTAATAACGAATTTTTTTCTTCGGAAGGAAGGACAGGAACTCTCCAGTATCTTTTTCTTAATTCATCCTGCGGACAGCCTGAGATGGCGATTATCGAGCCGGATGGGATCAAAACTGACGTTATGTTTATACATAATCATATGACGGGAGTGGAGGATGTATTTCCTGTTGGGATAAGGCCCTGTTACGACACGTCGCAGAACGTATTTTTTAGAAACGGCAGCAATGCTGAAAGATATACGCTGAAGTATATGAATGTGGACAGGAACAATTCTTTTTTTAGAGACGCGCTCTCCTCTACGCCCGGATATGGATTTAATTTTTATAAAGAGGAAATTGACGATGATGTGGCGGCGCGCATAGAGCAGTATTATTTACAGATTCCGGAGGAAATTCCGGATTCGGTGAGGACTCTTTCGAATACGATAACGTCTGGAATATATAATGATTTTGAAAAGGCTCTTGCCATAGAGGCGTTTTTAAAGCAGAATTACAGCTATACTCTGTCTCCTGGAAGTATTCCTGAAGATAAAGAGTTTATAAGCTATTTTCTTTTTGAAAATCCCAGAGGATATTGTACGTATTATGCTACGGCAATGGTCATCCTTTTAAGATGTCAGGGTATACCGGCCAGATATGTTAAGGGTTATAGAGTGGATAATGTGGAAGAGGGGGAAAGGCTTTCTGTTAAAGGAGAAAATCTCCACGCATGGGTGGAGGCGTTTGTGCCGAATGTAGGTTGGCTGACATTTGATCCGGTAGCCGCCGGTGATTTCAGCCAGAATTTTAATGATCCGCCAAAGCCGAGCGAGACTGTCAAACCTACGGCAGAGCCTGCGAATACGCCGTCTGCCACGCCGGTAATTACAGATGTACCCACGACGGAAAGCAGTACGCCGGTGATTTCTCCGAGTGTTCAGACTACGGCTACGGATTTTTACACTGAAAAGCCTGAGGTGTCTAAAAATGAATATACTGGAGTTGTAATAGGGGCGGCGATCTTATTTGTAATTATTGTTATAATAACAATATATTTGATTTTGAGGAAGAAATCTAATGGCAAAAAGCGTAAAACAGCAAAAAGGCTCCTTTTTGAACTTGTCAGAATAAAAAGTTTTGAGGGATACCCGTTTAATACAGGGGAAACTATAAAACATTATTTTGAAAATATGGATAATGGCGAAAGATACGACTATATATGTATGCTGTTTAATGAGTGCTTCTATGGAGGTAAAGAACCCGGGGATGAGGAGTACAACTATATGAACGATTTTATAGAACGTGAAAAAGCCAGGGTTATATCGGGGAAAAATCGTTTTAAATGGATGATGTTTAAAATAAAGCGCAGAAAATTCTTTTGATATAAATATTGGGAATTATATATATATCCTGACAGCATTAGGGATTATTTCAAATTCGCACGGCATCCCCAATACAAGCTCTCCGTCAAGATTGAGAGGAAGCCTGCTGTCAGAATCTATTTTTATGCTTTTGCATTTATAGTAATTCACATATTTTTTTTCTTCTATTAAAGTTCCTTTTAAGAGTTTTAAAAGAAGACGGGGAATGCTCAGATATGGAATTTTCCTTACTACGCACACGTCTAAAAGTCCGTCGTTTATTTTTGCGAAGGGAGTTATAGGAATCCCTCCTCCGTAGGCGGTCCCGTTCCCCATGGCTATTAGGAAAGCTTTTTCGGATATTGTTTCTCCGCTATCTATACTATATGATATATTATAAAATCTTATATTAAAAAGGGTTATTAAAAGAGAAAAAATATAGCTGAACGGGCCTTTAAAAAATTTTTTGATTCTTGTCTGCCTTATGGCTAATTCCACGTCAAGTCCAAATCCGCACATGTTTAAAAATTTTGACCCATTTACAGAGCAGCAGTCTACTAATTTTGGCTCGCTGTTAAATATGTAATCCAATATTTGATGAGTGGAGCCTTTTAAATTTGTATTTCTTACAAAATCGTTTCCGCTTCCGGCGGGAATAAGAGCCAATGATATATCTTTGGAATCTTCCAGATCAAGTCCGTTTATTACTTGATTAAATGTTCCGTCTCCTCCTATTATAAAAAGAGTTTTGTACCCTGCATCGACGGCCTTTTTGGTAAGTTCCGTGGCATGTCCTGAATATTCGGTTTTCCAGACAGTAAATTTTTCCTGTTTATTTTTAAAATATGCCATTACTTCTTTAAGTACTTTCCTGCCTCTGTCTGTGCCGGAAAATTCATTAGCTATTATGATATGCTCCATAAAAGATCTCCGCCGCTGCAATTAATTTCTATAAATTATAGCATTTTAAATCTACGTTAGCAAATACGTAAGGCGGCGTAACAGCGTCAAGTTGTTGAGGAGTTTTTTTCTCTGCGATACCAATGCCTTTAATTTACATATCCGCTTCTTCCTGCTGCGTTTATAAACCGCTGTAAATTTCTTCCTCTAAAATTGGCTGATTCTCCTCTAAAAGTACTCCCGTAAAAATTGCCGTGGCTTTGCAGTCGTCCAGAGCTTCTGAGGACAATTGGCTATTATTTATATAGAAATACTTTTATAGAAAACCTTTTATATGTGTTTTAGGTTTGGCCCAGACAAGGAGGCGAGAAAGAGGGCTAGTTGCGGGTGAGGTCTGGGCCAAACTGCGGGGAAAGAGTGAAGGAAGAGGAAATCCCAAAGCTATTTGAGGATTTGAGAGGAGGTTTGGCCCAGACAAGGAGGCGAGAAAGAGGGCTAGTTGCAGGTGAGGTCTGGGACAAACTAGGGAGAAATGATGTTTTTGCATTAACATTTTAACGCGTAGAGCTGATATCTATTTTTTTCTTAAAAACTCCACAACTATTTTACACTAAAAGGCGGCGCATCGATTTTGGGGCCTTAGGGTTCTGCTTAAACAAGAGCATATACTGTGACATAAAATATAAAATGTGGTAAAATTATAAAACAGAATAAATAAAAGGAGAGTGATTTATATGTCGGAAAGAAGCGGAGCGATATCAATAAATACAGAAAATATTTTTCCTATAATCAAAAAATGGCTTTATTCTGAAAAAGACATATTTATAAGAGAAATAGTTTCAAACGCCAGCGACGCAATAAGCAAATTGGACAAGCTTTCAAATATAGGAGAGGTGGACCTGCCGGAGGACAATAAATGGAGGATTTCGGTAAAGGTCAATAAGAAAGAAAAAACAATTAAAATAATTGATAACGGTATAGGAATGACCGAGGAAGAAGTGGTGAAATATATAAATCAGATAGCATTTTCCGGGGCTATAGATTTTATGGAAAAATACAAGGATAAAGCGGACGACGCTCAGATAATAGGCCATTTCGGACTGGGATTTTATTCTGTATTTATGGTGTCGGACAAGGTTGAAATAGATACTCTGTCTTATAGAGAAGGAGCCAGGGCCGTAAAGTGGACTAGCGAAGAGGGCACCGAGTTTGAAATAACAGATTCTGACAGGACGGAACGCGGTACGGAAATTACCATGTATTTGGCGGCAGATTCTAAAGAATTTTTGGAAGAAGGAAAAGTAAAGGAAATATTGAATAAATATTTCGCGTTTCTTCCGGTGGAAATATATTTTAACGAAGAAGAAAAGCCTATAAATGATACGTCCCCTCTTTGGCTTAAGAATCCCAAGGATTGCACCGAAGAGGAATATAAAGATTTTTATAAAAAGGTATTTAACGAGTACAGAGATCCTCTTTTCTGGATACATCTCAACATGGAATATCCTTTCACGCTAAAAGGTATTTTATACTTCCCTCCGCTTAAACAGGGATACGAAGGTATGGAAGGCGTAATAAAGTTATATTACAACCAGGTTTTTGTAGCGGACAACATAAAAGAGGTCATACCGGAGTTTTTAATGCTGCTTAAGGGAGTCATTGACTGTCCTGATCTTCCTCTCAACGTTTCCAGGAGCTTTTTACAAAACGACGGATACGTTAATAAGATATCCTCTCATATTTCTAAAAAAGTAGCGGACAAGCTGAAATCTATATTTAAAAATGACAGGGAAAGTTATAATAAATACTGGGACGATATAAATCCTTTTGTAAAATACGGATGTATGAGGGAGGATAAGTTTTACGATAAAATAAAGAGCGTTATAATCTTAAAAAATCTTGACGGAGAATATGTTACTTTGGAAGAGGCTGTAGAGAAAAATACTTCCGGAGAGGGCAGCGAAAAGCAGGCAAAGCTTTTCTATGTTACCGATATGACAGGTCAGGCTCAATATGTAAAGCTTTTTAAGGAAAACGGAAATGAAGCTTATATTTTAGATACGGTAATAGACGCGGCGTTTATAAATTTTCTTGAGGATAAGCTGCGCGAGGAAAAAGTACAGTTTACCAGAATAGACACTGAACTTTCGGGAGTCGCGGATAAAGAGGGCGCCGAAACTGAAAATGTAACCGCTAAAGAAAACCTGGAAAAGCTTTTTAAAGAAGCATTGGGCAAAGAAAACCTTAAAGTTGAGCTTTCTTCTTTGAAAAATGAAAATATTCCAGCCATGATACTGGTATCTGAGCATATGAGACGTTTTAAAGATATGTCAAAGATGTACGGCGGAAATACAGATTACAGTCAGTTCGCGGGAATGTTTGATGATGATATAACTTTAGTTTTAAATAATACCAATCCTCTTATAAAGGAGCTTGAAAAGATATCGGAAGTAAATGAAGATTCCAGGCTTATAGCGGAACATATATATGATCTTGCAAAAATGGCGCATGAGCCTTTAAGCGGGGATGAACTTTCAAAATTTGTAGAAAGAAATACTAAAATAATAATGAAGGGACTTTAATTAAAATGCCGCAGCCGTTTTCTGATGTTGAAATAAGGACGCCTATACTGGATATGCTTACAAAATATAATTCTGAAAAAACGGTTCGGTTTCATATGCCCGGACATAAAGGAAGATGTTCATTTTATGGGTTTAAGGGAATAACCTATATGTCTCCTTTAGATGTTACGGAAATACCCGGGACAGATAATCTCCACGAACCTAAGGAAGCTATTTTAGACGCAGAAAGACTTTTAGCGAGAGCCTATGGGGCGAGAAAAAGTTTTATTTTGGTGAACGGCTCTACATGCGGTATACTTGCCGCTATAGGCGCGGCCTTTAAAAAAGGAGACAGAGTAATAGCTGACGAAAACTGCCACAGGTCGGTTTTTAACGGAGCCGATCTGTTTGGCGTGGAAATCGTTACTTTAAAAAATGTAACTGCTGGGAAAATAAGAGAGACGGCAGAAAGCGGAGGTTTTCGCGGAGTAATAGTTACAAGGCCTGATTACTACGGGATATGCAGCGACATTAAGTCGATATATAAGGCTTGTAGGGATCTTGGGCTTGTACTTGTTACAGACGAGGCTCACGGGGCGCATCTTAACTTTGCGGGGAAAGGATATCCTGTTTCCGCGGTGGAATATTCCGATATTATCATTCAGAGCGCTCATAAAACTATAGGCGGGCTGAATCAAAGCGCGTTTTTACATTTGAATAACGAGGGTATAAAATTTAAAGATGATATACGGAAATGGCTTTCTGTTTTTCAAACATCAAGTCCTTCATATTTGATAATGGCTTCCGCGGACTGCGCCAGAGCTACTATGGAACGAAACGGAGAGGAACTGCTTGAAGAACTCAGAGAAAATATAAACTGGGCTGTGAAAAAAATTACAAAGGAAACGGTCTTTACGGTAGAACTTAACCAGGGACTTCCCCTGGGGGTAGAGAGAACGCCGGACAGACTTGTAATAAATACTGCTTCCGGAGGGTTTGTAGGATATTCCGCGGAAAAATTTCTGAGAAGCGAAGGAGTTCAGGTGGAAATGTCCGATAAGGAAAGGATAGTCTGCCTGTGTTCGGTTTTTGACGAGAGAAAGGATTTTGAAAAATTAGTAGGGGCCCTGAAAAAAATGATCAATTATGCCAAAAGCATGGTGGAGATTTTTCCAAATAAATCCGTATCCAAAAGGAAGAGGGAAATTTCAGAGTTTAAGAAGCTGATAGGCAAAAAGCTTAAATTTGATATAGTTCCTTATCCTCCGGGGACCCCGTTTATAAAAAGCGGGCAGGTCCTTACTTTAAAGGATTTTAAAGAGATTGAGGATATGTACATGGCCGGAGCGGTTATAATGGGAGTTACCGCCCATAAGGACTGACAAGCTTTTAAGGCGGAGGAAAAAAGAATGGCTTTAGGGAAAATTTATTGTCTTATGGGGAAAAGCGGTTCGGGAAAGGATACTGTTTTTAGGGAAATAAAGAAAAGAACAAACCTGATCCCGGTAGTTATATATACCACCCGACCTAAAAGAGCGGGAGAAACGGACGGACAGGATTATTTCTTTGTGGACAGCTCAAGAATATCAACGTTTGAGAAAGAGGGAAAATTAATAGAGTGCCGGAGCTACAATACCGTCCACGGCGTATGGGAATACGCCACGGTGGACGACGGACAGATCGATCTTTCAAAGGGAAGCTATATTATGATAACGACTCTTGACGCTTTCCGAAATATCCTGAAATATTTTGGAAAAGAGCATGTGGTACCGGTCTATTTATGGGTAGAGGACGGATTAAGGCTTGAACGGGCGATAATGAGAGAGAAGAATCAACCTGACCCCAAATATGCAGAGCTTTGCCGCAGGTACCTGGCGGATTCCGAGGATTTCAGCGAGGACAGACTCAGGAAAGCAGGCGTGGAAAAGAGGTATGTAAATGTTAATTTGGAAGATTGCATAAATGAGATAATTAAAGAGGAGGGAATGGACAAAATTTAGCGTATGAAAGAAGGTAAAAGAGTATGGAGATCAAGATAAGAAAAGCTGAAAATAAAGATATAGAAAAAATAATTTCTCTGCTTAAGGATATAGCTCATCTTCACTTTGAGGGAAGAGCAGATATTTTTAAGGACGGAGGAGCTAAATACAGTGAAAACGATCTGAAAAATATAATTTCAAATGAGTATACTCCTGTTTTTGTGGCTGAGTATGGAGAAAACGGCGTCATAGGATATATTTTCTGTCAGATAAAACACAGGAGAGAAACAAAGTTTATGCAGGAATATAAGAGCCTTTATATTGACGATCTATGCGTGGACAAAGATTTCAGAGGTCTCGGCGTAGGTAAAAAACTCTTTGAATATGCGGAGAAGATCACTAAAGACAACGGATTTGATGCTCTTGAGCTAAATGTTTGGAATTTCAATGAAAGCGCCAAAAAATTTTATGAAAAAATGGGTATGAGAGTCCAAAAAAGTATACTGGAGAAAAAATTCTGAATATATATTTTTTAGTTTTGTTCATATTCATTGTATACATCCCGCCTTTTCAGCCCTCTTTGAAGGGCCGTTTCTTTTATGGCGTCCTTTTTTGGAATGCCTGTTGAAATCAGAAAGTCCACATGCTCTTTTAAAGACATGGAAAGACATGGGTTTTCAGAGGTTTCGTCGGGCATTCTGGCAGATTCATCTTCTTTTGCTCCGTCAAGTATGATGACATATTCGCCTTTGGGGGGGATTTGTTCATACAGTTCTATAAATTCTGAAATATGTCCCCTTAAAATCTCCTCATGTTTTTTAGTAAGTTCTCTGGCTAAAGCTATAGAACGGTCGCCAAAAGTATCCAGAAGATCCTTAAGAGTATAGGGCAGCTTATGAGGAGCTTCGTGGAACAATATGGTGCGGGTCTCCCTTTTAAGACTGTCTAAATGCTGCTTCCTGGATTTTTTGTTCATTGGGAGAAAGCCCTCAAATACAAACCTGCCTGTGGGAAGGCCCGATATCACCAGACCTGCTATGGACGCTACGGGTCCGGGACACATAGTTACGCAGATATTGTTCTTGATGCAAAGTTTTACAAGGTCTTCCCCTGGATCGGAGATTCCCGGAGTTCCCGCATCAGAAACTAAAGCGATATTTTCACCGTTTAAAAGTTTTTCTATAAGTATGTTGCCTTTAGTCATCTTGTTGTGCTCATAATAGCTTACAAGAGGCTTTTTTATATCAAAATGGTTTAAAAGCTTTATTGTCTGGCGTGTGTCCTCAGCTGCTATCAGATCTACCTCGCCGAGTATTCTGACGGCTCGTAAAGTGATGTCTTCAAGGTTTCCTATGGGGGTAGCCACCAGGTAAAGGGTACCTGTCCCCGTATCCCGGGCTTTATTTATGTCTGGCATGGTTTAGCTCCTATTCTCTGTTGTATATGTCATTGATTTCCCGCGTATAATTATTTTCCTCATCAAAAATATATAGCGGAGGTTCCACCTTTAAATATGGATTTCCAAATTTTACGCCTTTTATAAGCATTATGCTAGGTGAACGGCTAGGGACGGGATGTACGAACCGAACAGTCTTAGGCTCTATTTTATACTTTCTCATAAGCTCCATTGAGTCGCATAACCTTTCGGGCCTGTTTACCATGGTAAAAAATCCGTTTGGTTTTAAACTTTTAGCGGCCAGGGATATTACGTCTTCAAGAGTACAGAGTATTTCGTGGCGTGATATAGCCTTTGAGTCGCCGGGATTTACGATTCCCGAACCTTTTTTCTTGTATGGCGGATTAGTAACCACATGGTCGTAATATCCGGGGGATATATTCTTGGGATGTGCAATATCGTCTATCACTATGGATACGCGGGATTCTAAATTGTTCAATTTTACAGAGCGCAAAGCCATATCAGCTATTTCAGACTGAATTTCCATGCCTGTTATATGGGAGGCTTTTGTTCTGGCGGCTATCAAAATGGCTATTATGCCTGTACCTGTACCCATATCAAGGATCTTGTGGCCGGGCTTGATGTCGCTTTCAGCATAATATGCAGCCAGTACGGCGTCAACGCCGAATTTAAAAGCGCCTTTTTTCTGTAAAATTTTATATCCTTTATATTGCAGATCTTCTAAAGTTTCGTTTTCCTTCATATGGCCTCCGAATTTTTAACTGTAGCCCAACGGCGCTCACCCGGATATGAAAAAAAAGCCAGACGAAAGCCTGGCCTTTCATAAACCGATATATTATGCCTGCTTTGGCGCGTCTACAGGACATGTGTCTGCGCAAGCTCCGCATTCAATGCAAGTTTCAGGGTCGATTACATATGTAACGTCTCCGGCGGAAATAGCCGAAACAGGACATTCTGATTCGCAAGCTCCGCAGCTAATGCAATCTTCGCTAATAAAGTATGCCATAGAAAAGACCTCCTATTTTAAAAATTATTTATAATACTATTCATAATAGTTACTTACAGACCCATTGTATAGTAGTAAAAATATAATGTCAATCCAATATTTCCTTTAGTTCATCATGGTCAATTTGCTCTTCGTTGCCAAATCCCCTGGCATTTTTCAGCACTTTGACCTCAGAAGCTTTAAACATGAGGATTTCAGTCACGTTATCGTGTTCGATCTCTACTTTGAGTATTTCCCGCAAAAGATTTATTTCTTTCACGGTTCCGGTTCCCTGAGGAGTTTCTACTACAGAGCCTACACCGGGAATTCTTTCTAGCAGATCCTCGTAAGCTTCCTGCTCGTATTTCAGGCAGCACATCAACCTGCCGCAGGTGCCGGATATTTTAGTTGGATTTAAAGAAAGTCCCTGTTCTTTGGCCATTTTGATAGATACCGGCTGAAAGTCTCCCATATGAGCATGGCAGCAAAATACTCTTCCGCAAATCCCCAGGCCTCCCAGTATCTTGGATTCGTCGCGTACGCCGACCTGACGAAGCTCTATCCGCGTTTTAAAAATAGAAGCAAGATCTTTTACCAGATTTCTGAAATCTACACGCCCATCGGCGGTAAAATAAAAAAGTATTTTATTTCCGTCAAAGGTATATTCTACGTCTATGAGTTTCATGTCTATACCATGGTCTTCTATCTTTTTAGCGCATATACTAAAGGCTTCTTTACTTTTCTCGAGATTATTTTTATGCTGCTCTATATCTTTGGAATCGGCGATTCGTATTACTGTTTTTAATGGCGCGACAATTTCAGAATCTTCGACCTGGCGGTTTGAAAGTACCACCTCGCCCAGTTCTACGCCGCGCACGGTTTCAACTACTACAAATCCCCCTTTTTCAATTATATTTTCACCGGGATCAAAATAATATGTCTTGCCTGACGGTTTAAATCTAACGCCTATTATATTAGTCATTTATATATTTTCCTCCTAAGTATTTCCGTAAAGGTCGTGTAATTCCATGACCATTACGTCCGCGGCCAGATGTTTATTGGCATTGCTTTTAATTGCAAATCTTGTTTCGTCTATAATTTTTACGGCCGAAGCTGCTCCTTCAGCACTGATTTTATCAGTTTTGGGTCCTTTTATCAACATTGGACGGCTTGTATATTTTGCCACAAGAGAATTTCTGTAATACATTTGAAGCATGTCGAGCAGGTTATTAAGGTCCTCTTTTTGCCCGGAAATATCCGCGGCGGCTTTAATTCTGAGGGAGGCCTTTGGAGATTCTATGTTTTTTACTATATCGAAAAATTTTTCTTTCAGATCCTGGCTGAAATTTTCAAAATCAGTTTCTTCCGCCGGAAATGTACATCTTATGACTCTCGAAATTATAGTAGGGAGCAGCATTTCGCTGTTTTCTGTGAGCAATATTATAACAACGTTTGAAACAGGTTCTTCAAGAGTTTTCAGAATACTGTTCTGCGAGGCCGAATTCATTTTATGAGCCTCGTCTATAATGTAAACTTTGGTGTTGGAATATGGAGAAGACATCTGTATATCGCTGAAAAAGGGAGCTATGTGTTCCCGTATTTTTATAGTGTCATAATCTCCCGATAATATATGATAATCGGGATGGGAACCCGATTTCATCATAATACAGCTGTCGCACGAACCACACGCGCTTAAATTGCGACACAAAAGAAAGCTCGCGAATTTTTCCGCGGCTTCCTTTTTTTTTGAATTTGACGGCCCCTCAAATAAATAAGCATGGGCCGTGTGCCCGCTTTGAGCAGCCGAGATCAATGTGCTTAAAACATCCATCAAAACTTTTTATAAACCTCTACGTCAATTATGAACACGGTAGCTCCGCCTACCGTAATTTCCGTTGTGATAGGCATCATAATATTGCCGCCTGACAGGGAATTACTTGCATTGACGATTTGTTTCCTGCTCTTAGAATGAGTTTCTATTATGGCTAAAACGTCTTTAAGATATTGCTCGTCTATACCCATAAGCAGGGTGGTATTTCCGGACTTCAAAAACCCGCCTGTAGAAGCCAACTTTGTGACCATAAAGCCATTTTTGTTAAGCTCGCTCATGACCTTTCCGGCATCTTCATCCTGTACGATTGCAAAAAGTAATTTCATAAAATAAGTCCTCCTTCAAAAGAACCTTTATATTATTATACCACAGAATGAATGCTAATCAAGTATATAGCTTTATTCAGGAATATGTTTGGAAAAGCTTAAATAAACTTTAGTTAGAGAATGGAACAGAGTGATTTTTATGCTTAATATTGTATGGATAGCTATGATTATCATAGGGTTTATAGCAGGTATTGCCAATGGTACTGTAGCGGAAGTTACGTCGGCGGCTTTTGAAGCGGCGGGAGAAGCTGTTACTTTTTGTATAGGCCTTATGGGTATAATATGTCTTTGGTGCGGGCTTGTAAAAATTTCCGAGCAGGCGGGGCTTATGGAAGTGTTTGCCAAAATTTTTCGGCCTGTGATCAAAAAGCTTTTTCCTGAAATCTCAAGCGACGATATGGCTGTTTCGGCTATAGTTATGAATCTGGCCGCCGATATGCTGGGCCTGGGAAACGCGGCTACGCCTTTGGGAATCAATGCCTGTAAAGAAATAAAAAGGGCAGAGAACCGCCTGCTCGGACCAGGTTCAAAATATAAGCCGACGAAAAATATTTGTCTGTTTCTTATTTTAAATACAGTCTCAGTGCAGTTGATACCTTCTACAGTTATCGCTATGAGGGCCGCGGCGGGTTCGGCCGATCCGTCCAAAATACTGTTTCCCGTATGGGGAGTAAGCTTTGTAACATGTATTGTAGGAATAGTTATGGCGAAAATATGTGAAAAATTACCTTGGTACAAACTTAATTACTGACTTTTAGATCGGGGAGATTTTTATGGTAATTGCCATTATTTTTATATTGGTATTGGGATATGGGCTTTTTAAGCGCGTAGATTGCTTTTCTGCGTTTAGGGATGGCGCTAAAAACGGAATTGAGACTTGTGTCCAGATTATTCCGGCTATGGTGGGACTTATGGTGGGAATAGCTGTTTTTCGGGCTTCCGGAGCCATGGAATATTTAATAGCCATCATAAAGCCGGTTACTTCCTTTTTCGGAATACCTGAGGAGGTTTTGCCGCTTGCTCTTTTAAGGCCGGTATCAGGAAGCGCTTCGCTGGCTCTCTTGAATGATATTTACGCTACGAGCGGGCCTGATTCCGCTGCGGGAATGATAGGTTCGGTCATGATGGGATCTACAGAAACAGTATTTTATACTATAGCTATATACCTTTCCTCAGTGGGAGTGAAAAAAACAGCGTATATTGTGCCTATCGCTCTTATTTGTTCATATATAAGCTTCGCTATAGCCTGTATAATATTCTAAAATAAATTTTTTTAAAAATCCTAAAAAATATTTATGAAAAAAGCCCGGAAACAGAAAAGGCGAAAGCCGGAGTATCAGAGCCTTTTATGGACTCTGACGGTCTACATGCAATGACACTTTTGTTTGCAAGGTTTGAGGGAAAATGGAACCGATTGCTGTGTGGATAAGAAAAAATGGCCAATGGGCAATTATCCATCGCTGCAGAGTGTGTGGAGGGCTGAGTTCCGACCGTATCGCGGCAGATGACCAGGTTAATGGGTGGCGACGGGAACTAAAATGGTGATGCAGCAAAACAGTGCATAGACGAGCAAGTAAAAGGATGCATAATATTGTTCAAAAGGGCGAAGGGGATATTACTGAGCAAAAAGATTTTCAAAAATCAATACCAACTCATGAAAAAATAACTTACAGAGCGCTATTATTTAGCTAAATGATATATTTTTTCACTTAAATTCCAGTTAAAAGACTTCCGGGATATTCGATGGCAAATTGAGAAAAGCAGCAGTTTTTATGAAATAAGGGTAGTTTGACGGGACTTTTATGATATATGACATTTATAGTCTTAGTAAATTTTTTTTTCAGAAATGATGACTGTGTTTTATTGACATGCCCGGATTATAAATATATACTATAGAATTAATAAACATTAACAATTTTTGCCGTGCAGACAGGAAAATGAGTATGAAAGATTTTTATTTGAATTTTAAGGATTGTAACGGTTAGTTTATTCAGCCTTCTCATATATTTTTGAGGAGGCTGATTGAATTTGTTTAAACAT
>CASDQQ010000032.1 GCA_949282945.1 uncultured Eubacteriales bacterium
GGAGAAGAAGGTTTTTATATCTTCTAAATCGAACCATCGTCTTATTGTCATGTCCATTCCCCTGTTGATTTAACATATGTTCAATCAGCAGGGTTTCTTTTTCTCCTTATCCAAAATCGGAATTTCCTATAAAGTAAAAAATAAAAGACCGGGGTATTTAATATATCCCGGCCTCAAATATTTCTGAATCTTATATTCTTGCCACACCAGTATCTCTCGCGGCTTGGGCCACAGCCTTTGCAACGGTGTCCGCAACTCTCGGATCAAAAGCTCCCGGAATTACAAACTCAGGGCAAAGCTCTTCGTCAGATACCAAAGACGCTATAGCCTTAGCAGCAGCGATCTTCATATCATCATTAATATCGCTGGCTCTTACTGAAAGCGCCCCTTTAAATATCCCCGGGAACGCAAGTACATTATTGATCTGGTTTGCAAAATCAGAACGTCCTGTACCCACAACTTTAGCACCCGCTTTGATAGCCGCGTCCGGCATGATTTCCGGAACAGGGTTAGCCATAGCAAAGATAATAGGATCCTTCGCCATACTCTTTACCATCTCTTCCGTAACCATATTGGGAGCAGAAACTCCGATAAATACGTCGGCGCCCGCAATAACATCTTTAAGCGAACCTTTCTTCATCTCAAGATTTGAAATTTCAGCCATTTCCGCTTTAGCCCCGTTAAGATTGTCACGTCCTTTATATATAGCTCCTTTTGTATCGCAAAGAATGACTTTTTTAAGTCCCATGCTCATGAGAAGCTTTGTTATAGCGATACCTGCCGCTCCCGATCCGTTTACGACAACCTCGATATTTTGAATATCCTTTCCTGTAAGCTTTAACGCGTTAAGCATAGCAGCCAGTGTCACTACAGCCGTTCCGTGCTGATCGTCATGGAACACAGGGATATCGCATTCCTCTTTAAGCCTCTTTTCAATTTCAAAACAGCGCGGAGCAGATATATCCTCAAGGTTTACCCCTCCAAAGCTACCTGCAAGAAGCTTTACCGTGTTTACTATATCGTCAACGTTCTTAGATCTTACGCAAAGAGGAAAAGCGTCAACATCTCCAAATACTTTAAAGAGCACGCACTTTCCTTCCATTACTGGCATTCCGGCCTCAGGCCCTATATCTCCGAGCCCTAATACCGCTGTTCCGTCTGTAACCACAGCGACCATATTGCCTCTTCTCGTATATTTATATGATAGATCTACATCATCTTTAATAGCCAGACATGGCTCTGCAACTCCCGGTGTGTAAGCTATAGACAAATCTTCTCTATTTTTAAGCTCACATCTTGAAACCACTTCTATTTTTCCCTGCCACTCGGCATGTTTTTCCAATGCAACTTCTTTAACGTTCATATAGGTTCCCTCCGAAAAAATTTTTATTATTGCGTAAAACACACATTTTGGAGTATATCAATCGTATTTGGGTTTGTCAATAATCTTCCCGGCAATCTATTTTAAAACTTCAATACCGTCTGGAATAGAATATACAGGAAGCTCCCCGTTTTTTTGCGCGATAATTATTTTTCCAAAAGGCGTCGGAATTTCAGTATACGCTTCTTTTAGGCCCAGAAGAGATGGATCAAGCCTTATTTTTCTATAGCCTGCCTCCACGATCTCAATGCCTGTTAACGCTTTTGGCAAAGCGTAAAGAGGAGTCCCTCCCCAAGCATGACTGTGATCAAAAGAGTATGTGGGCTCCGGGGGGATAAATCCTTCTGCAAGTCCTTTAGAACATTCCATTACAGGGGTCTTCCAACGCTCAAGTATTTTAAGCGTATACTGCTCCCTCAAGCCTCTCCTGTAAATAGCTTCCAATAAAAAATGCGCAAAAAACGGTTGGAAATCTCCTAATTCTCCGTCAGAAACAGCCTTACTTATAAGCTCCCGGGCTAATTCCTCCTCACATATCCCAAAATACGCCGCAAGAATATTAGCGTGTTTTCTGTAATAGCGTTTTGATATATTCTGCGGCATCCATTCTCCTAAAAGACATTCCGGAGTCGGCGTATTAAGTCCTTCAAAGTAAAGCCTTTTTTCACTGTCAAAAAGCAGCGAATTTACCGCGTTTTTTATACGTAACGCACTCTCTTTGCATTTATTTGAAAGCGAGGCTTCATCCAATATATAAAATATTTTCTCAGCTGTCTTCAGCATGCCGTAATAATAAATATTAAGGCATGTCTGCCCCAAGGCCTTGGGTGGATGATGTAAAGACATTCCGTCTATATATATCCAGTCTATAAACATATAATCAGGAGGATTTTCAATAAGCCCGTTTTCGCCTATATAAGAAGCAAAACGCTCGCAAAGCATGATAACTGCATCAAAACAATCGCAGAGCAAAGTTCTGTCACCGGTCAACATATAAACATCATATAGCATCTGCACCCAGATAAGGCTGTAAGTTGTGTGAAACATTCTGCCGCCGTTATATCTTAAAAGCTCCGCAGTCCTTAAAACATCAAATTTTGAAAGCCTTTGATCTCCAAATGAAAATGCCGTCATAAGGCTTTCTATATAATAATCTCCTGTGCAGGCAAGAGGCTCGCAGTGTTTGGGAGAGTCCAGGTGCATCATTTGTCTGCATTGTTTTAATGTATGGGCACAAACTTTTAATACTTTATTAAGTTCCGGATCGGACGTAACTGTCCTGGCCTCGTCATAGACAGGATAGTGAGTTGAAATAAGTCTGGCCCTTATAACGGCGTTACTATCCGAGCAGTTCGCGGCTGTTATGTCGTAGCCTCCTACACTATGCAGCTGAAGCCCCCGGTAACATCCGCCGCCATTAAATATTATTTCTTCTTCCGAGCATTTTTCGTCGGTTTCAAAACATGTCACATTTAATTCTAAAACACCCTGGCATTCCGCTTCAAATAATAAAAATCCGGCGTATATCTTATCAAACTCCAACGTAACTTTCTTTTTTTCATTTGCCCGGAGCTCAATCTTATCTTCCCCCGATGGGAAAATAATTTCCTCCGTCCTCGAAGGTATAGGCGCCGTTATACAATTCCAAATATTTTGTATCTCTTTGGCAAAAAAGTACTTATCCGGCAAAATTCTTCCGTCATATTTATATGGTTGGGTAAAAGCCCCGTTTTTTCGTACTAGCCAACTTTCGTCGGTAGAAATAAAAGTCCTGCTTCCATCCTCAAAAGTTAGCATCGCCGTAAGCATAAATCCTCCGTGTCCCTTTGAGTATTCGTTTATTCTTACCGGCATAAGCTTTACTCTTGCAAAAAAGCAAAGCTTTTTTGCGTCGGGCCGTACAGTAACAGCCGTGGCATAATGCGACGGCCGCGCCCTTTCATTTGACAAAAAATCCCCTCCGGCCGGCGCGGGGCCTGTGGCAATCAATTTATCATTTAAAAAAGCATGGACTTCCGTATCGCCGCTAAAGCGAATCTTTGCCTCCAAGACCTTTTGTTCAAATCTATATTCTTTAAAAAACTCAGCAACTGTATAATTCCCGTTCTCTTTACTGTTTAATCCGCTGAATACCGTGGTTTGGCTGTCCGGATATTTTTCCTTGTCAAGCCATATCCATTTTTCAAAAAATTCCATATAAAAATACCTTTTAATTCCCGCTTGATTTTTCCGGGCCTTTTTCGTTTATAGATCAGCTCATTTCCGGAACATCCGTAAAATACAGGCTTCCATCAGGATTTTGCTTCGCCTCGTAAAAATGTACTACTCCTCCGAATCCTGTGCCGTTATCCGGCGTACCTGCAAAAATAGCCCGTTCATCCTTCCACACCGCGCATTTTGGCACTCTGTAAGACTTCTTCACAACAACGTTATTTTCCGGCTTTTCCCAGGGCCCGAACTGATCTTTTGATATAAAATAGTGAGCCGTGCCAAAATTGCTGTATACGAGATAGTAATACCCGTTAAAATAAAACCAGTCGCTGCATTCAGGCTGATCGGCAATATCAAGCACTGCCACGGGTTCTGCCTCCTCCCATTTTTCCAAATCACTGGACGTCATATGGGCAAGACAGCCTTTTTCCCCATCTTTTGTATATAAAGATGTAGTTACCATCATATGAAAAAGTCCGTTTGAATCTTTAAAGACTTTAGGATCCCTGGCCGCCGCCGCGTTATATTTTTCTTTATTAAGCTCAAACCGCCTGTGGGTCTTTTCAAAATGTATACAATCTTTTGATACGGCCCACTCTATGGCAGCCGGAGTCCCGTCGCACATACGTACTGCGTAAAACGCGTAATAAAGGCCTCCGCAATAAACCACTGACCCTGTGCATATAGAACCTTCTTTCTGGCTGTCGACGGAAACGGCCATAGGATGCTCTTCCCATGTGATCAAATCTTTTGAAGAAATGTGAGCCCATTGATGCGCGCCAAGCCCCCATTTGCTTTTGTGCGCTCTCCTGTCAAAAAGATAAAACAAATGATAGGTGCCGTCGTGATAGAAAGGCATGCAGTCCCCTGCTCTGGTATTGCGTCCTTCCGGCCTGAAATCCTGCGCCCCATTAAATGTCCTTAAAACATCCTCATTCTCATTTTCTTCTTGCGGAATCTCACTGGAAAATATTATATCTTCCTGTCCTTCCGTCTCGCCTCCGCCTATATCCGCCGTTCCTATAGGCCAGTCCTCATCTGCCAGTTCCTCATTTACCCACAGTTCCACCCTGTAGTGCCTGCATATTATACTGGCTCGGGTATTTTCTCCCAAAGCTGCTGCAAGCAAAATAGGTTCTCCTCTCCCTGAAAAAATAATTTCCGCCCTGATCTCTCCTTTTTCTTCATAAATATTTACCTGGTTTGTTCCATTTTTAACAATACGCAAAATATCTTTTTCACCTTTGCGTATATCAAAGCTTAACATCCACTTTTCAAAAATACCTTCCGGAAGCTTCATAAAAATCCCCTCTTTCACATGATCCTTTTTCTATATTCAATATATTCAAAGCTTTTTAGTAAAACATATAATACGGTTTACTTCAGAAAATCCCATTTTTAAATGAAATTTAAAACTAACTTTATTATGGAGCTCGCAATCGCTGGCAAATTCCCGGCAGTCTTTTTTTCTGGCCCATTCTTCACATTTTCCTAGCAGCTTCCCGGCATATCCCAAATTTCTGTATTCTTCTTTGACAAAGATACCTTCCAGATACCCTACCGGACCTCCACTTGTTCCCTCCACATAGTCATGGCGCAGCTGACACTGGGCAAACCCTATTACCTGATCGTCTGCCAAAGCTAAAAATACGGCGCCTTTATCACTGCAGATAATTTCCTTAAATTCTCCTTCCAGATCTTCAACAGTATGATCTTTCCACATTAAAACGGCCATACGGGCTATAATGAGCGCGTCGTTCTTTTCTGCCTTGCGTATCATTTTTTCCTCCGGACTTTCGTTCATTCGATTAATTTCAAAATAAACATACCATAAATACCGTCCGATTTCCACAAAAATTTATTAAACTCTTTTAAAAGCATACGGCATATACTTAGGGTATTATTTATGGATGAAACCTATTATAAAGTATTACTCTCACCTGTAATAAATCAAATTTCATAAAAAACATTCTATAACAAAAAGTGATCTGTTCTTTTGAACAAACCACTTTTACATTAGACTTGATAATCATTTTACTCCCTCCCAACCTTTTGAGAGGAACATTTAAAAATTTATCAGTAAGCTATTCCCTGTTCATACATTGCTTCCGCAACTTTAAGGAATCCGGCAATATTGGCGCCCATAACAAGATTATCAGGATGTCCATATTCTGCCGCTGCCGCGCTTGCGTTTTTATAAATTTTCACCATAATGTCATGAAGCTTTTCGTCAACCTCTTCAAAAGACCATGAATATCTCATGCTGTTCTGACACATTTCAAGCGCTGATGTAGCAACTCCTCCGGCGTTTGCAGCCTTTGCAGGTCCAAATACCACTCCGGAAGAAAGAAATGTTTCTATTGCCTCCGGCGTTGACGGCATGTTCGCTCCTTCTCCTACAGCCTTACATCCGTTAGCAACAAGCATCTTAGCCTCTTCTCCGTTTATTTCATTCTGAGTAGCACAGGGTAAAGCTATATCGCAGGGTATCGACCATATGCCTCTGCATCCTTCTACATATTTAGCGTTAGGATGAACATCAACATATTCCTTGATACGTCCTCTCTTAACTTCCTTAATCTCCTTGACTGTTTCCAGATCAATTCCATTTTCGTCATATATGTATCCGTTAGAATCACTTAACGCAACTACCTTTGCTCCATACTGCTGAGCCTTCTCCGTAGCATATATAGCAACATTTCCCGAACCGGAAATAACTACTTTAGCTCCGTTAAAGCTCATGCCCTTAGCCTCTATAGCCTCTTTCATGAAATACAAAAGCCCGTATCCGGTAGCTTCTTTTCTTGCAAGGCTTCCGCCCCATGTAAGACCTTTACCTGTCAAAACTCCGGTAAAATTATTCTGAAGTCTCTTATATTGACCATACATATAACCGATTTCTCTTGCGCCCGTTCCTATGTCGCCTGCCGGAACGTCTGTATCCGGTCCTATGTGCTTTGCCAATTCGGTCATAAAACTCTGACAGAATCTCATAACCTCTCCGTCAGATTTACCCTTTGGATCAAAGTCACTTCCGCCCTTGCCTCCGCCTATAGGCAAAGTTGTAAGAGAGTTCTTAAAAATCTGCTCAAATCCCAGGAATTTAATAACTCCGAGATTTACCGACGGGTGAAGTCTTAAGCCCCCCTTGTAAGGTCCTATAGCACTGTTAAACTGTACTCTGTAACCTCTGTTTACCTGTACTTTTCCGTTGTCGTCAACCCAGGTGACTCTGAACATGACCTGTCTCTCAGGCTCTACTATTCTGTCAAAAATACCTGCCTCAACCCATTCCGGGTGCCTCTTTGCAACCGGTTCAAGTGATTCGAGGACTTCGGTAACGGCTTGATGGAATTCTGGTTCATTAGGGTTTCTTGCTATAACCTTCTCTAAAACGCTTTTTAATATTTCCATTAGCACATACCTCCTTCTAATTCTCATTACTATTAATGAAATATCTTGATTATAATAGCACATTTTTGCATAAAAGCACAATAAATTTTAAAAAAATCTATTGTTTATAAGTTTTACAGGCTATAACAGACCTGAAGGCTCAAACTTAAGACATTTTTTATAATGTCATGTATTTTTTATGATAACAGTTTCGATGGTTCCTGCCGTGTGTTCACAAGAGTCCATGCAGCGTTCAAAATAGTTGAATATGTCGCTCCATATCATAATTTCTCTGGGATCGCTTTCCGTCGTATGCAATGCCCTCATTGACTCTATAAAGAGCATATCTCCTTCTTTCTCCATGCGCTCTATTTCAAGAAGCTTTTCTTTGAGAGTTTTTGACTTTTTGAAATCCTGAAATTCGTCTATAGCCCCCTTAAGAGTCTCACAGCAGCGTATTACGAGCCGAGAAAAGTCTATAGCTTCTGGTCTGATCTTCTTTACATTATACATATATATCCGCAGGGCCGTATCTTCTACCGCATCTGTAACATTGTCTATATTTTTACCTATAGACATGATATCCTCTCTTTCAATGGGAGTGATAAAAGCTCTTAGCAGCGCCTCGGTCATCTCGTATTTTCTAATATCAGCCGAATGTTCTATTTCATGCATGACATTTACTTTTTCGGCCGAGTATTCCGGAGTATAGTTGGTCAAAATATCCTCTAACTGGCTAGCGGCCTTACATGCGTATTCCGCAAATTCCGAAAATTTTTCAAAGTAAAAAGCGTCCGTTTTCTTAGACATGGATACCACCTCGTTTATATTTTAATTCTTAAAAAATTGCCATAAATAATTTTGCCATTAAATATCCTATAAGGCCGCAGCCCGGAAATGTAAGTATCCAGGTAAGCACCATGTCCTGCACTACCTTAAAGTTAATCGCCGACATCCTTTTTACTGCGCCGACGCCCATTATGGCAGTAGTCTTGGTATGCGTGGTACTTACAGGTATTCCAAAAACAGATGAAAGAAGCAGGCAAAGCGAGGCGGCGACGTCTGCAGAAAAACCCTGATATTTTTCCAATTTGACCATATCCATTCCCACCGACTTTATTATTTTCTTTCCTCCTACAGACGTTCCAAGTCCCATTACCAAAGAACACAGAAGCATCATCCAAACAGGTAAATTTACACTCCCCGTAGAGTCTTGTCCATTTATAAGAAAAAGCCCTAGCAATAAAACTCCCATAAACTTCTGTCCGTCCTGGGCTCCGTGCATAAACGCCGTCATTGCCGAGCTTCCTATCTGAGCATATTTAAAAAATCCTTCTGTCTTTCTTCTGTCTATTTCTCTGCAAATCAGAGTGGTAATCTTACATACGATCCATCCGAATGCAAAACCTACTATAGCGGAAAGCGCCAATCCGTATATAACCTTGATCCACTCTTCGCCGTTGATTCCTTCCAATCCTCCGTGCAAAGCTATGGCTGCTCCAGAAAGTCCCGCTATTAGGGCATGGCTCTCACTGGTAGGTATTCCGAAATACCATGCTGCCACTGCCCATACCACAATAGCAAATAGCGCCGCGCAAAGGGCTATCATTGCTTCGTCGTTATTTCCATTAAAATTTACCATATTTTTAATTGTCATGGCTACCGTGGAATTAATCAAAGTCATCACAAGCACGCCGAGAAAATTAAATACAGCCGCCATCAGGATAGCCGGCTTTGCTTCCATACAGCGTGTGGTAACACATGTGGCAATAGCATTAGGCGCGTCAGTCCAACCATTTACAAATATAACTCCCAAAGTAAGAATAACTGATATAGCCAACATAGGGTTAGCTGTCATCTGGCTCCAAAAAAAAGAAAATGAAATGTCCATACGGTTTTCTCCATACCACGCTTTATTGCATTACTAAACAATTATAGCATAACATTCCAAAATATCAAATAATTTGTAATATATCTCAAAAATCACGCATATGAAAACAAATTAACCTACATTTTTTCTATCTACGCTATTATGTAGGTTAACCTATGCAGAGTTAACCTACATTCCGGAGAACTTTAGATATTATGTAGGTTAATCACGCTAAGATCAAGTTCTAGCCAATGTGTTCATGCATATTTTAAAGCCAGTATCTAAATTGTCATATTAAAAATTTATCTTTGAACTCTGCCGCTTCCGTCGCCTCCAACAAGTTTTTCAACTTCAGAAACGTTAACACGATTGTAGTCGCCCTCCACGGAGTGCTTTAGGGCTGACGCCGCAGCCGCAAATTCAACGGCGTCCTGAGTGGACTTGCAGCTAAGGAGAGCGTAGATCAAACCTCCGCAAAATGAGTCTCCACCTCCAACGCGGTCAACAATATGAAGATGATAGTTCTTAGAAAAACAATAATTTTCACCGTCATAAAGCATACCGGACCAATCATTATCACTGGCGGAAATAGAAGAACGCAGTGTGATCGCCACCTTTTCAAAGCCAAATTTATCCGCGAGCTGTCTGGCAACAGACCTATACCCGCCAAGATTCAGCTTGCCGCCGTAAATATCGGTATCTTCAGCTTCTATGCCAAATACATCTTTTGCGTCTTCCTCATTTGAAATGCAAACATCTACATATTTACAAAGGTTGGTCATAGTTGCTCTGGCTTCATCTCTCGTCCAGAGTTTGCCCCTATAATTCAGGTCGCAGGAAATTTTAACCCCTTTAGTTTTAGCCGCTTTACAGGCTTCAAGACAAATATCCGCTACATTTTTGCCGAGAGCCGGGGTAATTCCAGTAAAATGGAACCAATCAGCACCGTCAAAAATGCCGTTCCAGTCAAAATCTCTGGCGTTAGCCTCTGCAATAGCAGAATGGGCGCGGTCATATATGCAAACTGAACCACGCTGAGATGCGCCCTTCTCCAAATAGTAAATGCCTATACGGTCCCCGCCGCGGACAATTTTAGATGTATCCACCCCAAAATAGCGTAAGGAGTCTATCGCCGCCTGTCCTATAGCATGTTTAGGCAGTTTCGTTATATATAAACTCTCAATTCCAAAATTTGCCAGACTTACCGCTACATTTGCTTCACCGCCCCCGAAGGTAGCTTGCATCTGATCGTTTTGAAAAAAACGGTAATACCCGTTTGGAGCGAGTCTTAACATTATCTCGCCAAAAGTAACTACTTTAGCCATTCATATTTTCCTCCATTTTGTCAAACGCTTCTTTTACAAAAAAACTTCCGCCGATAGCGGCAATTTTATCAAATTTCAAAAATTCATCTATATTACTCCGGTCAACCCCTCCCGTAGGAATGAACCTAACTTGCGGAAACGGCGCTGAAAGCGCTTTTAATGCTTTTAAACCACCGTAAACATTGGCGGGAAAAAATTTTACGGTAGTGATCCCAAGTTCTAACGCCTGCATAATTTCTGTAGGCGTTACGCACCCGGGATAATAGGGAATATTCTTTTCTTTGCAAATGCCGGCAACCTCGGCGGAAAGCCCCGGAGAAACAATAAACTGTGCTCCGGCTTTAAGCGCGGCAACGCACTGCTGCGCATTTATAACAGTACCCGCCCCAATACTCATATCAGGATAATTTTTACACGCATAGGAAATAGCCTCCTCCGCGCAAGCTGTACGGAAGGTAATCTCCGCCGTGTTGATTCCGTTATTTTTAAGTGCAGTCAATATTTTGTCTGTTTCGGACAATTCTTTTATCACAACTACAGGAATGAACTTTTCCATATTAACCTTTCCTCCTCATGCTCCGAAATATGCAGAAAATCCACATATGCACCTACATTAATTTTTATTTTTTTCTTCAAATTTATCAAGCGTATCCCATACTCCGAGCATGTACATTATGCCAAGCGCGCGGTCATAAAGTCCGTATCCTGGGCGAACAGTTCCGGGGCCTTCATTCCAGAGGTGCCTTCCATGATCCGGACGGATGTATCCTTCAAATCCGCAATCGTGATATGCCTTTAGTATATCCAGGATCCCCGTGTCGCCGTCACAGTCTCTGTGGCTGGCTTCAGAAAAATCCCCGTTTTCAAAATGTTTTACGTTTCGGATATGAGCGAACGCAATTCTGTCGCAATGCCTGCGTATGATTTCGGCCACATTATTGTTTGGGTTGGCTCCGAGGCTTCCGGAACAAAGCGTCAGACAGTTGTATTCATCGTCCACCATATTCAAAAACTTCTCAATACTCGCTTCATCTACCAGAAGGCGCGGCAGGCCAAAAATATCCCACGGTGGATCGTCCATATGTATCGCCATCTTAATATCGCACTCATGGCAGGTCGGCATAACAGCCTCAAGGAAATACTTGAGGTTTGCCCAAAGCTTTTCATGGTCAATGCCCTCATAAGCCCGAAACAATTCGTCAAGTTTCGCCATTCGCTCCGGTTCCCATCCCGGGAAAGACATATTGTATTTTTCAGTAAAATCGAGAATATACTTCGCCATGGCGTTATAGTCGTCCTGTATCATATTTTTTTGGTAGAAAAGAGCCGTTGAACCGTCTCCCACAGGGTGAAAAAGATCGCTTCGTGTCCAGTCAAATATAGGCATAAAGTTGTAGCATATGACCTTAACACCAAACTTTGAAAGATTACGGATACAGGCCTTATAATTTTCTATGTACCGGTCTCGTGTGGGAAGTCCTATCTTAATGTCATCGTGGACGTTCACTGATTCTACAACATCCATATTAAAACCGTATTCGTCGATCTGACGTTTGACCTCGGCTATCTCGCCTTCTTCCCATATATCGCCCGGCATCTTGTGGTGCAGCGCCCATACTATACCGTCCACGCCGGGTATCTGCCTGATGTCTGAAAGGCTGATCCTGTCATTGCCCTTTCCATACCATCGAAAACACATTTTCATAGGCATTTTTATTCCTCCTTATTATGAGTTAAAATATATATCTGGCATGGCAAAAAAACTTGCCAGAGAAAATACTCTATACGAAGAGTAGATTTTTTCTAGTATACTGTTGATTTTCAATTTACATACTTCAGAAATTTAAGTAACACACCTTATGCGGAGATTTGATGAATTTCTGAAAAGGTTCTCTGCCGGTACTCATTCCATGATATTAATATTCATCAACACTGTCCAACTCCATAATATATAATTTTTAACAGCCGACCAAAATCAAACATAAGTAATACTTTTAAATAGATCCTTATTGTAAATATTTTCAAATTAAAATACTATATTAATAACAATTCTGATTGTCTATATTATTTTATTATAAAAATAATTGATTTGCAATGATTTCTGCCAAATACAAAATGCAAAATTAAAATGATTTGAGCAGCGCGATCCACAGAGGAATAAAAAACATAAATTTACCTATATAATTTGTATATTCATCATCAGATATTAAGGCAAAAACCCCCAGAAGCATGGACAATAATAAAAGGAATATAAATATATTGACAAATATTTCTAACACATTCCGAACACCTTTACTGAAAGCTTTTTCTGGAACAATCTTCTGTATTAGATAAATTATTCCGTCAAAAATTAGTTCAAAAGGAAATAATAAACAGCCCAACTCAGTCCATGTCTTTATTATTTAACCACATCATTGTACTTTTTATATTTTACATGTAAATTATTATTCCTCTATATTTTGCAGTAAACTTTTTAAACAATAATATATTCTTTATAAAGTTTATATTACTGAGGTATATAACTGATTTTTTTCATAAAATGACAACTCGGAACGAGCATAACTTGTTCCGAGTTGTGGAGACACATGAAAAAGATATTTTCGTAGTTTCGGATGAGAGATTCGAACCCTCGTGGATCAGCACAGAATGTTTACGATTTCTTTGAATTCATCCATATTGCGAAATTGATCAAACTCCGGAGATGACAGCCATTTATCATGCATAATCTCGCAAAGAGTTCTTGTGTCCGATGTTTCAAAATCAATTTTCTTGTCAGTCATATCGCCGAGTAATATACTGGAAAAAAATTGTTCTTCAGGGCGTTTGTCAAACGCTTTGGCCGCTGTTGCTCCGATTTTTAGATGTTCAACAGCCTCTGAAATGTTACCGAGTCTTGCATATAGTTTCGCAATATCCAATTGCAGCTTGGCTGCACCCCATCCATCCGGCGTGATAGTGTTGTCATACACAATTTTTTCAAGCTCAAATACCTTTTTTATTGCAATAATGGATTGCTCATCCGAAACACAGCCGGAATTTGCCAATAACCAGATAGAACGTCTTAACGTTTCGTAGTCTTGCTTTATTTTATGTCTCAAAAAAGGAAGCTTTTCACCGTCGGCCAAACTCCACCACATTTGATTTTCTTTGCAGAATTCAGCTGACGGCAAGGATTCATAAATGGTTCTGCCAATTTCCTTTCTTCCCATTTCACAGTGATTGAAAGCAAGCCTGGCTGTTGCCTCAAGGCGAATATCCTGATTCGGACAATATTTCATCATCCTTTCACCCAATGCGGTGATTTCCGCATCATACTTTTCCTTGTTTTCTTTCCATTCGGGAATGTTGCCATCGTCATCTCCCGCAACAAATAATGCGTACATCAACTTATTCAATAGGGCAAAGTTATTGGGGTATTCTGCAACGCCCTCTCGCGCAATCGCAATGCAGTCATAAATTTTACCTTGACTGATTGCTTCCTGAAAACGGAACAGATATTGTGCTACCTTTTCCCGCTCGATGTTTTCATCGACTCCGAGAAGTTTATCTACGGTCACACCGAAAAAGTCCGATATTACAGGAATTAATTCCAGATCCGGGTAACACACGCCGGTTTCCCA
>CASDQQ010000033.1 GCA_949282945.1 uncultured Eubacteriales bacterium
CATACACATCCGGTTTTACTGTGTATGCTAAAACCACATTAGGTTTTACTGTATTTACTATCGAAAAATACTTTTTCAGTAAACTAAAATCTTTAAATGGATTTGCCCCTCTCCGTTCCATATGGTTCTCAATAAAATGGCACCCGTACTCCTTTGCAGTTTCTTCACCTTCACCAAACGGTCCATTGGGGAAACAAACCCACACATCATAGCCTTGTTTAACTAATTCTTCTATTAACTCGCCTCTAAATTTAAATACAACCAAGTGGCTATTACCAAGAATTAAAATTTTTTTACCAATACTCTTAGTTGCCATTAATCTTTCCTCTCCTCAGCATCCTAATCTCTGCCAAACAGATCGCGTGTGTAAATCTTATCTTTCACATCATCAAGGCACACATCATAACGATTCGCAATGATCACCTGACTCTGCGTTTTAAACTTTTCAAAATCATTCACAACAAATGAACCAAAGAAAGTGCTTCCATCCATCAACGTCGGTTCGTAAATAATCACCACAGCCCCTTTTGCCTTAATCCGTTTCATGATGCCTTGGATACTACTTTGACGAAAATTGTCTGAATTGCTCTTCATAGTCAGTCGGTAAACCCCTATCACAACTTTCTTTTCCCTTCTCTCATCCCAGGCATCATTCGCTCCATACGCCCCGGCCAATTCTAGCACACGGTCGGCAATAAAATCCTTCCTTGTTCTATTTGACTCTACAATAGCTTCAATAAGATTTTCCGGAACATCATTGTAATTGGCCAGCAGCTGCTTAGTATCTTTGGGCAGACAATATCCGCCATAGCCAAAACTCGGATTGTTATAATGGGTACCTATACGCGGATCAAGGCACACGCCTTCAATAATCTGCTTTGTATCAAGTCCCTTCATCTCAGCATAGGTGTCTAATTCGTTAAAATAGGAAACCCTGAGAGCCAAATAAGTGTTGGCAAACAGTTTCACTGCTTCCGCCTCTGTAAAGCCCATGAACAAAATATCAACGCTTTCTTTTATAGCCGCCTCCTTCAAAATACCGGCGAAAACCCTGGCAGCTTTTAAAAGACGTTCATCCTTCATGTCAGTGCCGACTATGATACGGCTGGGATAAAGATTATCATAAAGAGCCTTACTTTCCCGTAAGAACTCCGGACTAAAGATTATATTCTCAGAGCCTGTCTTTTCTCTGACCGATTTAGTATACCCCACGGGAACAGTGGATTTAATGACCATAATAGCCTCAGGGTTATATTTTATAACTAACTCTATAACTGCTTCCACAGCAGATGTATCAAAAAAATTTTTCTTACTGTCGTAATTAGTGGGAGCCGCAATAATTACAAAGTCCGCTCCAGTATAGGCCTCTTCAGCATTCAAAGTTGCTGTCAAGTTCAATTCCTTTTCAGTCAAATATTTTTCAATATATTCATCCTGAACGGGAGATCTTTTATTATTGATCATATCCACTTTTTCAGGAAGAATATCCACGGCGCGTACCTCATGGCGCTGAGCCAACAATACGGCAAGGGACAGCCCCACATATCCCGTTCCGGCCACCGCGATCTTTAATTTTTTCATTTTATCCATGCTGTCAATCAATACTTTTACCTCTTTACCTTACTATTCCGCTGTATTCTTTGCACACAGCCTCATAGCTTTCTAAATTTCCTATATCATAACGCTTTCCCGGCATTTCCATAGCATGCACGACAGTTTTCTTACACAGCCAGGCAATATAGCTTCCCGGCGCGTCGACCCCGCATCCGGATTCTATCCCTTCCTTTACTAAAGCCGCGTCATTCTTAGTGTAATAATAAAAAGGAGGACAACACCAATTGGTTGAAGGATCAGGGGATTTTTCTGTCATGTCTATAACTCTGTCTCCCTCATCCACAGTTACAACTCCGCTTTTAAGCAGTCTTTTAATGTTCTTTTCATAATACCTCATAATACAGGTGGTATTTTTCCTTCTGGCATATTCTATAAATCTTATCAGACTAAAGTCAAGTAAATTGTCTCCGGCAATAACCAACATATCATCCTTTAATCCCAGAGTATCTATGGCAAACTGAATATCTCTTACCGCTCCTAATCTGTTTTCATTAGTAGATGTTCCGTCATCCACAACGGTTATTTTCATATGTTTGCCTTCTGACCACTTTTTAAAGTAATCTGAAAAACGATGATTGGAAATCACCACATATTCATCTACCATACCAATATTTTCAATATCATCCAAAAGCCAGTCTAAAATAGTTTTCCCATTTACATCAAGAAGTGGCTTGGGAAAATTTTCCGTAAGAGGATACAATCTTGTGGCATAGCCTGCCGCCAGAATCAAACATTTCATATTTTTACCCCATCCGCGCTTCTGCAAATATGGACAGAATACTTTCCCTCCATCTGCGGAAATATTTTTAAATACGCATTAGTTACATGTTCTATAATCTTGTCCTCATAACATGGATCAATAAGGGCCATACAGCATCCCTTAAAACCCGCGCCGGAAAAACGGCCTCCGTAGATACCTTCCGTATCCGTCATAATTTCGTATAATGATTTCAGTTCGGGGGATCCGGTCTCCCAGTTTTCAATAGAAGAAAGTCCCGATTCAAAGGACAGGCGGCCAAAAGTTTCAATATTTCCCTTTCTCCATGCCTCGGCCCCGCGCTGAACTCTGTCAAATTCCGTAAACCAATGCTCGGCTCGCTTTCTCCAGTTTTCCGGAAGTCTGGCCTTATATCTATCGTATACTTCTAACGGAACATCTCTCATATATGTTTCGTTAAACTTGCCATAATCCATTCCGGCATAAGCCTTAATAGCGTAAGCGGCAGAACGAAGCTCATCCACGCGCATATTGAATTTAGAGCTAACTAAATTTCTTTCAACGCCTGAAAAGAAAATGGCTATTTTATATGATTTCATATTTGGATGCTGCGGTATCAGCTCATAACTGTCATCTTTTGTGTCCAAATATAAAAGATGATCTTTTTTAGAAAGGACTTCACAGGACTGGTCAAGCTTACCGCATGAAACGCCTACATAGCTGTTTTCAGCCTCCAGAGCCGTTAAAATGATCTCGTGTTCAGATAAATGCAAATTATTTACACGGCATAACGCGGAAAGAAACGCGATGATTACAGCAGCTGAAGAGGATAATCCTCCTATGGGCAGGCTTCCCTCTATCACGCCGCAAATGCCCACGTTGAGCATATACCGCTTCTTTAAAGCCAAAGTTGCTCCGCGAAGATAGTCGGCCCAATCATTTTGTTTTTGGGCCGGTACAGTATTTACATGAAACTGCGCCCTTTTTTCAAAATTCAAAGAAACCAGTTCTATAACTCCGTTATGCTTTGTTCCATAGGCAATTGAAATTCCTTTATCAATGGCAAATCCCGTAATCTTGCCGTAATTATGGTCGCTGTGAGCTCCTATGGGACAGATCCTGTAGGGACAAAAAGCTATTCCCTCAGGTGGTTTATGATAGATATTCTCAAATTTATCCTCACAATTCATTGCTCAACATATCCTCTTTATTCCTTAATTCATATAAAACTCTTTGTACCACCTGGCGAAATTTCTAAGGCCCTGGCGCAAAGAAGTAGACGGTTTAAATCCGAAATCTCTCTCTAGCTCGCAGGTATCCGCATACGTTACAGGCACATCGCCGGGCTGCATAGGAACAAGTTTCTTATGCGCTTCAAAATCATAGTCCTCAGGTAATACTCCCGCCAATACAAGTTCTTCCTGAAGAATATTCACAAAATCTATCAGATTTTCCGGATGATTGTTTCCAATATTGTAAACAGCATATGGAGGAACCGGAAGTCCGTCCTCTCCGTTTTTCTTCTCAGGAGCTCCCTGCATAACCCTGACAACCCCTTCTACAATATCGTCTATATACGTAAAATCCCGTTTACAGTTCCCGTAGTTGAATATCTTAATATCTTCGCCCTTTAAAAGCTTATCCGTAAAACTGAAATACGCCATATCAGGGCGCCCCGCAGGACCGTAGACAGTAAAAAATCTCAGTCCCGTAGAAGGAATATTATAAAGCTTGGAATATGCGTGAGCCATAAGCTCGTTGGATTTCTTTGTGGCTGCATAAAGACTCACCGGATTATCCACTTTATCCTCAATAGAATAAGGAACTTTTTTATTAGAGCCGTATACCGATGAACTGGAAGCATACACCAAATGTTCTACGGGATAGTTTCTGCATCCCTCCAGAATATTAAAAAATCCTACAAGATTGGATTCTATATATGCATCCGGATTAGTAATAGAATAGCGGACTCCCGCCTGCGCTCCAAGATTCACCACTACATGGGGAGAATATTTTTCAAACAGAGAATCAACAAGTTTTTTATCAGCAAGATTCCCCTTAACAAACATAAATCTGACGTCTTTGGACAGATCCATAAGACGGTATTCTTTTAATCGTACGTCATAATAATCATTCATATTATCAATTCCGATAATATTTACATTTTCTAAAGTTTCTAATAGTCTTTTAGCAAGATATGAGCCAATAAAACCAGCCGCTCCGGTAATTAAAATTGTCTTGCCTTCCAATGAAACATGCTGCATATACTCTGCACACCTCTTATACAATAAAATCCGCAGCACTCATGCCTTCTTGTCATTTAGTGCCGCGGTAAAAGTTTCCTCTTTATAAAATTTATTCCCCGCTTCCCGATAAAACGGTCTTTACAGTCTTGAATATTATCTTCCAGTCTGTAATAAAGCTACGTTCCCGTATATATTTTATGTCCAGATCCAACCATTCATCAAAGCTCAGATCATTTCTGTTAGGCTGTATCTGCCAGTAGCAGGTAAGCCCCGGAGTAACATATAAACGCTGCATCTGATATTTATCATATTGCTCCACCTCCCGCGGAAGCGGAGGTCTTGGTCCCACGATGCTCATATCTCCCTTGAGAATATTAAAAAGCTGCGGAAGCTCGTCTATTCCTGTTTTTCTGATAAACTTTCCTATACGCGTAATGCGCGGATCATCTTTTATCTTGAAAGCCGGCCCGCTCATCTCGTTTTTCCCGAGCAATTCGGACAGCTTGTCCTCGGCGCCTACCACCATACTCCTGAATTTATAAAATTTAAACCTTTTGCCGTCCCGTCCTACACGCTCCTGTGTAAAAATAGGACTTCCTTTGGGATCGTCAATAAAAATGATCAAAGCCACAATAAGCATTACAGGTAAAAGTATAATCAATGCCAGGAGAGATAAAAAAATGTCCTGGGTCCTTTTTATGGCCCAATACCTTTTTTTAGAACGAAGAGTTTCCTCCCTGTCAATTACTCTGTAACTATGTACTTGTTCAGCTTTGCCCGGATATGTGTTTTCATAACCTTCTACATACTGAACATACTCAGTCCCGTATGCCATATTAGATATAATCACTGATTCGTTTGTTTTTAAATCCATTATATCCCCCTCATCTATGCCTTACACTTGATACGGCTTCGCCACCCGGCCTAAATATTTTTACGCCAGTATCCTTACACTTTGTCATCATATCCTTTGAAACGCGGCTGCGCGACGATTTCTCTAAATATGAATTTACCTGATATTATGTTCCGAGGAGGTTGTCCGGATAACAAATAAAATTTATCTTACATAACCCGGCCCTTCCACCCGCCGTACTCTTCCGAAAGTCTTTTTCCCTCCGAAAAGATTTATAATATCTTGATAAAGTATAACATACAAAAGATAAAGTATCAATTGTTTGTGCCCTGGTAAATTTCACAACATAATCCATATTATGTTGCTAAAAAGCAAATAAAAGAAAAATCAATCGGCTATTTTCATAGATAAATTAAGTGCAAAAAAGTTGCCTTTTAGATTGCCGTAAAAAAACATGTCTAAAGGGTTTTATTGTCATGTCCGTTTTAAAACAATTTTGTAGAATTCATGCCTTTTACATCGAAAACCCTTGACTTTTTCGATTTTTATGTTATATTTTATACATTACTGGTATACGGTAGATTCACATCTAATTGTTTTAATGACATAATATGGATTATGTCATAATTTTTGTCGCTGATAGTATTTTTTTAAATTAACAACCTCATATTTTCAAGCTGCTTCCGGTGTTCATCTCCGGTCGTAACGAGATAAATCTTTGTGGTATTTATACTGCTGTGTCCAAGAATATCCGCAAGCTTGGCAATGTCCCTTTCGATCCCATAAAAGGTTCGCGCGAACAAATGACGCAGATTGTGCAGAAATACTTTTGTTGGTCTTACCCCCGCTTCAAAGCAGAGGTTTTTCATTTCCCTCCAAATGTTCGTGCGGCTCATCGGTTTCCCATTGCGGGTAATAAATATTACGCCTGACCGGATTCTCTGGTCTTTTGCATAGAGTAGTAATTTCTTTTGCAGATCACGCACAAGAAACACCGTTCTTGTCTTTCCTTTACAGGAAACGACCGCTTCACCGTTTTTTGCCGCTTCTACAGTTATAAATTGTAATTCGCTGACGCGAATTCCGGTTCCGCAAATAGTCTGTAAAAGAAGATTGAGCCGGTCATTGCCTTTGCGCTTTGCCGCGTTCACAAGTCGCATATATTCTGCTTTTGTCATCTCCTTCTCTTCGGGCCAGTAGATTTGTCGTTGTATCTTGATAGATTTTACCTTGCAATCCGGCCAGTCAAGAAATGAGAACATACTGTTTAAAGACGACAGCATTGAGTTGATGCTGCGGACAGCGTAGTTTTTTTCAATAAGCTGTTTTTTGTAGGCAATTACTGTTTCTTTTGAAATATCCCTGTTGCCTGCAAAATCTGCAAACATCCGCACATCATGAATATACTTTTCTATGGTATTGTCTCTTTTTTCCTCACATTGCAGATACCTGCAGAATTCTCCTATAATTTTTTCTGTTAAAATCCTTTCCTTCATTGTACTTACCCCCGGATATATTTTCTATTATCTTACCTGAAAAGTATAATTTAAAATTACCCGTTTTATTTCAGGGCAAAACACATAAAGAAAAGCAGCATGTAGATAAACTTAAGATAAAGCTTATTCACTGTGTTTTGCTCCGCTTACATCATGACAAAAATTTTCACAAGTTCGCAAACAAATGTTTGCATTTTGCTTTTCGTTGTGATATACTAAGAAAAAAATAAACAGATTGGAGAGATATATAAATGCCCAGAAAGAAAGCCGACAGTTCCATTGTAACTCCCAGACAGCAGCAGGTCCTTGATTTTATAGGAGCGCAGATAAAAGAAAAAGGCTACCCCCCCTCTGTAAGAGAAATATGCGCGGCCGTAGGTTTTAAATCGACGTCAAGCGCTCACTCGTACCTTAAAGCTTTGGAGGATAAGGGACTTTTACATAAAGACGCTACAAAGACCCGCGCTCTGAAAGTTACAGGCGTTTCAGGTATGTCAGACAGAGAAGATATGGCGGATTTTCCTAACTCCGCTATAAAAGAAGTGGTAAATGTTCCTATAATAGGTAAAGTCACAGCGGGCCAGCCTATATTAGCTGTGGAAATCGTGGAAGATACTTTTCCTGTTCCAATTGAATTTTTGGGAAACAACGAAGCCTTTATGCTAAAGGTAAAAGGTGAAAGTATGATCGAGGCAGGAATACTTGACGGGGATTTTGTCCTTGTTTCAAAGCAGGACTCGGCAAGGAACGGCGAGATCGTAGTAGCCATGATAGACGACGAAGCTACTGTAAAGACATTTTATAAAGAAAATGATTATTTCCGTCTCCAACCGGAAAACCCCTATATGGACCCTATAATAGTTAAAGATAATCTTAAGATATTAGGCCGTGTAAGCGGTGTATTCAGAAAAATGTGATCTTAATCCGCGCAACATCGCAATATAATTTCAATGCATAAATACAAAAGCCGTCCCGTTGGCATTAGTTTACCTTAGGGACGGCTGTCTTATATTTACTTAAATTCTGCACTTACCGCTGTCAGCCAACATTTTAATAAAAAGTCCGCCCTGAACGGTTCTGTGCTGGAATCCGCACTGACGCGCGTCCACCGTCTCATACCAGTCGGTCATGGGCACCCTTGACTGGGATTCATTGTAAGCATCCCACAAAGGAGAAATAAATTTTTCAAACTCTTCCTTCGTATCCGCGAATGTGGCTGTCCATACCAACCAGTCAGACTTGGTATATGTTTTTCTGTTATCTAAAGGCATACCGTATTTCTGCATTCTCTTTTCATAGCTCTTAAACTCTGAATCCAAAACCTCCTTCGGGAATATTCCCAAACCGAAGATCTTATCCCAGATGGCATTGTATTTCATACTGAAAGAACCTTCCGCGTCAAACGCGAGTTTATAAGAGCCGTCTCCGTTTGAAGCTCTCTCCACCCAACTTGCAGCCATATCCCTGGCGATCTTCATAAGCTCGTCATGCTTAGCTTTATTTCCCATCATACTATAGATAACGCCCAGGCCGGCAATACCCATTATAGCTTTCAGAGAAAGGTTGCAGTTATGAGCCAGATGTCCGGCAAAATCATCGGTGCAAAGCTGATTTTCAGGATCATTGCCGTATTGTATGAGGTATTTGCTCCATTTTTCCAGATCCTCTATATTGCTTCTGGCGTAAGAAACATCCTTCATAGCCACAGAAGCCGCGGCAGCCATAACAAGCATATTTCCGCATTCTTCCACCGGCATCTGGTGAGTAGGATCGATACCGTTTGAATAAACCTGTCCGTTAAGGAAAGGATAACATCCTACGTCATGAGGAGCAAAGTCAAACGGCCATACTCCACCGTTTGCATACTTGAAAATAGGCCTCATCATACCTATAACAAGCTCCGGATTATAATAAAGGAACATCGGTATGGAAGGATAACTTACGTCAACGGTAGCAGCGCAGCCGTTGCTGAAACATTCTTTGGATATGTAAAGCAGCTCGCCGTTTTTATCTATGACTACCTTGTGAGCCGCTATTATCTGCCTGTATGCAAGCGAAAGCATCTCGGCATATTTTTCCCCGCCTGAAGCGTTAGCTTTTGCAGTAAGATCGGCTGAAAACGCGTCGCACTTTGCCATGCACAGTTCGTAATCAGCGTAAGCCTCGGCTATAGCAGTTTCGATAGTCTTTCCGTCCTTGTTCCAGTAGGATTTAAGCTTCTCCCCAAAATAAATAAGGCTTTCGATATCATCGTACGCGAAGGCTATCAGCGCGCTTTTCTCGGATATATCCGCGCTTACTGTTATATAGCTCATTTCGTCGCTGACGCAGGGTTTGCAGGTGCAGGTCTTAGAATCCTCTCCCCTGATCGCCAGATAAAAATATCCCCAGTCTATTCTTACGTCGTCTCCCAGTTTATTTAAAATGTTCTGCTCAGCCGCTCCCATTTTCATAGCCTTGATCCCGTTTCCTATTTCAACTTCCGAAACAGTCACCGGCATCTGCCCTTTTTCATTGAGGCAGAGTTCTTCGGACGCGTGTATCTTTATCCTTACGTCGTGTTTACTTCCGTCTATCGCCCTGCATGAAGCTTTCAGATAGCTTACCGGTCTGCTGAGCAGATCCATCTCATAAGGAATTACCGGAGTCGTAAATCTAAGAGAAAGCTCAACCTTACTATTTGTAAAAACATACTCGGTAGATAACGCGTTTATGTCTAAAGCTTTCTGCTCCATATATTTCATACCGTCAACGGTACTCATAAAACAATATTCTTCTCCGTCAACAGATAAAACGCCCGCAATTTTATTGGATTTATTAGTCCAGTGTCTGGTGTCGTTGTCCGTAAGCTTATCAGCCTCTGACCAAACACTAAAATACGGGTCCACAGTAATAAGCGGCACTGCCGGCGCTCTCATTTTCATAATTTTTCTCCTCCAAAAGCAGTAATTATTTTCACTTTGGCACACTTGATTTTGCGCCGCCTTTACTATACTATATAGATTATTGTAATGCAAGGAGAATAGACTCTAAATGGAAAATATTTTAAAAAAATTTTTTATCCGCATCTTCTGCGCGGTATTTTTTCTGACCACTGTCTTATCATGCGCGTCATGCGGTAATTCCTCAGTATCCGGCGGAAAAATAAATGTCGTAACATCTTTTTATCCCGTATATCTGGCCGCGCTGAACATAACGGACGGAGTTTCTGATGTAAACCTCATAAACTTGACGCCATATGCAACCGGCTGCCTTCATGACTATCAGCTTACGTCGGCTGATCTGAAGACTGTAGAAAAAGCGGATATATTTATAGCAAACGGACTTAATATGGAAAATTTTTTAGATAAGGTGACCGAATCCCGACCTGAACTCAATACTATATACGCAGGTGAAAATATAGCCACTATAGATGAAAATCCCCACGTATGGGTAAGTATCGGAAACTATATAAAATATGTGGAAAACATAGCGCAAGGACTTATAAAATATGATCCCGCCAACATGTCTAAATATTCCGAAAATCTTGAAATATACAAGGAAGAACTTTTAGACTTAAAACAGGAGATGGAGGAAAATCTCAAAAACCTTTCCAGCAGGGATATAATCGTTTTTCACGAAGCCTTTCCTTATTTTGCCGAAGAATTCAATCTGAATATTTTAGCTTCCATTGAAAGAGAACCTGACGAAGCTCCTTCCGCAAGAGAGTTGGCGGACACTATAGATATAATAAATGAAAGCGGCTGCAGGGCAGTATTCGCTGAGCCTGGCTATTCTCAGCCTGCTATAGACGTTATTGCCAGAGAAACGGGGGCTAAAGTATATATACTTGACCCAGTTTCGTCAAACATATATGATAAAAAGGACGCATACATAACAGCTATGCGCCAGAATATGACAACTCTTATGGAGGCTCTCAAATGAGTATTTGTGATTCCGGATACTGCTGTACAAAAATAGATAACCTCGGTGTGGTAAAAGGTTCGGATATTATACTGGAAAACGTAAGCTTTCACATTCACTGCGGACAGCTTACTACCATAATAGGCCGAAACGGAGCAGGAAAGACTACCCTGATAAAAGCTCTGCTTGGAGATATAAAGCATACCGGGAATATACGTTTTCAAAATCATCATGGCCGTGAAAAAAAGCTTCGCATAGGATACGTGCCTCAGAAGCTCAGCCTTGACGAAAACTCCCCTACAAGCGTATATGACCTTTGCGCTTCATTTTTATCATCGGTCCCGGTCTTTGCCGTAAAAAGCAAAAGGCTTTACAGAACAGTAGAGAAAAAACTTTCAGATTTTGGCGCTGAAAAGCTTATAGATAAAAGAATGTGCGATCTGTCAGGAGGAGAAACCCAAAGAGTGCTTTTATCGTTGGCCATGACGCCTGTTCCAGATATACTTCTGCTTGACGAGCCGGTATCCGGTATGGATCAGGAAGGACTTGATACATTTTATAAGAAATTAACTGAGTTAAAAAATAGTAACGATATAGCTGTGGTAATGATTTCTCATGACTTTCAATACGTAAGTAAATATTCCGACAGAGTAATATTGCTCGATAAAACGGTGCTTTGTAATGGAACGCCCGAAGAGGTGCTTTCCAGTGAAGCTTTTAAAAAAGCGTTCAAAATCGATCTTAGGGGGGTATAAATAAAATGTTTGATTATGATTTTATGAAAAACGCCCTCTGGGCAATTTTGTTGATAACGCCGCTCTTCGGGCTTATAGGTACAATGGTGGTGAATAATAAATTAGCGTTTTTCTCTGACGCTCTGGGGCATTCGGCTCTGACCGGAATAGCCATAGGCACTCTGCTTGGCTTTACCAGTCCTACACTGGCTATGTGTATTTTTGCAGTTGGATTCGCATTTTTGCTAAACGGCATAAGAAGTTCCAATATTGCTTCCAGCGATACTGTCATAAGTGTGTTTTCATCAACGGCTGTTGCCCTTGGACTTGTGCTTCTTTCCCGTATGGGAACTTTTTCAAAATATTCTTCTTATCTTATAGGAGACATTTTGGCGATTTCGCCTGAGGAACTTCCATTTATGGCTGTTATATTTATTTTTACCGTATTTTTCTGGCTGTTCGCTTTTAACAAACTGCTCGTTACCAGTACAAATGCTTCTTTGGCAAGAAGCCGCGGAATAAACACAGGCATAATAGAATATATTTTTATAATAATTATCGCTATGATTGTTACAATATCTATAAAGTGGGTTGGCATACTTATAATAAATTCACTTTTAATATTGCCCGCCGCCTCGGCAAGAAATATATCGAAAAATATGAGACAGTACCATGTTTTTTCCGTTATATTTTCAATTTTTTCCGGTATATCGGGCCTTGTAATTTCATATTACGCCGATCTTGCCACAGGCCCTACCATTGTATTGGTATGCTCAGCAATATTTTTCATAACATTTATCATAAGGAAAGTACGTTTCTAATATAAATTGATATCTACATATTTTTATGTTAGAATGTGGACAATTAAAAGGACAGGCTGAGAATATGAAAAACATTGATATAAAAAAACTGAAAATCTTTGAGAAATATTCATTGGATCAAATTTTAATATTAATTGTGGTATTTTCATTATTTATCCCGTTCCACTTCGCCGCAATTCCGATGATAATCATTTCTGCTTTCGCTCTGCTAAGCCCGGTAAGGCTCAGAAACATTCTGAACGTGCCAAACTCATGGTGTATTTTTGGCGTAATTCCGGTTTCTCTGACAGCCTGTATAATTTTCGGAAATACCGTCGGGATCTTTATAACATTAGCTTTGTTTTTCGCAATAGCTTTTGCCCTGTATGCACGTTCCGTAATGGACTATAGCTTTTTTACTAAAATACTGGACATGGTAATAGGCCTGAGTATGATACCCGCTGTAATAGGGGCCTTTCAAAAGCTTTATTTTCTTCACGTTTTGCGCCCAAAAGGAGTGAAGCTTCCATTTGACGGCAGAGTATCTTCCGTTTTTTCAAACCCTAATTATTACGCGTATATAATAAACCTTATAATTCTTATAACAATATTCAGAATGCTGAACCTGAAAAAAGAAAATCAGAGTCACAAAATGTTTTTCTACAGTACGATCCTTTTGCTGAATTTAGTGGCGCTTGTGCTTACCAACTGTCGTTCCACTCTTATTTCCCTTATAGTGGGAGTGGTTATTTTAACTGTAGCCCATAAAAAATATATGCCGGCTATAATTTTACTCATAGCTTATATAGCCTACCTTTTCGCTATAGAATGGTTTCCTGACATATTTCCCAGAATGGATTTTCTGTACCTTGACAACTCATTCACAGCAAGGCTCAGAATATGGGATGGCGCTTTTCTCGGTATAAAGGAAAGTCCCTTAATAGGCCAGGGCGCTCTGGCATATAAATTTATATCGTCCAAGTATCCCATTCCACAAAAAGCCCATGCTCATAATCTTTTCATAGATTCTGTACTTAACTTCGGTATAATTGGAACAAGTCTTATCATAATGTATTTTATAAGAAGCATAAAACTTCTCTATAAAAATACAAAAAAGCCTTCTTCAAACAACTTTTTTATGTTCATGATAGCGGTGCTTGCTTCCACATTGGTACACGGCATTACCGATGTGACAGTTTTGGGAGTACAATCCGGCATAATGTTTTGTATTATAGTATCAGGATTCGGAATAAAAAAAGCTTCAGAATAAATATTTCAGAAAGCGCAAATAATAACCTCGGTAAAAAATTATCGGAGGTTATTTTATATGCCAAAAAAAAATTCAAAAAAGCAAAAAGATCTTGAAAAAATATGGACCGAAACAAATGAAAAAATTCCATCTGACGTTCTGGGAAGTTATACCGGCACGCCTTCTAAAAAAGAAACCTCGTCTATGGAAGGACGCCCTGTCCAGGACGCCGACGACCTGTAAACAAAAAAATACGGCGGCAAATCCTTATATAACGGATCTTGCCGCCGCTTAAAGATAATTTATCTTCCGAATCTTATATTACCTACAGTTACGCCTTCCTGTTCAACATACATATAAATAGTATGAACGCCGGTTATCTTTTTACCTCTGGCTACATACTCTATAACCTCAAAAAAATCCGTCTCTCCGTTTCCCATAGGAACCTCAACAACGTCGAATATGGCTATTAACGATTTTTCACTGATCTCATCAAGGTAAAAACTTATTACACCTCCAGATTCAGAAAGCTTGGCAATCTGCAAGCTTATATATCTTGGAGCCTCTTCTCCAAAATTCACATTGGGGAACACAAGTACGTCGTCCGTTTTAAGATTTATAATCTGATTAAATCCTAAAAATCCATATCTTCTATATCTTGGATGTCCTTTAGCGCCCTCCGCTTCCCTGTCATAATAGGGTATCATAGAAGAAGGTTTTTTGCTGTAAAAATCTATCTCCTTTTCCGGATCGTCCTTTCCGTCAATGGGTAAAAAGGCATTTATCGTTCCTTCGATTTCTTCTCCCACCAATTCATAGATCGGGTCTGCCTCGACTCCTATATCATAGGAAGTTTCTTCATCTTCACCTTCTACTCCCTCTACGGGAAAAACCGCCCTCGCTACGGCAAACACAAAAACAACTGTCAAAACCACAGCAAGAACGCTCTCAACAAATTTTAAGGCGCCCTTTAATACACTTTTTATGAGCTCTATTATTTTACGGCTCCACTTCCGACAAAACCGTTTAAAATCGTCCTTAACCTCTAATTTATATTCTTCCCACGTCATGTGCCTTCGCTTGGGTTTTATTTTTTTCCCCGGCCTATCCTTTTTATTGGTTTTTACTTCAGAATCAGCCTTATTTTTCTTCAAAGACATTTATTCTCTACCTTTTCAACAAAATGTTATTCGTATACGTATAAGCATATACTTTTTTACAGATTTATTCAAGCATATTCCAGACTTGTTTATACTTTTTTTGATTTTTACAAGAAAACCCTTGAGTCTCTCATCTTCAAGAATCATCAGGTTTTATTTATCACCTTAATACGAAGTCCATAATCATCATATACAGCCCTTGCATTAGCCTTGTTTTGCCCTATGATATCAGACTGGCTGAAAAAATCTGATATAATATTCAAAATTCCTTTTTCATTATCAATGTACATTTCTATTTTATCAGATTTATAGTGTGCAGAACAGTCTTGCCCACTCAAAAAATCTACAATTTTGTTATATACGCGTCTTGAATTTGCCAGCTGCCTGAACGCAGGGTGGAAGGGTCCCGCTATAACATCCCTGTTTTCTCCGGGATCACTTATATTCTCTGTAGGCTGAAGACCCGCTCTTATAACATTTATTCCCGCGTTTTCATACATTTCCATTAAAATCGCCGTAAGCTCCACGGCCTCTTCTAATGACATTGCCGTATAAGTTCCAGAATAGTACATATCCGCCAGGGCTGTATCTCTTATGACTAAAGTAGGATATATCCTTACCACGGACGGAGCCAGCTCTATAACCTTATTTGCAGTGGATAACGCCCCTTCAAAACTGTCTCCGGGAAGCCCCAGCATTGTTTGTATGCCCACCTCTATACCGGAAGATCTTAGCCTTTTTACGGCTTCTCCAACACACTTGGAATCATGTCCTCTGCCCGACAACCTTAAGACCTTGTCATCCATAGATTGCACGCCTAATTCAATAAGTCCGACCTTATACTTTGTAAGTAAGTCAGTCACTTCCGGAAAAATACAGTCCGGTCTGGTAGAAGCTCTTATATCTAAAGGTATTTCTCTTCGATAGCTGTCGGCTATTTGCAGATACATTTCCTGCTCGTTTAAAGGTATTCCCGTGAAGCTTCCACCGAAAAACGCTATTTCGACGGGACGTTCGCCGTTGGTCTTTAAATGCGCCTCTATTATATCTCTTACATTCTTTTCATCCGGAGCCGAAATACATCCGCTTATTCTCTTTTGATTACAAAACACACAATCATGCGGACACCCCTTATGAGGAATAAAAACCGGTATTATATGTTTACTCATTTTTTAATTTACCTTTATTTATAAAATCCGCGGCCGCCTTTTGTTCAGCGTCTTTTTTGGAGCTGCCCGTTCCTTCTCCGAAAAGGCCGTTAAATCGTCCTGACACGCAGCCCCCGCCGCAGTCATTTTCCATTTCCGCCTTAACACGCACTACAAAATGCTTGTCATGGTCAGGACCCACCGTTTTGATCAATTCATAAACGGGAATTAAATTATCCTCTTTTCTGAGCAGCTCCTGCAAAAGGGTCTTAGCGTCTGACAGCGTATAATTTTCCGCGCATTTTTCTATTGTATCCGCCATAATCCCAATAACATATTTCTCTGCCGAATAAAATCCCCCGTCAAGATATACGGCCCCTATTATAGCTTCAAAACAGTCTGACAAAATAGAAGGCCTGCTTCTTCCTCCTGTAAGCTCCTCTCCTTTTCCAAGCTTAAGAAAACGCGTCATACCTTTTTCAATGAAACATTGAGCAAGAGAACCTTCGCATACGATCGCGGAACGCATTCTCGACAGCTTTCCCTCTGGAATTTCTCTGTATTTATTAAAAATATAAGCGCTCACTATCGTTCCCATTACACTGTCTCCCAGAAATTCCAGCCTCTCATTGTGGCAAATATGTATCCCCGTTTTTTGATGATATTCATTTGCGTAGGAAGTATGAGTAAGCGCCTCGCATAAAAGCATAGGATTTTTAAACTTGTATCCGTATTGCTCTTCAAATTTATTTACTTCGTAATGTTCAAAAATCTTTTTCACCTTTGTACCATCTTTCCGATTTAATAAAAAAGGATAATCCAGTCTTACCTGAATTACCCTCGGTAAAAATCTTTTCGCAATAATTAAAGCGCGTTTGTAATATGCTCAACCGCTTCTCCCACAGTAGTAATCTTTTCTGCCTCACTGTCGGAAATTTCCAATTCAAACTCCTGTTCAAACGCAGATATTAATTCAACTATATCCAATGAATCAGCATGTAAATCCTCTATAAAGGACGCTTCCATAGTAACCTCGTCCTCACTGACTCCCAACTGATCTACAACAATGCTTTTTACTTTTTCAAAAACCACCCTTAACACCTCCTTGCAAATTTTCTATTTATGAATATAATACATAAACTATAAAACGTCAACTATGAAAAGCGTCTCTTTTCAAACTCTTTCTTTAAATCGTTCATGAACCCGCTTTTCGCCATATTAAAGCCCTTTATTACAACATTTTCAATTGTTTTAGCGTTTGAATTTCCGTGACTCTTTATTACCAGGCCGTCTATGCCAAGTACCGGAGCTCCGCCCAAAGAATCGGAATCTATTTTGGCTTTAAAGGATTTTATTCCTTCTTTAACGAGCAGAGCGGATAACTTGGTGGTAATATTTTTAAAAAATATATTTTTCAGCTCTCCCACAAAAAATGACGCCGTTCCTTCTAAAAGCTTGAGCATAACGTTTCCGGTAAAACCGTCGCATACTACTATGTCTGCGGAGCCTCCTATTACGTCGTTTCCCTCCACATTTCCAATAAATGTAATTTCCGACTCTCTCAAAAGTTCATAAGCCTCTTTTACCGTTTCCGTACCCTTTTCAGCTTCGGTCCCTATGTTTACAAGCCCCACTTTAGGATGTTTTATTCCAAGCAAGTGCCTCATATAATAGGTTCCCATGATCGCGAACTGTACATAGTTGATCGGTTTGCACTCCGCGTTAAGTCCCGAATCAAGTAAAAGAGCGTTTCCTGTTTTAGTTGGGATCAACGTGCCGAGAGCCGGCCTGTTTATACCTTTAAGACGTTTCAATATCATTACCGAGCAAGTCAAAATAGCTCCGGTAGATCCGCAGGAAATGACCAAATCTCCATAGCCGTTTTTCAAAAGGTTAAAAGCTACAACCATAGAAGAATTTTTCTTCTGCTTTACCACCTTAGAAGGCTCGTCATGATTGGAGATAACTTCCTCAGCATTATACACTTTTATCCTGGTCCCTGTATATTTTTTATCTTTTAATATTTTATTTATCTGGGACTCTTTTCCCACAAGTAAAATATTAAAATCCTTTTCTTGTTCTACCGCATTGATACAGCCTTCCACAATAGCCTGAGGGGCGTTGTCTCCTCCCATAGCGTCAACAATGATCTTAACCATAAAAACCCCTCCTTACATATCGTCGCCCAACAGCTTAAAATTCTTCTTTAAATAAACGTATCCCGACGCTATCGTAAGAATCACAGCTATAAGCATTATAAAATCTCCTGGCGTGAATCTGGCAGGATACCAGGAAAACAACTCCTTAAACTTTATTTCAAAGATCAGGACCGAAATTGCAACAGTTTGAAACACTGTCTTTATTTTTCCCAACATGTTTGCGGCTATGACCACTCCCTTACCTGCCACTACAAGTCTGAACCCTGTGATAAGAAGCTCTCTTCCCAATATTATAAAGGCAAACCATCCACTGAGGCAACCCCGCTCCGTAAGAGCTATAACGGCAGACGCTACCAACATTTTATCAGCAATGGGATCAAGGAACTTTCCGAAATCAGTAACAAGATTTCTTTTTCTGGCAATATGGCCGTCAATAAAATCAGTCATTGAAGCCAAAATAAAAATTACTCCCGCAACATATATTCCAACACTGTTAACAAATTCATTAAAGCCACGCATAAATTCCCAGTTTGGAAATGGCATTATAAAAAGCATAAAAACCGGTACAAGGCAAATCCTTGTAATACTAAGCTTATTCGGTAAATTCATCCCACTGCTCTCCTATCAAATCATATTCTTCTATATTCAATATTTTTACTTTGATCTTGTCCCCCGCATTTAATTCGCCGTGAGCTGTAAAATACACCGTTCCGTCAATTTCCGGAGCCTCCGCAAATGTTCTTCCCGTGTAAAAAATATTATCGTCGGATATATTCTCTACGATTACATCATAAACCTTTCCCACTCTTTTTTCATTAATTTCCTTAGAAATTTTCTGTTGAATCTTCATAAGCTTGTTCATTCTTGAGTTTTTGATCCTTTGAGGTATCTGGCCCTCCATAGCGGCAGCCTTTGTTCCCTCTTCTTTAGAATAAGTAAAAACTCCCAGCCTGTCAAACCTGACTTCTTTTACAAAATCGCACAGTATTTCAAAATCCTCTTCTGTTTCTCCGGGAAACCCTACGATTATCGAAGTCCTTATGTATATTTCCGGGATTTCCTTTCTGAGGCGGAATATTTTCTCCTTTATTTCTCCCGACAAAGATCTTCTTCCCATAGCCAGAAGTATCCTGTCGCTTCCGTGTTGGACGGGGATATCCATATATTTACATACTTTGGGATTATTAGCCATTACATGTATAAGTTCATCGGTAATTTCATCAGGATAGCAATACAATATTCTGAGCTGAAAGTCTCCCGCGTCAATTTTACATATATCCTCTATAAGATCTGCCAAAACAGGTTTGCCATATATGTCCGTACCGTATCTGGTAGTATCCTGAGCAACTAATATGATCTCTTTATAGCCGTTCTTTGCGAGCGTCTCCGCCTCTTTTAAGATATCCTCTTTGCCGCGGCTTCTGTAAGCGCCTCTTAATCTTGGAATCACACAATATGTACATTTATTGTCACAGCCTTCAGCTATTTTAAGATAGGCGTATGAATTGGGAGTAGAAATCACCCTTTTACCATTCAAATATCCAACTCCCGACAAATTGGCGCACATTATGCTGCAGTCTCCTTTTTGAAGGGCGCTTTTCACCGCGAAGATTATGTCTCCGTAGCTTCCCGTACCAAGTACAAAATCCACTTCAGGCATTTCTTTAAGAATCTCCTTATTGTATCTTTGAGCCAGACACCCCGCAACAATAAGAGCTTTACACCTTTCCTTCTTATATTGGGCCATTTCCAATATTGTATTTATCGCCTCTTCTTTGGCGGAATCGATAAACCCGCATGTATTCACAATGATAACGTCGGCTTCATCTGGTTCTGTACACAATTTAAAGCCAGCGTCCGCCAGCATTCCAAGCATTAATTCACTGTCGACCAAATTTTTAGGACATCCCAGTGAAACTGTGCAAACCGATATATTTTCAAAATCAATCAAGTTCTTCCCTGTCTCCCCATATTTCATTAATAGCTCTGTTTATATCTTCTGAGTCATACCCTTTAGCATATAACGCTCTTTTTATTTTAATTATATCATTATAATCCATACTGCTACCATTAATCAATTTATAATACTTATAATTAATAAATTTTTTAATCTTTTCAACTCCATCTTCTTTCAGACAGTCATATTTTTCCTTAAATACTTTTTCTATTATATCCTCGCTTACGCCTTTTCTTAAAAGCTCCTGTTTTATGATCCCTGAAGTTTTAAAGCTTTTTCCGTCCATCTGACTTTTTATGTAGCTCTCAGTATATTTTTCATCATTTATATATCCGTTTTCTTCCATAAGTTCTAGCGCACTCTCCGCCGCTTGGGCCATTACCCCTTTTGACGTCAGTTTAGAGTAAATCTCCGCCCGGGTATTTCTTTTAAAAACCGCGATATTTATACCCTTTCGATAAGCTCTGTATACATCCGCCTCTTCAAGCTTTTCTTCCCAAACCTGCTTTTCAAATTGGCTTCCGCTAAATATGCCAAACTTAAATAACTCCTCGTCGGTAAAAAAATATTCCTCATTTTCAGAAGTTATGACCTTATTATATTTTTCTCTTCCTCTCTTTTCAGCCTTTTCCCCCGTCACGGATATTATCTTCACTATTTCCATTATATCCCCTGTTCTAGCACACGTATTTTTTAAATGTGTAAAAGCCGAAAAATAATTTTTCGGCTTTTACACATTCGTAATATAAAAAGATCAGTCAAGCAGATCCTCTTCTTCGTCCTCCTCTACATCGCCGACTACTACAAGATTATCAGCGGCTATCTTGCTGAGGCTCTTCCTTATCTTTTCTTCTATTTCGTCAGCCACCTCAGGATTATCCTTCAGGTATTTCTTAACATTTTCACGGCCCTGTCCTATCCTTTGATCTTTATAGGAAAACCATGAACCGCTCTTTGCTATAATATCCTGACTCAGAGCCACGTCTAAAATGCTTCCCTCTTTAGAGATACCTTCACCGTATATTATATCAAACTCAACCTCCCTGAAAGGCGGCGAGACTTTATTTTTCACAACCTTTACCTTTGTCCTGTTTCCTATGACCTCCGTTCCGTTTTTAATAGATTCTATTCTTCTTATATCCAGTCTTACGGAAGCATAAAATTTCAAAGCTCTTCCTCCTGTAGTGGTTTCCGGATTTCCAAACATAACCCCGACCTTTTCTCTGAGCTGATTTATAAATATTACAACAGTATTGGATTTGCTTATTACGCCGGCAAGCTTTCTCAGAGCCTGAGACATAAGCCTTGCCTGAAGTCCTACGTGAGAATCTCCCATATCTCCGTCTATCTCAGCCTTAGGTACCAAAGCCGCCACAGAGTCTATAACTATAACGTCTATAGCTCCGCTTCTTACAAGAGCCTCGGCAATTTCCAGAGCCTGTTCGCCGGTATCCGGCTGTGAAACGATAAGCTCGTCTATATCCACGCCCAACTTTTTGGCGTATACCGGATCAAGAGCATGCTCCGCGTCTATAAACGCGGCTTCTCCCCCCATCTTCTGGGCTTCTGCTACAACGTGCAGAGCAAGAGTTGTTTTACCTGACGATTCCGGTCCGTATATTTCTATTATTCTTCCTCTGGGCACTCCGCCGACTCCCAGGGCTATGTCAAGGCCCAACGCTCCCGTGGGAATAACTTCTATACTCATTTGAGCGCTTTCCCCCATCTTCATTATCGCGCCTTTGCCAAACTGTTTGTCTATATTGGCCATAGCCGCTTCAAGAGCCTTCTTCTTTTCCAAATTCTTCTTATCGTCCATTATCCTGTACTCCTTTATATAATTTTGATCGCGCCCGCGCTTCGAACATTTGTTCATTGTATAAATAATACACCATATTTTAGCTTATGTCAAACAATTCTTTAAGTTTGTATGGAAATAAATCTTTTAGATAATATTTCCCAAGCCCCCCTCTTTTACGATTCTATATTAAAAATAAATTCCGCTACTCCGTTCTCTTCATTAGATCCTATCTGTATATCCGCAATATTCTTAACTTCATCTTTGGCATTTTTGACGGCGCAGGAAATATCCGCCTTTTTAAGTAAATCCAGATCATTCATGTTGTCTCCAAAGCCCACTGTAAGATCAGCGCCGGAATATTCCTTTAACTCTTTCATGCCTCCGGATTTTGAAGCTTTAGAACTGAAAATCTCCATAAACCAGTCCTCGGAATATACGTCTTTATAAATAACCGCGCGAACGCCAGGCACCAGGCTAACACTCTCAAAGGCATTCGACAGTTCTTTAAGATCCCCTAACATACTGAAATATATGACCTGTCCCTTACCTATATTTTCATTATAGTCCATGGTCAGAATAAATTTTTTATTTTTGTTTTTCAGCCTGTCCTTTAAAAAAGCTTTTCCCGACGCTCTGTCCGGTTCTTTATAAAATACTGTCAGTCTCTCCTCGTTTATTACGTACATAAAAAACTTAATTCCAAAAGACTCCAGTATTTTTATAATCTTTCCGGCTGTTTTTGGAAAAATTTTATTTACCTCCACATATTTTTTCAGCTTTATGTCATATATGGCGGCTCCGTTCATCAATACTACCGGAAGCTCTATATTTACATTGCGGAAAATTTCTGTTACGGTTGCCGCTGTTCTCGCGGTAGCTACAGAAAAAAGTACGCCTCTTCCGATAAGCCTGTTTAAAAGCTCTTCTGTTTTTTGAGACAGCGCCGCCTCGTTATTTAAGAGAGTTCCGTCCAGATCGGATATATATAATATTTTATTACTTTCCTTTATTTTTCTGTAAAAATTGTCTGTAAGGATTTTATAATCTTCAAGTTCCTTTCGTCCCCTGCTATTTAAAAAATATCTCCCGTCTTCAGTTCTTTCAAACCAACCATAATAATTGTTTTTAAGTATTCCCAGGGTTTTTTCCCCATTCCCTCCGAGCTTTTTTATCTGCGCGGGGAAAAGCGTTCCAAATTTGTTTAAAATACAGGATACATATATAGCCTGCTCTCTGTAAGCTGTGACAAGCTTCTTACCTTTACTTCCCCCGGTGTTCATATCTTCAGTCCGGCCCATTATTTCCTTTTCAAGGCTGTTTCTTCTGTTTATGCTTCTTTTTCTGCTTTTTTCAATATCAAAGGGTTTAGGGCTCACCGCCACTTCCACTTCACCGTTTTTTAAATCAACAAGTAAAAGTCCTAGCTCCAGCCTTCTTAAAAGATAAATTATATTTTTTAGATCTTTGCCCTTTTTTAAATACCCATATTTGGGAACAGCTATGTAAACATTTTCTGAAAGTTTTTGCCTCAGGACCCCTTGTATCAAAAGTTCTACACTCAAACTTTTTTTTAGCTCGGTTACTATTACTTCTCCGTCCTTTACAGCGGTCACGTCACAATAATTTACCTCTGAATATACTTCGTATCCCAGTTCTTTAAAAAAGTTTCTGACCGGAAGGTACAATTCTTCTTCTTTCATAATTGTCTCACGCTCACTTCCCCCGAATTAAGAGTCTTTATTATTCCGTCCTCAGTTTTTACTATCAGTCCCGCATTTTCATCTATGCCTGTGACCAGAGCCGTACCCGCTGACGGTCCTCCCGCCGCGGGAAAAATTTCCACGTTTTTTCCCACCAAAAACGACCTCTTTCTATATTCTCCTAAAAAGCCGGATCCTTCCAAATCCGTTAAATACTCAAATAGATTATTGATTATTTCAGCCGTCAGTTTATTTTTTGCCTCTTCTTTTTGAGAATATTTTTCAAAAACAACGCCGGCAATATCTTTAATTTCATTTGGAAAGCCTTTTTCAGGCTCTGCCGCATTTACTCCTATACCTATTACAGCATACTCTAATTTTTCTTTTTCAAAGTTTACTGACGATTCTGCAAGGATACCGCAAACTTTTTTCCCTTTGCAATAAATATCATTCACCCACTTTATGTACGCTGTTTCTCCGGAAACGCTTTCTATAGCTTTAGCCACGGCTACGGCAGTGCACGCAGTAAGTAAAACCGCTTTTGGGGCGCTTATATCAGGCCTTACCAAAACGCTCATGTATATTCCGGACTGTGACGGCGAATAAAAACTTCTTCCAAGCCGGCCCCTTCCTCCAGTTTGTTCTTCGGCTATCACAATGCTCCATTCAGGTTCCCCTCTGGCAGCCTTTTCTTTTAAAAATGTGTTTGTAGAATCTATGCTTTTATGAATTTCTATTTTGCAGACCTTTAAAGCTTCTTCTTTTAAATACTTTTTTATTTCTGTTCCTGTAAAAACTCTGCTGTCTATATAGGGTTCCCGCTCTTTATTTGTCAGCTTTTCATTTTCATCTTTTTCAAAAAAAAATAATATCCGCTGTTTCAAAGTCAAATGTGGATCCTGCCTTTCCAGATTCTTTTAAACAACGGATATTTTATAATAATTATTTATTTTTCTCAAGTTTTCTGCGTATGAGTTTTACAAGCTCTACTACAGGTATTACACAAAACGCCAGTCCCATGGCTATAGCGTACTGAGCAAGAGAAAGCTTTTCCAGTTCAAATATGGACGCTAAAAACGGTACGTATATGAGCAAGGTGGATAATACTAAAGAAAGTATCATAGCGCCGAACAGGTAATAGTTATGAGTTTTCAGAGTAAATATAGATTTTTTCTGAGAACGCATATTGTACGAGTGGAAAATTTCAGCCATAGACATTGTTAAGAACGCCATTGTAAGGCCGTGTCCGTGGTCGTATCCGTCTCCTATAAAGTAAGCTATAAGGGTTATTATCGCAACAATTATACCCTGATAAACCACATCCACTCCAAGTCCGCCTGAAAAAATCCCGTCTCTGGAATCTCTTGGCTTTCTCTGCATGATGTCCTTTTCTCCCTTTTCCATTCCCAGTGACAGTGCGGGAAGGGTATCTGTTATAAGGTTTATCCAAAGAATATGCACCGGATTTAAAATGGTAAAGCCCATTATCGTGGCCACAAAGATACTTATAACTTCGCTTAAATTTGACGCTAACAAAAATTGTATGGATTTTCTTATGTTATCATATATTCTTCTTCCCTCTTCAACCGCAGAAACGATTGTGGCAAAATTATCGTCCGCCAAAACCATATCTGCCACATTCTTAGTAACATCCGTACCGGTTATTCCCATTCCAACGCCGATATCCGCGATCTTAATGGAAGGAGCGTCGTTTACACCGTCGCCTGTCATCGCCGTAATAGCGCCTTTTGCTTTCCAGGCCTTTACGATACGCACTTTATGTTCAGGCTGTACTCTGGCGTAAACGGAATATTTTTCAATCAGATTTTCAAACTCTTCATCGCTTATTTCGTCTAACATAGCCCCTGTTATGGCCTCACTTGCGTCAGATATTATCCCAAGTTCTTTGGCAATGGCTACCGCGGTGTCTATATGATCTCCGGTTATCATTACAGGACGTATTCCGGCTGATTTACATTCTTTTATCGCCTCTACCACCTCCGGGCGGACCGGATCTATCATTCCGAGCAAGCCTATAAATATCAGGTCCTTTTCAAGATTTTCCGAGGTATATTCTGAAGGCTCATTATCATATTGATTATAGGCGGCTCCTAAAACTCTGAGCGCCCTGTCCGCAAAATCTTTATTTGCTGACAGTATCTCATTTTTTATTTCATCGGTAAGTTCTGTGATTTCTCCGTTTTTGAGACATTTTTTACAAATCTTGAGAATTTCGTCGGGCGCGCCTTTCGTATATTGTACGTAAGTTGTTTTACCTGAATCGTCATCCCATTTATGAACGGTTGTCATCATTTTTCTCACAGAGTCAAAAGGTATTTCTCCTGATCTTGGCTTTTTAGAAGCAATTTGATTTTTGATCAGCCCTATCTTTGCCGCATAATTTACAAGAGCGCATTCTGTAGGTTCTCCCACAGCTTCTCCTTCATGATTAAGTTCAGCGTCGCTGCAAAGAGCCATCGCCTCTGCCAAAAGTTCTTTATTTTCTCCATAATGATCCACTACGGTCATTTTATTCTGTGTTAATGTTCCGGTTTTATCAGAGCATATAACCTGTGTACAGCCCAGGGTTTCTACTGCTGTAAGCTTTCTGATCACAGCATTTCTTTTAGACATTTTAGTAACGCCTATGGAAAGCACAATTGTCACAACAGCGGCAAGGCCTTCTGGTATGGCTGCTACAGCCAGGCTTACGGCAAGCATAAATGTATTTATGATCGAGGATAATTCAAAGCTTCCGTCTCTCAGCACTCCAAATGCAAACATAAACGCGCATATTCCAAGTACTATATAGGTAAGTATCTTGCTGAGCTGAGACAGCTTGACCTGCAAAGGAGTTTTTTCCTCTTTTGCCTGTGTTATGGCGTCGGCTATCTTTCCCATTTCCGTATTCATGCCTGTGGCAGAAATAACAGCTCTTCCTCTGCCGTAAACTATGGTGCTTCCCATATACACCATATTTTTTCTGTCCCCCAGAGGAATATCTTTATCTTCACCACATTCAATGGAATCTGAAATTTTGTCTACCGCCACGGATTCTCCAGTAAGGGCCGCCTCTTCAGCCTTCAATCCGGCACTTTCAAGTATGCGGGCGTCCGCCGGAACCGAGTCTCCGGCTTCAAGCAAAACAACATCTCCTACTGTAAGGTCCTCGCTCTTTACAAGCTTTACTTCTCCGTCTCTCAATACCTTCGACATTGCCGAGGTCATTTCTTTTAAAGCTTCTATGGCTTTTTCCGCTTTACTCTCCTGTATGACCCCAAGGACGGAATTAAGTATTACCACAAATAATATTATGAAAACGTCCGCAAAGGATTCGTTTTCATAAACTGCGGTTATTCCTGATATTGCCGCGGCTACAATGAGCACTATTATCATAGGATCGGCAATCTGCTTTATAAATCTTGATATAAGGGATGTTTTCTTGCCCTCCGCAAGCTTATTTTTACCGTTTTTCAAAAGACGTTCTTCCGCTTCTTTTGAGGAAAGTCCCGTACTGCTGCTTTTAAGCTCTTCCAGGACTTTATCGGATGTTTCCAAATAAAACTTCATCGCACACACTCCTTTTGTAATAATATTCCAAAAAACAAAAAACTTATGTATGACACCGGTCACGCATAAGTCTCGTCATTTAATCCAAGCCAGACCGTATAACTTCGGCCATGCTGTTGTACTTGACACGTAATATATACGCCAACTACTCCCTTATGATTTCAGAAAATATTACCATATAAAAAACGTCAAGTCAATATTCAACTTTCACGAAAAAACAAACCGAAATTTATTAAAACTATTTGAAATCAAGGCTTAATGCCTCAATAGCTGCAAAAGCAATTTCTCCTCTCTGGCTCCCCTTATATATGCAGGCAATAAGATCACCGTCATACTTTAATCTCAACTGTTCTATAAACTCGTTGCCGGTAAGAAGTATTCCGTAAATTTCCTCTCCTTCTTTTTTTAGCAGTCTCTCGGGAATTTCTTTCTGGGAAGAATATTTTTCCACATATTCATTAAGGCTAAGCAGGTACTCTTTTCCTAAAAATTCTTCATAGATCTCAGTATCCAGGATAAGCAGATCTACCGTTCCAAATTGCAGCTCCAAAACCAACTTCTGCTGCATTGACATGTATGTCTCATTGTGAGCAAGTTTATAAGAACCGTCTTCATTCTTCTTTTCGCTCCTTGGATAATTTACGACCACCGGCTCTTTTATTCCGTACACATTGGCTTTTACCGTTTCACTTATACTTTTTATAACGTTTGTACCTATCTCTTCTGCTCCTTCAGTATCGACAGTTATATTACCTATTATAGAAATATTAAAGTCATAGTCCACCCGTTGGGCAAGCTGTACTACAAAAAATACTATGAGTATTACTACTAACGCGCCCACTAAAAATTTTTCTTTGTTATAGTAAAAAAAATCCTTTATCGACTGGTGCTTTTCAGGCTTTACTTCAATGTCATATCCGCAGAGCCTGTTATAAGCCGCGTCTATTTCATTGAATTCTATCTCGTCCGCTTCAGTACGGTTTTCCCCGAGCTGCTGGTATTTCAGCATTTTGATCTTATACGCGTTCTTTATTTCTTCAGTGGAAGCTCCCTCGCGAAGCCCGAGCTTTTCATAGTCGTTCATAAAATCACCCTGTTCGCTGTATTTTCAAGTAATCTTTCAAAAGTTTTATATATTATTATATCACTTCCGTGATGATACATTCTTACATTATACCAGACCCACGCAATTATTCAATAGCGGCTCATAGTAAGTTTTGAGCCAAACTCCTTTATCCAAAATTTTCCTATACACAACCTAAATATGTGCAATAGCTATTTGTTATTATGGACAATAGTCCTTCCACGGCCGGCAATCTCTCGATCCTACAACTTTTCTAGGTGAAAGGAATAAAATTTTATATTCAGTTTCTTCTACAGGCTATCTTCGAACGGTGAGAACACCACTATCCATCTCTGAAACTGTATCACAAAGTAGATTGATATCTTCGCTGCTATGGCTTATATCGTGTAAATATACCCTTTGACCACCATAAATCGAAACAGCAGAAGCAAAACCGTATAGTGTAATAAAAAGGTATTGAAAGTCTTTGCAGAATATACTATACTAAACCAGAATAAATTACAATTGATATTTGTGTCTGTTTACTCCATCACCTTGGTTTTAGACTAAACGTTTCTCAAATAACAAGCAGGAAAGGAATTGTCGTACATG
>CASDQQ010000034.1 GCA_949282945.1 uncultured Eubacteriales bacterium
CATAATATGTAAAAAATATAATAAATTATAAAATACAATAAAATATAAAATGTACTATAAATTACAACTGATTTAATACGAGAAAAAATAGAAAAATTTTAATAAAAGTATTGACTTTCACAAAATTCCGACATACAATAATAAGCGATTAATAGGTATTAATTAAATAGAATTTATACGTTATTGATACAAGATTTTTTAAATACATAATGCATGTTGATATAGCGTAAAAGGAAGGGGAATAGAAAATTATGAAAAAAATGCTTTATTTGTTGGTTGCGCTTCAGGTTCTGATTGTGTTTTGCGCGGCCGGAGCCGTAAATACATACGGAGAGGCCTATACCTACATACATGAATATAACGCGCCGGTAGCCGAATGGACTCCTGTGGAGGGCAGCACGATAATAGACAGCGCCGTTACAACTCCAAAAGAGGATGGAGAACTCAATAAGATATATTTTTCAGATGAGTGGGCGCACGCTCCTATTGATGGTTTTTATGAAGGGACAAGATCTGAATGTTCTTCTGAAGGAGCCATGGTCATATTTAAATTTAAAGGGACCGCAGTAAGGCTTATAGGAACTACCAAGAGCGTAGGCGGAGCGGCAGAGGTAATGTTGGACGGAGAAGATATAGGCTTGCTTTCTTATTATTATCCTGAGTCCAATCAGAAGGTTCTTTTGGTTTTGGAAGGCCTTGAAGATAAAGAACACACCCTTGAGCTTACTGTAACCATTAATGAAGAGGAAATTACAGGCCCCTGGGCTTATGTGGACGCTTTTGAAGTGTATAACGGAACTTCAGGATTTGTTGAGCCGGAGGAACCCTCAAGAGACAATATACCTGAGTTGGGTACTTCCGGAGATGAAGGATATGAAAATATAGCGTTAAAGTCTTCTGTAGAAGTAAATTCTCAGATTGCAGATTCTCAGGCCGGGGATATGATTGCCGACGGAGATCTGGGAACAAAATGGTGTTCTGTCGAGGGACTTGAAAATCCTGAAATCGCGGGAAGCTTAAACGAGTATTATGCTGTATTTAGTTTTTCAAAGGAAGAAGAGATAAATAAGTTTGTACTTTATAATGCTACTACGATGACTACGGGAGATGACCCGGCACATCCTGACTATAACACCAGTTCTTTTAAGGTTGAATACAGTTCCAATGGAATTGACTGGACTGAAATTACCAGAGTTGAGGGAAATGTAGAGCCTGTTGTTTCCTATAGCTTTGAACCGGTAAAAGCTAAATATGTGAGACTTTATGTTTATAAGCCGACGGCTGTGGAGTCTACGGATGTGGCTGTCAGAATAGCTGAGTTTGAGATATATGGAGTAAAGACGGAGGATCCTGTTACAGAAACGCCTCAGGATACTCAGAAGATAGAGATCAACACGCCTACTTCTGCTCCTACATCGGCGGCTCCTGCTGATGTAGATTCCGGAAATGAAAACAGCGGCCTTATAATCGGAATTATTATAGCCGTAGTGGTTGTAATAGCCGTTGTAGTAGTAATAATCGTTTTAAAAAATAAAAAGGGCAAGAAATAATTATCAATAAATATAAATTAAGAGGAGGAAAATTATGAAAATTTTTAAGAAAGTGGTTGTTTTAGCGTTATCCACTATAATGATTTTAAACGCGTCACTGGCAGTATTCGGAGCAGAAAGTGAAAATATTGCTTCACAGGCGACTCCGGCAGTTTCATCTTCGTTCGATCAGGCTGACGAAGAAGCTAATCCTGGAAGTACTATTGGAGCAGGACATTTTAACCCTGTAAACGCTATAGATGGAGATCTTGGCACAGAGTGGGCACCTTCATGGGAGGCTACACCTTGGTATGAACTGGATTTTGGAAAGGAAGTAACAGTACAGAAAATTGTTATTTATGGAAGAGCCGGAGCTTCAGAGACGGTTGACTCTATGAAAGAAATGGATATACTTTTTGACGAAGTTGTTGTAAAGAGTCTTTCGGATATGCCTGCTAATTTTTATGCTACTCCTATTACGATAACATTTGATGAACCCCAAACTGTTGAGGTTATAAAGTTTGAAGTAATAGATGGAATTGCAAACTGCGGTTTTACTGAGATACAGGTATTTGCTTCCGCTGATGACACC
>CASDQQ010000035.1 GCA_949282945.1 uncultured Eubacteriales bacterium
ATTTGAACATTGAAACTCTGACAGCGAATATGCTCAATCAGTTAATTGAGCGAATTGAGATCGGGCATCCCGTTAAGGTGGACGGATGCCGACAACAGGAAATCACCATTGTTTACCGTTTCATCGGAACGGCAGACGAAATTTGAAGCAGAAATAAAAGTGAGAATAACGACCGCGCAATCGCCTTTTACGGTTGCCGGGTACATATATAAGTCCAGCCGAAACAGGGCTGTATTATCTGGAGAGCCGGTACTATGACCCGGAGGTTGGAAGGTTTATAAATGCGGACGGATTGAAATATTTGGGAGAAGGAAATGAGCTTCTGAATTACAATCTGTATACGTATTGTTTAAATAATCCGAGTATATATAAACAAAGCCTAATATTTGGTGGAAGCAGTTCTGGTATTTTTTTAGCTTTATCAGTAGATAGTATATCTAGTGGAAGTTTGGGTATAGATAATTTATCAGTTAGTAATCCATCGGCAGCTGTTTGGGTGCAAACTGTGGTTGGAGCAATTCCTGATATTATTACTGGCATTCAGTATTTAATGTCAAGAGGAACGCATACTAGATTTGGTTATTCTACAGCAAAAATATATAGATATCCTATTTTAGGAGGAAAACATCGAAGCTTTAATAAGAACTTATATAATTATGGGGATTTGGCAGTAGCAAGCTTTAAACAAATTGTTAGTGGGAATGCAAGAGCTAGTTTTGGATCTATGATTAAATCTTTTGGTAAAACTGCAGGATTAACTAGTTTAGTAAACTTTGGATTTAATTTATATGAAAATAATTGGCAAACTGATAGTGATATGCTATTAGATACTACTATTGATACTACTATTAGTGTTGGTTCGTATTGTTTAGCCACAGGCACAATGTCCTTAATAACAGCAGGAGTATTAGCAGCAACAAGTTGGGCTATACCCGGGGTAATCGTTGTTGGTAGTGTGTTTATATTAAGTATAGGGTTTGATGCATTGATTAGATGGATAACAGGATATGAGGAATAAAAACTGTAGGCAATTATTTAACATATTATGATATTATAATTTAGTATAGGTAGTTATATATTATACTACCTATACTTAGCCTATATGTGAGGTAAATAATGAGTAAAAGTAAAGTGTTAAAATATTTAAATGGAAAAAGAGAAAATGAATATTCAAATTTAGACACTATTTTAAAACAATATTTAAACGGAGAATTATATAATTTGCTTTCTCAATATGGATTTTCAGAAATTGAAGTTTTTCCAGATATATTGAAAAAAGGAAATTATGTTGAAATTTTTTTAATATATCAAAATATAGCAGTAAATGTTGAGTTAACTGAAGATGAAGTTAGTTATGGTACTTATACAGTCGGATGTTCAGCTGAAAAAGTTTTGAAAAATGAAGTTTGTATTAAATATGAAGAAAATTTTTTAATTAAAGATTTAATAGAAAATATATTTAAAGAAATAAAAAATAACCCTAATTTGAAAGAAATAAGTAAAAAGGAAATAAATAAAAAAAATAATTATAGAATTATTTCTGATGTATGTCTTTTTTTACCTCTTATAATTATAGGTATTATAGCTTTATACATTTTTATAAGTCATAAGAGTTTTTCGGTAAATCCATTTGTTGGAACATTATTTGTTGTAATACCTATTGTTTTGCATATTTATTTTTATTTAAAATCAAAAAAGTAAATATAATTGAATTGATTTATCGAATAAAATTCTTAAAATTAGAAATTATATTTTGGGGAAAGAAACAATATAAAGCAAAATAAAGAAAATCGGATAAGTATAGTGTTCAAAACTCTGTCATAACAATTTGTTCCCTATTTAAATATTTAAAAACAGTGCCTTTTAAATATATGCCGGTTTCCAAAAATTAATGTGCTAATATTAATATATTTTAAGATACTGGTTAGCCCCCTGAGGAAATAAGGTTTTATTACTTTAAAAGCCCGTACTATGATCTTAATACATAAAAGGTTATCAATGAGGTTGTCCGCATTGCTCTTATTAGATACAATGATCCAGACGAAAAAAGTAATCCATTAAAGAATTTATTTTGGAGAGTATAATACAAATTTAAATGTATATAGAACCTTACAACATATAACATATAATCAATAGCATAATAAAATAACATACTTGTACTGCACGCCCCTATTCATTATAATAATAAATATAAATATAATTATATAAAAGATTTTAGACTTCTTTTCTTAATTGTAATCAGGAGGGATATTTCAATGAAACGAATCAAGTGGATTGTCGCGGCGGTATTGGCTGTATGTATAGTTGCTGCTTCTGTCTTATATTTTGTTTTACGTCCGGATAAAGATCCGTGGGATAAAAATGCAGAGTGGCCAGAGCTTAATGCTATAAGCTATCTGCAGCCTGGTCAGAAATATTTTACATATAAAGAATGGACGGGAGAAGTAGACAGCACAGATATAAACGGAGATCAAATAAGGCAGTCAGACGTGTTTGCCGTAAATAGAGAGGACGCTTATTACTCTGATATCCTTCCTTACGACAGTGTGGAAAACGCCGTGGAGGGAGCCGTTAATTTTCAGCCGGAACTCTCTCCTTATTATCAGCTTCTGACGGGAGAGGGACAGCCCTGGTATCTTACCGTATATAAAAGTCCCAAAGACGCGGATGATTCAGGAATATCCACCGAATTCTATAAAAAAGAATATACGGGAGTGGAGGATGATCCGTACACAGGGAAAGATCAGGTTTCTTCCTACAGAACGGCGGATTACGCCTGTGGATGGAAAGAGGTTACTCTGCCTGCAAGTTGGCAGACCCAGGGGTTTGATTTTCCCATTTATACAAATATCGATCTGCCGTGGCCCGGAGCGTACGGAAATCCAGGAAACGGAACATCTCTTGTGCCAATGGCTCCAGAGCTAACCAATCCGGTTGGATTTTACCGCAGAAACTTTGATGTGGATCCGGAGTGGATAAAAAACGGAATGAAGGTATATATTTCTTTTCAGGGCGTTGAATCAGCGATGTATTTATATGTAAACGGGCACGAAGTGGGATACACGGAAAATTCCTTTGATGCTCATGATTTTGATATAACTCCTTTTCTTAATGCCGATGGAAAGGATAACCTTTTAGCGGTAAGAGTTCACCGTTGGTGCGACGGAAGTTATCTCGAGGATCAGGATTTTATGAGACTTTCCGGAATATTCAGAGATGTATTTATCTATGCGTCGCCTGCCGTGCATATAAGGGACTACAAAGTGGAGACAGACCTGGACGGGGAATTTGTCGACGCGGAGTTAAAATTAAGTATCGACGTCAGAAATATGAGCGACGCTTCGGCGGATTCTTATGGACTGGACGTTAAATTGTTTGATGCTTCGGGGAAAAATATTTTTTCAAGAAACTCTCTGAGGGGAAATGTTCCGAATATGGAATCGGGAGAAGAAATCACCGTGGATATTTCAAGGGAGGTCAAAAAACCTCATTTATGGTCGGATGAGGACCCTTATCTCTATACACTGGTAATATCTCTTTATGAAAAAGAAAGCGGGAAGCTTTTTGAATCGGTAAGCCAACAGTTGGGATTCAGAGAAATCTCATTTACAAAAACAAATGTGGATCTCATGTTCAATAATATCGAAACAGATTACCAGAATATAACTATAAACGGGAAGCCACTTGTCTTCCGGGGTGTAAACCGTCATGATACGGATGGTCTGACAGGAAGGTATGTAAGTAAGGAAGTAATGCAAAAAGATATCGAGCTGATGAAGCAATATAATATAAACGCTCTAAGGACTTCTCACTATCCTAACGACAGGTACCTTTATTATTTGTGCGACAAATATGGTATATTCGTTATGGCGGAAACTAATATGGAGTCCCACGCGCTTTCCGGGGAGAGCGACAAGATGGCGGACTATTTTACAAATGTTTACCACGACAGGCTTATAGCCAATTTAGAGGCGCGCAAGAACAGGACTTCCGTGGTCATGTGGTCTTTAGGAAATGAAAGCGGAAATACTCCAAACAGTAAAATGTTCCAGCGTTCTATACAGGAAATAGTAAGACCTGCCGACTCTACGCGACCCGTACATTATGAGGGACTTTATAACGGAGGAGGAGTGGACGTTGCCAGCAATATGTACGCCGGTGTAGATCAGGTGGCGTCCAGAGCGTCGAAACTTGGAAATATGCCCTATATACAATGCGAATACGCTCACGCCATGGGTAATGCCGTAGGTAATTTGATGGAATATTGGGACGTTTACAGAGAACGGGAAAATATTATGGGAGGCTTTATATGGGATTGGGTAGATCAGTCTATAGTCACGCCTATCCCATCCTCAGCATCCAGAGCATGGGATTATTATGCGTCAATAGGAAGAGAGGATATGGCCGGTAAATATTTTGGGTACGGCGGAAATTGGGGAGATACTATAAATTCCGGATCCTTTTGTGGCAACGGCCTTGTTTCTAACGACAGAACTCCACAACCCGAACTTAACGAGGTAAAATACGTATATCAGACGATATGGTTTAGTTCAAGCGAACAAGAAGTGTTAAATAACAAAGTCAATATATATAATGAACAAAATTTTCTGAGTACAGATATATATTCCCTGGAATGGGAACTTATTGAGGACGGGGAGGTAATAGACTCGGGAACTATTTCGGAAAAAATAGGCCCCGGAGAAACTAAAACGGTAGATATTCCGTATAAAATGCCGGAAACTTTAAAAGCTGACGGAGAGTATTTTTTGAATTTATATGCCAGGCTGAAAAATGATGCGCTTTACGCTGAGGCCGGACATATAGCAGCTTCTGAGCAGATAAAGGTACCCGCTGTAATTTCTTTTCAGCCGGGTATAGATATAAATTCCATTTCAGCGCTGTCAGAATCAGAAGAAGGAGACACGGTCATATTTACAGGAGAAAGATTTACCCTGGTATTCGACAGGAACGAAGGCCTGCTCAAAGAGTATAAATATGACGGACAGATAATATTTACTGAGGGACCAATTCCCAACTATACCAGAGCAAAAGTGAATAATGATATAGAATTTGATTCTAAGTGGGATAATGCAAACAGAGGTATGATCGTGGAGGATGTAAGCATTGATCTTTCAGAGGGAAATAAAACCGCGGAAGTCATTGTAAAACACCGGCTTAAAAATGCGGACAATTCTTTGCAGACCACAAAATACGTTATATACGGTTCCGGCGAAATAACAGTGACCTCAACGCTTTCACCAGGAAGCGGAATGGGAAACATGCTTAAGTTCGGAGCGGAGATCATACTGCCGAAGGAATACGAGAATATATCATGGTATGGAGCAGGCCCCCAGGAAACTTATCAGGATAGACAAGAAGGTGCTTTTATAGGAAAATTTGAGTCTACGGCATCAGATTCATTTTTCCCTTTTATAACTCCTCAGGCTACAGGAAATCATACTCGGGTAAGATATATTACTTTAGAGGACCCGGCTCAGGCTATAGGGGTTATGGTCGTAAGCAATGATGTAATGGAGGCGAGCGCTCTTCACTTCTCAGCAAGCGACCTGAATGGAAAGCCTCATCCCTATAGGTTGCCCGCCATAAAAGAAACTGTACTCAATATTGATCATATGTCAGCGGGTCTGGGTAACGGCAGCTGCGGACCGGGGGCTCTGGATCAGTATAAAATGCCGGGAAATACAGAATACAGCTACACATATACGATCGTTCCTTATGAAAGGGAATCTGCTGATAAGATGCAGCTCAGCAAGATTTGGAGGGATGCTGAATCCTTTGACATGAACTCGTATAATGTAAACGAGGCCGCTCGTGTAGATGAAATGATAAATAAAGTAGCTATAATCGTGAGCTATGGACAAAAGCCGGATGTGGAGGCGGCCAGAAGCGCTTACGATAAACTGACGGAAGAGCAGAAAAAACTGGTAACAAAGCTTGACGTACTTTCAGAGGCCGAAGACAAAATAGAGTCTGTTAAAAACTCCAAAATGTATATAACGGACCGCGGCAAAAATAATCTGGACGCGGAGATTACAGATGTTATGAGTATATTCGAGGATAGTTCATCGCCTACAGGATATGCCATGACGGGATATTTTACAGTTCCTGACAAAGCTTTATTTAATCAAAAGATATCAGGGAAAAATGCTTTTACAATGGAGGTGTGGGTAAGGCCAACTGATCTTGGAGATTATAACGTATTTATAGCTAAGGGAGATACTCAGGCGTCGATACAGACCAAAGGCGGAGGAATAGAGTTTTTCATATATGACGGAGGAGGATGGCAGACTCTGCCATCCGGCGGCGGAATGTCTGTAAACCAGTGGCATCACATAGCCGGGACTTACGACGGAACGAAATTAAAGCTTTATATAGACGGAGAAATGGTAGGCTCTGTAAGAACATCTTCTTCTGTAAAAACAAATAATTTTGATCTGGGCATAGGTATTTGCTCAGAAAAGGAGGGAAATGTCCTAAGAGGAAGTATGGCGGCTGCCAGAGTTTATTCAAAAGCTTTGAGCGACGATGAGGTGAAGCTGAGATATAGAGCTGATATAGGAGATGATGTTTCGGCCATAGGACCTGAGGATGAAAGCGTCCTTGTATGGTACGATATAGGTAAGGATTTTATAAAGTAAAATATTTGCGGCTCTCTGCTAAACATGTCAGAGGGCCGTTTTTGATAATATGTGTAAAATCATAAGGCAAAATATACAGCCGTAAGCAACAGCTAAAGCGTATTAACAATTTTTTACTTTGATTTTACTTTAATTTATCTTTTGTTTTTACATTTTCTACATATACTAAGTCTCGTACATAAGGTGTATGAAAGGAGACTTAAAAATGAAGAAATTTATGACATTGATATTAGCAGGAGTCGGATCTTTAGCCGTATGCTTATCCGGGTGCGGAACAGACGGTACAGATCCGGATAGTACTGATGGAGGAAGTAATTTCAAAAAAGACAGTGAAATATCGGTAGTATCCAGAGAGGAAGGCTCTGGAACCAGAGATGCTTTCACAGAACTTACAGGGGTGCTTGTAAAGGATGATGAGGGCAATAAGTCTGACAATACTACCGCCGAGGCTATAATCATTGACGGAACACAGGGAGTTATGAGTAATGTGGCCGGGGATCCTTATGCCATAGGCTATATATCCATGGGATCTCTTAATGAAACTATTAAAGCTGTAAAGGTGGGAGGAGTAGAGGCCACTGCGGCAAATGTAAAAAATGAAACTTACAAGTTGTCAAGACCGTTCAATATAGTTAACAAGAGTGGATTAAGCGAAGTTGCCCAGGATTTTGTAAAATTTATACTTAGTAAAGAAGGACAGCAGGTCATAAATGACAATGGATATATTTCTGTAGTAGAAAATGCGGAGTCATATGACGCGGCCAGCAAGCCTGAAGGAAAAGTGGCTGTTGCGGGATCGTCCTCAGTATCTCCTGTAATGGAAAAGTTAAAAGAAGCATATGAGGCAATAAATACCAACGCTAAAATAGAAATACAAACTACAGATTCATCTGCCGGAATCACTGCGGCAAAAGAGGGAACCTGCGATATCGGAATGGCTTCAAGGGCAGTTAAGGACAGCGAGATAGGCGAGGGAGCCGATGCGTTGACATCCACTGTAATCGCTATGGACGGCATCGCCGTAATAGTAAATAACAACAATGTCTGTGAAGATCTTACAATGGATCAGATAAAGAACATTTTTACCGGAGAGGCTGTAACATGGTCAGACGTATTGGAGTAAAAAATATAAAAGAAATAGTTATGCAGGGCGTGTTTTTAATAGCCGCCCTGGTTTCTGTATTAGCGGTAGCTCTTATTTGCATATTTTTATTTGCCAATGGAATACCGGCAATATCAAAGATAGGATTTTTTGATTTTATTTTGGGAAAAACATGGGCGCCTACAGACGTTCCTGCAAGCTACGGTATACTTCCGATGATAATGGGAAGTATTTATATAACGGCGGGAGCAATAATCGTGGGGGTGCCAATAGGGATTTTGACGGCGGTCTTTATGGCAAGATTTTGTCCGCCTAAACTTTATAAGGTCTTAAAGCCGGCGGTGGAACTGCTTGCGGGGATACCTTCTGTAGTATATGGTTTTTTCGGATTGATAGTTTTGGTCCCGTTTGTAAGAAACACTTTTGGAGGAAGAGGAAGCAGTATTTTAACGGCGTCTCTTCTGCTAGGCATAATGATCCTTCCCACAATTATCGGAGTATCGGAATCGGCGATAAGAGCTGTTCCGGAAAGCTATTATGAAGGAGCTCTGGCCCTGGGAGCTACAAAAGAAAGAAGCGTATACAGAGCGGTGGTGCCGGCGGCAAAGTCCGGAATAATGGCGGCGATAGTCTTGGGGATAGGAAGAGCTATAGGAGAAACTATGGCAGTCGTACTTGTAGCGGGAAATCAGGACAGGATGCCGACGGGAATTTTAAAAGGCGCCAGGACGCTTACCGCAAATATAGTGCTCGAAATGGGGTACGCGGCGGAGCTTCACAGAGAAGCGCTTATAGCCACGGCGGTAGTGCTGTTTGTTTTCATACTTATGATAAATCTTCTTTTATCTGTTATAAAAAGGAAGGTGAAGTAAATGGAAATTTTAAAAAAGCCTGCTTCCGGCAAAAAATATAAGCGGAACTTTTCCTCCGTAGCTATGCTGACAGCAACAATAGCGGCCGCTGTCATTACCGTGTTTGTATTGCTGTTTTTAATAGGATATATACTTGTAAACGGATTGCCCTACCTTGAACCGGAAATGTTTAGTCTCACATATAATTCGGAGAACGCTTCGTTTATGCCGGCAATAATAAATACAGTTATAATGACCGGATTTTCTCTTATTATAGCGGCGCCTCTGGGAATATTCGCAGCCATATATCTTGCGGAATATGCAAGGAGGGGGAATAAAATAGTAGGCATCGTAAGGACCACGGCGGAAACTCTTTCGGGTATACCGTCTATAGTGTACGGTTTGTTCGGAATGCTTTTCTTTGTAACATCTCTCCAATTAGGATATTCTCTCTTGGCGGGAGCGTTTACACTGTCAATAATGATCCTTCCGTTTATTATGAGAACTACTGAGGAAGCTCTTAAATCGGTGCCGGACACGTACAGAGAGGGTAGTCTGGGTCTTGGGGCCGGGAAGCTGAGAACAACATTTAAAATAGTACTTCCATCGGCCATACACGGAATACTTGCCGGAATTATCCTTGCGATAGGCAGGATCATAGGAGAAACGGCGGCGCTTATCTACACGGCCGGAACTGTGCCGGAGGTACCTGAAAATCTGTTGTCATCGGGAAGGACTCTTTCGGTCCATATGTATATTCTATCTAAAGAAGGGCTTCACACGAATCAGGCTTACGCGACCGCGGTAATGCTTTTGATAACCGTTCTGGTCATCAATACGCTGTCGGCGTTTGCGGCAAAGAAAATAGCTAAAGGCAGGAGTTGATAATTATGGCAGATAAATTTACAATAGAAAATCTCGACCTTTTTTACGGATCTTTTCAGGCGTTAAAAAATATTAATATGAATATAGAAGAAAAAAAGATTACGGCTTTTATAGGCCCTTCCGGATGTGGAAAATCAACTCTGTTAAAAACTCTCAACAGAATGAACGATCTGGTGGAGGGGTGCAAAATAACGGGAAAGGTTTTACTGGACGGCGAGGATATTTACGGCAAAATTTACGTTAATTTACTCAGGAAGCGTGTGGGAATGGTTTTTCAAAAACCAAACCCCTTTCCTATGAGTGTTTATGAAAATGTGGCTTTTGGTCCTAAGACTCATGGCATAAGGTCGAAAGCGCAGCTTAATGAGATCGTGGAAAAGTCTCTTAGAGGGGCCGCTATATGGGATGAGCTTAAAGACAGGCTCAATAAAAGCGCATTGGGGCTTTCAGGAGGACAACAGCAGCGGCTTTGCATAGCAAGAGCTCTGGCTGTGCAGCCTGAGGTACTTTTAATGGATGAACCTACCAGCGCCCTGGACCCTATATCCACATCCAAAATAGAAGATCTGGCCGTGCAGCTTAAAAACGACTATACTATAATCATGGTTACGCATAATATGCAGCAGGCTGCAAGAATATCTGATAAAACAGCGTTTTTCCTTTTGGGGGAAGCGGTGGAATATGACGATACGGATAAAATTTTTTCTATGCCGTCTGATAAGAGAACTGAAGATTATATAACGGGGAGATTTGGATAATGAGAAATCAATTTGACAAACAGCTTGATAAGCTCCACGAGGAGCTTAAAGAAATGGGCGAGCTTGTTGAAAGCTCCATTGAAAACGCGGTAAATGCTCTTATTAAGAGAGATACCGATATAGCAGATCATTCTGGGGAACTTGAGGTGAAGATAGATGAAAAGGAAAAGGAAATAGAAAGCCTCTGCCTTAAGCTGATCCTGCACCAACAGCCTGTTGCAAGCGATTTGCGCCAGATATCGGCGGCTCTTAAAATGATTACGGATATGGAAAGGATAGGGGATCAGGCGGAGGATATATCCGAACTTGTAAAGATAATATCTTCAGCGCCGTATGTAAAAGAACCGGAGCATATAATCCAAATGGCTAAGGCTACTATAAATATGGTCAAGGAAAGCGTGGAAGCTTTTGTAAAAAAGGATATCAACCTTGCTCTTGAGGTCTGTGCTCATGACGATACTGTAGATATGCTTTTTGTTACAGTAAAAAATGAACTTATAGAATTGATCCATAATGATGTTAAAAGCGGAGAACAGGCGATAGACCTTTTAATGGTGGCGAAATATCTGGAAAGAATAGGGGATCACGCGGTAAATGTGGCGGAATGGGTAGTTTTTTCAATAACCGGGGAAAAACCGTAGTCACATGATTTTACACGGATTTTACAAATAAAGCTAATACTTTTTACTTGTTGCCGATAGAATTTTACACCGATGAAATAATGGAGGTAGCAAGCGTCATGGATATATTTTCTGTACTTTCTCTGCTTGGAGGTCTGGCTCTCTTTCTTTATGGTATGAATGTTATGGGAGCCGGACTTGAAAAAATTTCCGGCGGCAAGCTTGAGAGCATTCTTCAAAAAATGACAAATAACCCTTTGAAGGGAGTTTTGCTTGGAGCCGGAGTAACCGCTATAATACAGAGCTCTTCCGCTACTACGGTCATTGTGGTCGGTTTTGTAAACTCAGGAATAATGAAGCTCTCTCAGGCTATAGGGATAATAATGGGGGCCAATATAGGCACCACTGTTACGGCATGGATACTCAGTTTGTCTCAGATAGAAGGAGAGAGCTTTTTTCTAAATCTTTTAAAGCCTGATAGTTTTTCACCTATACTTGCTTTAATAGGTGTTGCACTTATAATGTTCAGCAAGGATGGAAGAAAGAAGGATATAGGCGGAATATTTGCCGGCTTCGCGGTCCTCATGTTTGGCATGTCCGCTATGAGCGATGCTGTTAAGCCTCTTGCCGATGTGCCTGAGTTCGCGAATATACTTTTGATGTTTTCAAATCCTGTTTTGGGAATTTTGGCGGGAGCGGTTTTAACCGCTATAATACAAAGCTCCTCTGCGTCTGTGGGTATTTTGCAGGCGCTGACTATTACGAACGGGATCACTTACGGTTCGGCAATACCAATTATATTGGGACAAAATATAGGGACCTGCGCCACTGCGCTGATATCTTGCATAGGCGCGAGAAAGAATGCCAAGCGGGCGGCTCTTGTCCATTTGTATTTTAATATAATAGGCTCTATCGTTTTTTTAACAGTGTTCTACGGGGCGAACGCCATATTTAAATTTTCTTTTATAGATCAGTCTATTGACGCCGCCAACGTCGCCGTTATACATACTGCGTTCAATGTTTTTTCTACAGTTATATTGCTGCCTTTTAATAAAGGATTGGAAAAGCTGGCCAAGCTGACCATAAGAGAAAAAGACAGCGAACAGACAGGACCTGTACTGGAGGAAAGATTTTTGAACACACCGGCCTTTGCCATAGAACAATGCAAAAATGAAACCGTCAAAATGGCGGTTTTGGCAAGAGATACTCTTATCGACGCCATATCCGTTATAGGGGCGTATGATGTAAAAAAGGCCGTTATGATAGAAGAAAATGAAAAAATGATAGACCTTTATGAGGACAAGCTCGGCACTTATCTTGTTAAGGTAAGCAGCAGGTCTATGACAGAGGAAGACAGCCGGGAGGCTTCAAAGCTTCTACACTCAATAGGAGATTTTGAAAGAATAGGAGATCACGCGGTAAATATATTGAGAGTAGCTAAGGAAATGCGTGATAAAAACGTACATTTTTCTGATCAGGCCTCCACAGAAATTTGTGTAATGACTAATGCTGTTACGGAAATATTAAACTTAACAGTCGAAGCTTTCGAAGCCAATGATCTGAGCCTTGCAGCAAAGATCGAGCCGCTTGAGCAGGTTATTGACGGACTGAAGGCCGAAATTAAAATGAGACATGTGGCCAGACTGAAAGACGGGACTTGCACTATAGAGCTTGGATTTATACTTTCCGATCTTATAACTAACTATGAGAGAGTCTCCGACCACTGTTCAAATATTGCGGTATGTCTTATTCAAATAAAAAATTCCGCTCTTGATACCCACGGCTATCTTGATGAAATAAGGAGCGCGGATAACGTTGAGTTTAACAACTATTTTAAAGAGTACAAAGAAAAATATTTATTGCCGTCCTGACAGCCTGCGTAATCTGAGAATATAGGTTACATGCGGCTGATTTCGGGAAAAATGTTGACAGATATATTAATGCCTGTCAAACTGATATAAAGGAGGGCCGCGTATGATTTACATTGTCGAAGACGATATCAATATAAGACAGATGGAGAGCTATGCTCTTAAGAACAGCGGATATGATACTGCCGAGTTTGCCGACGGCAAAGGCCTTTTTACTGCTGTCGAGGAAAATATGCCCGATCTTATCATACTGGATATAATGCTTCCGGGAGACGACGGGTTGAGCATATTAAAAAAGCTTAAAGAAGGGACAGCTACGAAAAAGATACCGGTAATAATGGTCACGGCTAAAGGTACAGAGTTGGATACGGTAAAAGGACTTGATTCCGGAGCTGACGATTATATTGTAAAACCTTTTGGAATAATGGAATTTATTTCAAGAGTAAGAGCTGTTTTGCGCAGAATAAATTCCGCTGAGGGAGAAAAAAAGAAAATCTATAAGTTTGGCGGATTGGAAATGGATGACGAAAAGCATACTGTTTATGCGGACGGAGCGGCTACAGAACTAACATATAAAGAATACGAGCTTTTGAAACTCCTTTTGAAAAATCAGGGAATAGTCCTTACGCGAGATAAGATAATGGACAAGGTTTGGGGCTTTGATTACGAGGGAGAGAGCCGGACTGTAGATATGCATATAAAAACTTTAAGGCAAAAACTGGGAGATTGCGGAGCTTATATAAAAACGGTGAGAAATGTGGGATATAAGATAGAGTAGGCGGTGACTGACAAAGATGGAAGGCAAGATAAAGGTATGTTTGATTTTAACGGGGGTTTTTTCCATACTTGTAACATCGGTACTGCTTATGTTTATATTTCAGGGAGCTATAACCGAACAGGTTAAAGAAAATGTAAAGATCAATTCTGAAACCATCTGCGAGGCATATTCTCTTATTGAAGATATGGAAGAGCTTTCCGGGTTTGAATCTGAAAATTTAAGGATTTCTTTGATTACGCCTACAGGCGATGTGCTTTATGACAGTGATGAAGAGGCTTCTAACATGGGAAACCATATAGAAAGACCTGAATTTAAAGAAGCTTTGGAATCCGGGACCGGAGAGGCCGTAAGACATTCGGCTACTCTTGGAACGGATATGTATTATTATGCTAAACGGCTTTCAGACGGAAATGTTCTGCGCGTGGCCATGGAAGCGGAAAATATGTATAAAGTGTTTGAAAGAGTTTTTCCGTTCATTGTTTTGATAAGCGCAGTCGTACTTTTGGCTTCCATAGTTGTGTCTGTTTTTCTTACTAAAAAGTTAGTAAAGCCAATATCCGTAATGGTGGAAAATTTTGAAAATATAGATGAAAACAGTGTATATAAAGAACTCAGGCCTTTTGTGACGGAAATGAAAGAGCAGCAGAAGCGTAAAAGAGAAATTGAAAAAATGAAACAGGATTTTACGGCTAATGTTTCTCATGAACTTAAAACTCCTCTTACCTCAATCTCAGGATACGCGGAGATGATACAGACGGGAATCGCTAAAGAAGAGGATATTAAAGATTTTGCCGGAAAGATACATCGCGAATGCGGAAGGCTTATAACTTTGACCGGGGATATCATAAAGCTCTCAGAAATAAATGAAATAAATACAGAAAAAGATTTCGGACCGGTAAATTTATATGAATTGGCCGCGGAGACCGTCGAAGCGTTAAATTTTAAAGCGTCTAAGGATAATATCAAAATAACTCTGACTGGGGACGTATGCTATGTTACAGGGAATAAGGGGATGCTTGAAGAACTTATTTATAATTTATGCGATAATGCTATAAGGTATAATAAGCCTGGAGGCTCTGTGGAAATTTCTTTAAAAAGAATGGGCGGTAATGTGGAGCTTAGCGTAAAGGATACGGGGATAGGAATCCCGGAAAAATATCATGAAAGAATATTTGAAAGATTTTACAGAGTAGATAAAAGCAGATCTAAAGAAACCGGAGGAACAGGACTTGGACTTGCTATAGTAAAACATATAGCTATGCAGCATAACGCGAATATACAGGTTATAAGCCAACCGGGAGAAGGTACGGAAATCAAAGTAATTTTCAATTAAAGCCATTTGTAAAAACAGGATGGTCCACTGAAGGATAATGCTGTATATTTAACAGATTGAGAATATTTTATGTGAAACTTGCTTAAAAAGAGAGGCTTTGATATACTAAAAAAATCTTGGTATTAGAAAGGAGATTTGTTTTATGAAAATAGAAACCCAGTGCTTACACGAAGGATATATTCCGGGAAACGGAGGGGCGAGAGTAGTTCCGATTTACCAGAGCACTACGTATAAATTTGATTCTACAGAGCATGTAAAAGGTCTTTTCGATTTAACCGAGGAGGGTCATTTCTACTCCAGGTTGTCAAATCCAACCGTTGAGGCCGTAGAGAAAAAAATAGCGGCTATGGAGGGAGGAGTCGGGGCCCTTATGACGTCGTCGGGACAGGCCGCTTCATTTATAGCTCTTTTGAATATTCTAAAATGCGGAGATCATTTTGTAAGCGCCGCGTCTATATACGGCGGAACATTAAATCTGTTTTCTGTTACCATGAAAAGAATGGGCATAGAGGTAACTTATGTGGACGGGGACGCGACGGAAGAAGAAATACAGGCTGCTATTAAAGAAAATACCAGAGCTTTATTTGGAGAAACATTGTCAAATCCCACCATGTCTGTATTCGATATTGAAAAATTTGCGAGAATAGCCCATAAAAACCAGATTCCGTTAATTGTGGACAATACATTCGCAACTCCTGTACTTTGCAGACCTATTGAATTCGGAGCTGATATAGTTACCCATTCTACTACTAAATATATGGACGGACATGCCGTTTCAGTAGGAGGAGTAATTGTAGACAGCGGTAATTTTGACTGGACCAACGGAAAATTTCCTGAGTTTACCCAACCTGATGAATCATATCACGGAGTAGTTTATACAAGAGATTTTGGAAAATCCGCGTACATTGTCAAGGCGAGAGTTCAGATGATGAGAGATTTGGGATGTACCCCCTCTCCTCAAACTGCATTTTATGTGAACTTAGGGCTTGAAACTCTGCCCATGAGGATAAAGACACACTGTGAAAACGCTAAGAAGGCAGCAGAGTATCTTTTAGCTCATGATAAAGTGGAATGGGTAAACTACCCTGCTTTAGAAGGGGACAAATATAAAACCCTTGCTGAAAAATATCTTCCGCAAGGGTGCAGCGGAGTTATCGCCTTTTCAGTTAAAGGAGGAAGAGAAGGCGGCATAAAATTTATAGACAGTCTTAAGCTTATAAGTCTTCAGGTACATGTTGCGGATATAAGGAGCTGCGTTTTACATCCCGCAAGCTCAACGCACAGGCAGCTCAGCGACGAACAGCTTAAAAACGCGGGAATTACTCCCGGACTTATAAGATTGTCCGTTGGCTGTGAGAATATTGAGGATATTATTTCAGATATAGAACAGGCTCTTTCAAAGGTTTAATATAAATATGCATAGTGAAGTTTCGTTCTTAATGGTATTCATTAAGTGAATAAAAGATAACGTAAGAATGATTAGGGGCCGTAACGAGGGTTTTGAAAACAAGTTGTAAGAGTAATCGGTACGGTGGCATATTGTAGAACAATCTAAAATTATGTTTGGAGAAAACTGCAATGGGATCATTATTTTTGAACAAAAGTGCGGTACTTGCAGTATATCAAATAGTACAGAAAAGCGTTATACACCAGTCTGCTGACAAGCGGCAAGCTGAATGGGCTATCTTACCGGCAGTGATAAACAAACAGAGGATATGTTTTTTCAGCTAACAGAAAATATGGCAGAGCATAAAAGTTGTAACCGAATAACTCAAAACAGAAGATCAAATGAGTGGGTTGCTTGGATGAATGATATCCGTAGCAAAGCCACCGAAACCGTAAACAATGATTTGTACTTAATGTCAGCGACGGCATGGATAAATCCTTGTCGCCGCTTTTCACATTTAGAAAAAAATTACAGTTATATGCGCTAATATGCTTTAGCAAAGAAAATTTTTAATAGGGAGCCTGACAAATTATTTGAATTTTGTTATGTGCGTACTAACGACAGCCACGAAGTCAAGGAACTATGCTAGGACATAATCTTCGCTTTGGTAAAGGTAGCTCGTACAGACGGAGAAATCACAAGTTTATATTCATTTATTTGGAGAGTAGCCCGGAATGTGTATTCTGATTTCGCTAAAGCCTGCTGCGAAGTAATGATTATGTACTACATAGACGGTTTATCTACTGCAAAAATAGCGAAGAGCCAAAATACCAGTGAAGGAGCCGTATGTCAGAGATTGTTTTCAGCCAGACAAAGTAAATGCAACTATCGAAAGACTGAGATAGACTATGTGGCATTCAATCTGATAAAATAGTCCCTATAAATTTTAGAAAATTTTAATTGAACTAATTTTTAATTTGATGTATAATAATAAGAGCTTATGTCTCTATAGCTCAGTAGGATAGAGCAGCGGTTTCCTAAACCGTGTGCCGGAGGTTCGAATCCTCTTAGGGACGCCAGAAAGAAAAACCCTGATTGCAAAGGCATTTCAGGGTTTTTCTTTTTTATTACATTTCCTTTTCTGTACTGTTTTTTTGAAACCTTGCACCTAATTGCGCACCTAATTGGAACAAACTTATATAATTTTAATCAATGAATCCATGACTTTACGCTGCTCTTCAAGTGATACATGACTGTATATATTAGCTGTAGTTTCGAGCCGCGCATGGCCAGTATTGTTTGGATAACCTTTATATTTGCCCCCTCTTCTAAAGCTCTGGTTGCAAATGCGTGGCGCAATCCATGAAATTTCACATGACGAACTCCGGAAGATTTAATTGCTTTGGCGTAATAGCGGGATAGGGTGTCAGGAGAAATATATTCCCCAATTTCATTACAAAATATCATTCCATGATCGATATAACCGGAACCGGCCTGCAATTTTTCTTTGTTTTGTGCAACTTTATGGGCCTTTAGCATTGAGATAAGTTGCTCATGAAGAGGAATGACACGTATAGAGGTCTGATTTTTTGGAGTATCAAAATAAAAAGCACTTTTTCCAGTCTTGCCATCTTCTATAATCGTTCTATAATGCGATGTCTTTCTTAATATATCCGAGGTGATGAAGCCTCAGAATTTCTCGATAATCAACCATTTGTTATCAAATCTCCTATAAAGGATAGTCACACATGTGTGTGCTAACTTCATTATAGGACTCAAATCTAATTATGCACTATGCAGCGGAAAACATACACTTGTTGACCGTGCATTGTGCATTACATTATCGGTATTTACACAAAAACATTTAAGTTTTCGTTTTATCGCATAAATGGCAGGAGGGAAATAGCGGTGATATAGAATCGGAAAAATAAATTTTGGGGCAATTAAGCGAATTAACTCAAAAACGATTTGCTATCCAGTTTAAAATTAGTATAATAAATTTAGCGAAAACATCTTTTGAACCACCTTACATTTTATAATTCGGATAATTCCTTCCTAAGTTCATATCCCATAACATAACCCATTACAAGTATATTGACTCTATATCTTTCAGCCAGTGAAACTATATCTTTATTGTATTGTCTATACATATATATTAATTTTTTATCTGGTATTAATTTTTCAAATGCCGCTATCTTGTGTTTTAGATTTTCGCTGAAAACAGTGATATTCTGGGTCGAAGTATACATGTTAGCGTGTCTGAGGATTAATCCATCTTTAAAGTAACATTTAAATGTATTAAAATCTTCTGCTTCTAATTCGTTCTTCACTAAATTATTTAATACTAAAAATTTTTTTCCTAGTCCAATTTTGTCAAACTTTTTAATAAGAATAAATTTATAGATTATGAGATTCTGTTTTAATTTTTTTAATTCATCATTAAATATAAGTTTTGATATTTTATTATTTGAAATAGTATATTGTGAGTATATGTTACCTAAGATACTCATAAAATGTAGTCCTTTCTATTGTTTTTTTTGTGTTTCGTTTAAAAGCCTGTCTAATGTTTGACTTAGAAATAGTACCAAACAATACAAATTTCCAACAATCCATTTTAATAATTTGATACGTATCATTTTGTCACCTCAAATTCTATATTTATTGTATTATCATGAATAGTGATTGATTTTAATTGGGATAAATGGTCAATACTTTTTAGTTCTTGCATAAGTTCTACACCTAATTTAAACCCTGATTTAAACATTTCTTTATGATATATTAATTCAATTTCTGTTTCTTTTTCACGATAAAAATCAAAAAGATTTGTATTATGGCAATTTTCTTTTATTATCTTTTCTAACTGATCTTCGAGATTTATTAATTCTTCTATTAAATTTTTGGCTTCTCCAACTAAAATATTTTGTAGGTTATTACTTTTAAAATACACATCATCTAACATAACAATTACTCCTTTCAAGCTTTAAATTGATAACCACTTCTATTATTTATTTTTATAGTATCTAGTTAAAAAGAGCAAATTATGAATGAAAGAATAAGTATATTAATATCCAAAAAAGAAGGGAAACTATAATTATATAAAGCTTTTTTAATTCTTTAAAATAAATAATATTATAAATTTTATAAGGAAAAGCCGGGAAATTATTTCCCGGCTAATAAATTAGTAACTCCCTATTTTTCTAGGTGTAAAATCACTGCAAGCACTTATTTTTATTTGCGTACTTAATTTGCTATATAAAAGTGTTTTAAGTAAAGGTTTATTCCAAGATTTCATGATATCCTCCTCTCTTTCATAGAAACCGATATTAGCCATTATTATATGAAAGAGTCAAGAATTTGTAAATTTTTTCATTTACCGATTTTTATAAGGATAGAGTTTACATATAGAATGTTTTAAATTTTCTGCTTATAATTTTTTCTGCCTGTCGAAAAAATTCAGGATTGATTGAATAAAAATTTATTCGTTTCTCTTTGTGGACAATTATTGCATGTTTATAACGTAAATCAGATAAATACTTATATAAAACTGGCACTGACCAATTTAATTTTTCTGCTAATTCATTGGCAGTAAGAAAATTTTTTTGAGAAAGAAGTTGGATAATATCCATTGATATTTGATTTGATAAAGTTGACATAATATTATCATATGTCAAATGCAATACTGTACTTTGATTATTATATTCTAATTTTGCTAAATATCCAAAAATCCATACATCTCTATTTTTTTTCATACCATACGGATTTAACAAAGAAATTCCATAGTAGCTTATTTCATCTACTTTAAATTCATATTCATGAATTATTTTTTCGTATTCATTCAGATTTTCGGTTTGTTTAAGTTTATCTTTATTGATTATAAATTTATTAGATATAATATTGCTTAAATTTTTTAAATCTTTAGTTAATTCTTTCAACACAATTTCATAACTATTTAAAATTAATAACAAACTTGAGATTGTGTTTTTTGAATCTAACTCTAATAAGAATGTTTCTTCTATATCTAAAAAAGGTTTATTAGCAAAAAAATTTGAAATAGATTCTAAAATATAATCTTTATTCTCTAAAATTTTAATAAATTCATTAATTGTACTAATATCGTTTATATGACTAAACAATAAATATATCATAAATGAATAATTGAAATTACTGTAATCAAAAAATGCTCTGTATCTGTCTTTAGGAGTAAAATTAATTGTATTGTAAATTTCAAAAACTATATTTTCATCCATTGTATGAATCAAATTATGCTGAATTTTACTTTTATTAAAAAATATTTCCATATAATATATTGTATCAAATAATATACTTCTTTCTAAACTGTATATCACAATACATACCCCCTATTTTAGATAAAAGTAACGTTGATGTAATCAAGTGTAATTAACTCGTAACGTTATGTCAATACTTTTAGTAACTAAATATATACTATTTATTAGAGTATAACACATCTTGTTTGTTTGTAAATATAATATGTAATCTATCACATTACATATGTAATGTGGTGAATTGTTTATGTATACACGGTTATCGTATAAAATAACTAAAAAAATATTAAGGAAGTGATTCTGTGAGAAGTAAAGACTGTGAACGTTTAAAAAGAATTGGTCTTAATATAGCCCACTACCGTAAATTGGCCAATATGACACAAATTCAATTAGCTGAGAAAGCTAATGTTTCAAGAACATTTTTAGGTTCTATTGAAGCTGCGAATGTTCAGGTCAGTATATCAATTGAAACTTTATTTGATATAGCTGATGCTTTAAATATTAAACCGTCGCAGTTATTGAATTTTGACTTTTAACTAACGCTATTATATGATTTATAATACTATAAATTATACTTAAGTGATATATAATATACTCAGATGAGTCTTCGTCTGGGTTATATATTTTTTAGCAAGAATATTTATTTCTCTTTTTGAATAGAATGTTATAAAATATAACCATTTACTCAT
>CASDQQ010000036.1 GCA_949282945.1 uncultured Eubacteriales bacterium
CAATTTTTATTTTATAAAAAATCAGTCTACCTCTCCACTATTCCCACTCCTAAATTTTCGTTTTCTATTTACGAATATGGCTTTTTGATTTTAAACTCACCGCTCTAACAAATTATTTGCGGTGTCACTCAGAGCGTGACAAATTTCCATGTTTGATTGATAGACATGCCCAAGGAGATACAGATATAATAAAATCAAAAAAGGTGGATGTATGTTATGACACTTGGGCAACGAATACAACAAATAAGAAGAGAACATGGGCTTTCTCAGGAAGAATTTGGTGATAAGCTCGGTACAACAAGACAAACAGTCTCTCGTTGGGAGTTGGATCAGGCCTATCCCGAAATTTCAAAGATTGTGTTGATCAGTAAGATATTTTCTATAACAACCGATTCCATTCTGAAGGACGGAATCTGCACTTTCGATAAAGATGTTGATTTTTTTACTTGCGGGGTATACCGTTCCGCAATTTCAGAAATCGTTGAAACGGAAAGATTTGCATTAGTTTACTACTCTACATGTGATAAAAATGTTTTGGGGACAAAGCTGTATTCGGGTTATGAAAATAAAAAGAGGCTAGTGGCAATCTGTGAGAGAAATCATATAGAATCCAGTACAGAATACGCCTATTATCTTGAAGATGAACGCACTGTCATTTTCAACAGCCAAAAATTATCTATACTTCTTGGCGAGTTATATGATAATGGCTTAAAAAAGTCAATGCTCCGTTTAGAAACATTTTGGGTGGACCATAGTGGAAATCCTCTTCCTAAAGTCAAAGATGCCGGTATTCCAAAATGCCTGACACTCTGGCGAATGGCAGACAGTTATAACGTCAGCGCCAAGCGCTTCAATTTCTTTTTATGTACGGGCAAAACCGAATATATTTTTTCTATAATCCCTGAAGACACCAATATATACTGCGGTGCCTCATACAATATTGTTTTTGATCTGGGAATATTTAGCGGAGGACAATTCTTTAGGATTCGTCAATATAGAGACAACAGCGAAAAATTCTGCGGCTTTCACTGCGACTTTTCATATGAAGCAAAAGATATCCATATTCCGACGGCAGAATGCGAGCTTGGAAAATGCCTTATGACAAGTAAAGGTTTGATGTGGTGTGTCAAACGCTACTCAGATGATGAAATCGTGCTGCAGGGCTGCGGCGATGATGAATATATTTATCATCGAACAGACAAAAAGACAGAACAATTTATCAAATCTGAAAATTAAGGATTTATAACGTGAACTTCCACTTGCAGCAGCATGTATCGTCGGTAATGTCAGGATAACAGCTCACGCACTCGCAGGTAAAACGCTCGTCAATTACCTTTGCAAACTCACTGTATTCGATAATTCCTACCATTTTGCACGGGTGAAAAGGCATTCCTTTGCGCTTTCTCGCTGTCTGGACCCGGCAGTCAACAGCGCTGTATGTAAGAATATTACCGTCAATTTCAATTTTATCAGCGTTAATATTAGCGTAAAACCGGAGCTTAAGAGCCTTTGCAAGTCCTTCTATTCCCGAATTGTCCTTAAGTTTAAGAAAATCTTTTATACGCCTTGCTTCAATTACAGTAAACCTGCGCCAGGCCTCCTTGTCGTGATACATCGCCTCATCCATTCCAAATTTCTGTTCTATGGACTGAAACCATACTCCATCTAGCGCAAGCCAGTTTTTGGAATAAATCTCAATAAGCGTTATCAACTCATCTTTTGTATAGGACGATAAATTTTCATAGTTGTTCATAGCACTACCCCTTATCATTTGGAATCAAGTAATAAACAACAAAATCATAGCAATAATTTTATCGATTTACAATATAATGCTGAAAAGACTTACATAATCTTAACTGCTATATATATAAATAAAGAATAGCTAATAACGCTTGCAGCATTTTCCAGACTTCTGCAACTTATACTAATTTGTACGGGTAGAAAAACTTGATTTTATATGGTAAAATTATAAATTAACATATAAAGACCAACCGTGTAAAACAGATTTTTATGGAGAGACACAAAATAGCGGAGTGCGTATATAATTTATCATACGCTGTCCCGCTGATATAAAAGCAAAGAAAAATAATATATCAAGGAGGACGATATGAGTAATGATCAGAAAAACGCAGACCGTTTTTTAGGTTTTGCGGACATATATGAAAGCGCGCGTCCCAGAGTACCAAAATATCCTGTAGATGTTATTTGCCGTTACCTGGGCAAAAGACCGAGTCTGGTTGTCGATATGGGATGTGGAACCGGCCTTTCATCTGAAATTTGGACAGATATAAGCGACGAAGTAATCGGAGTAGAACCAAGCGATGATATGCGCCGTATTGCCGAAAGTAAAACCACCCCTAAAATACATTTTATAAAAGCGTTCGCGGACAACACCGGCCTTCCGGATTCCTGTGCTGACGTTGTGGTATGCTCCCAGTCCTTTCACTGGATGGAACCTGAATCTACCCTGAAAGAAGTTAACCGCATTTTGAAAAGAGGCGGTATTTTTGCAACCATAGATTGTGACTGGCCTCCTGTGACAAAATGGAAAGCTGAGCAGGCTTATATGCAGCTTTACGGAAAAGTAAAGCAACTTGAAGCCGATATTCCGGAAATAAGAGAATCCTTTGTCCGTTATCCCAAAGACCTGCACTTGAAAAATATAAAATCAAGCGGCTATTTTACATATTCCCGAGAACTGCTTTTCTCCAATTCAGAGCCTTGTACAAAAGAACGCTTTAAAAATATTATTTTTAGTCAGGGAAGCACGCAGACTATTTTGAAAAAACATCCTGAATTGATCAGAGAAGATGTGGAATTATTTAACGAAAACATTGACCGTATTTTTGGCAATGATCCTTTTAGCATTGAATTCTGTTACAGGATGCGGATAGGCGTCAAATAAATAATGCTGCAGATTTTTGTAGCTTATTGCAATGCTTAAAATAAAACAATATAAAATCCGAACTACTATCTCTTAGAAATAATTTCGGATTTTATATTGTTACTTAGACGACGGGATTATCCACATTTAACATTTTTACCGTCAAATCAAAGATTTTCATTTTTCATAGCGTCTATCGGATTATCCTTTTTTATCTTACTCATAGAATACACCATGGTAATAAACACAACTGTAAATACGCTCACGACCGCTATCAAAATAGCTGTCCAGGGCAAATAGAAACTTGTAGAAAAACCTTCCTGAATAACTTTGTAAATGCAGTATGTTACGGCTACCGAAACAGGAATACCAAACAGCAATGCCCTGGTCCCATATAAAACACATTCAAAATTCATCATTTTATTGAATCCCCTACTGGTCATTCCCACAGATTTGAGCATAGCGAACTCTCTTCGGCGCAGGCTGATGTTAGTTGAAATAGTATTAAAAACATTTGCTACAGATATCAAGGATATGAGAACTATAAATCCGTATGCAAATACATTTATCACAAGTACCAGATTTCGGGTATTTTCCTCACTTTCAGCCAAATCAAATATAGAATGGGCAATACCGTTTTCATAAAGTATATCTGTTACATCCGCGTACACTTCCTTATGATCATCACATTTAATATAAAATTCAATAAAATCATCGCCGTTTTCCTCTCCGTTTAAAACAGCATAAGAGCTATATGGATATATTAAAGCCTGATATTGAGAAGACAGGCCCATGGGCACTTTTGACACTCTGGCGCCTATCTTATATTCAGTGGCTATACCGGCCTCTTCAAATGAAAACGTTTCTTCCTCGCCGGTACTGTCATTAAAATAATTAAACACAATGTTTCCTTCATTATCTAGATTAGTATAATAAAATTCATAACCTTCCAGATTCTTTCCTTTTAAACCGGTAATGCTGTCCACGGAATCCTTAAGCATGGTATAAGAAAAATATTTGCCCAGATCATAATCAAAATATGTCAGGTTATCGTAAAATACAGCTTTCGGATCTTCCTTATCCATAAAGTCGGAACTGTCCAGACCGCATTCTTCTAAGTATTCAATATATTCCTCATCATCTATAAAATATATCATGATATCTTTACTGTACGAAAACATAACGTTCTGTTCTACCTCTATTTCAGACAAATATTTTATATATTCATCTGAAGCAACATCCTCATTTATAAAAAAACTTGTATTTCCTAATTTAGCGTACTGTACATCTTCTACGCCGTTTACATTTAAAAATTTATCTTTTATATCATTTTCTGATAACGGCTCATCCCCTACCTTATAAACACTGACTCTTATATCGTAATTTTTCACGTCCTGGCTCTCTGTTACAGAATCGGTCAGATACCCGCAGTAGGCGTTTGTAGAAATAAACAGGACCACGCTTATAAATAATGAAATAATCGTAGCTCTATATCTCTTTTTGCTGCGTTTAAAATATTTTTGAGCTATCATACCTTCCAGACCAAATAATTTATACGTCAATTTAGAAGACTTGCTTTTATTATTTCCAACATTAATATCATTGGAAAGGCGTATAGCTTCTATTGCGGTAATCTTAGTAGCTTTCTTTGAAGGTATCCATGCGGAGAGCAAAACTGTTGCAAGCCCAATAACACAGGCTGCCGCCACAGCCTCCCACGATACTTTAAGACTGAACGCCACCTGGCTTCCGAATATAGAAGAAAATTTACTTTCTAACAATTTCAGCGTTATCCCTATTCCTCCTATTCCGCATATAACTCCTATGGGTATACCGATCGCGCTTACAAAAAGAGCCTCAAACACCACAGACTGCTTAAGCTGCTTTTTGGTAGCTCCTATAGACGAAAGCAATCCAAACTGTTTTGTCCTCTCACTTACGGATATAGCAAAGGCATTATATATCAAGGCTACCGAGCCAAGCATGATAAGTACGATCACAATAGCCGCCATGCCGTAAATAACAGAATAAAAATTATCATATCCTGAAACCCCAATACACATGAGCACATCTGTATTAGTGGAAACAAAATTCATATCATATTTGTCAATAAAATCAAAAATATCTTTCGCATTTCTTATTTTTAAATATATGTCGTATGAAGCTCCTTCAAGATCCTCCGGCACAGTTATGGCCGTATATCCCGGAGCTGAATACGGTTCAAAAGATGGTCTTTCATATATACCCACTATTTTGTACGTCCGCAGCGACGTATCTATGATTTCCTCTTCTTCATAGATATACGGATTTGACTGGTTAAGTACCGAATCCCCGCTTACTCGCGTTCCAACCTCCAGAGTAATCGTATCACCCACATAAAAAGCCACGCCTCCGTTAGTGTAAAGACTTTCTGGCAATATAATTTCTCCGTTATTTTCGGGCATTTTTCCGGAAACAAGATGTATAGGCATAGTATCATTAAATACTTTATCCGTTCCCAGGATGTATATATATGGTTTATCTTCATTCCTGCTTTCTTCTATTACGGCATAGCCTATATTTTGAGCGGCGGCTATTTGCGTCACTTCTTCATCATTTTTCAGAGTATCAATGTCCTTTTCAGTAATATTTTCCGCTTTTGCGTACCAATCGCCCACCGAATACAGAGAAGCGTTCAAAAGATATGCCTGAAAGCTGGAAATAAATGTTGTAACAGCGCATATCATCGCCGCTGATAAAATAACTCCTATGATAGTAACGAGAGTTCTCGTCTTATTCTTTTTCAATGTATTTAACGTAACTTTATTAAAAATATTCATTTCCGAATCACCTCGTCCTGGGTAATTCTTCCATCTTCGATAGCCATTACTCTATCCGCCTGAAGCGCTATATTTTCATCGTGGGTAATAATGATCACTGTCTGATTATATTTTTTATTAGACAGCTTAAGAAGCTCCACAATCTCCTGGCTGTTCTTGGAGTCCAGATTCCCCGTAGGTTCATCGGCAAGCACCACCGACGGCGCGTTCATCAAAGCGCGTCCTATGGAAACCCTCTGCTGTTGTCCTCCTGAAAGCTGATTGGGAAGATGTTTTTCACGTCCGTTTAATTTTAAAATATTTATAAGTTCATTTAATCTTTCTTCATTTACCTTTCTTCCGTCCATTAAAACAGGAAGAGTTATATTTTCCGTCACATTCAGCACGGGAATGAGATTATAAAACTGGTAGATAAGTCCAACCTGCCTTCTCCTGAAGATAGCGAGCTGTTCGTCATTTTGCGAATACACATCTTTACCGTCCATGTAAACCTTGCCGGAAGTAGGCTTGTCGACCCCTCCCAGAATATGCAAAAGAGTTGACTTTCCTGAGCCTGACGGCCCTATTATTGCTATAAATTCGCCTCTATCCACCGTAAACGATACTCCGTCCAGAGCTTTTACCATATTTTCGTCCTTACCGTAGGTTTTAGTTAAATTTTCGATTTTTAATATCTCCATAAAAATCCTCCTTAGATACATTCTTTAATATGGCTTTATTCTATTTTGTCAAGGTGACTTAAAGGTGACTTGATCATAACAATTTTGTCACTTTATAAAAAAAGGAACCGCTTACACAATTCCTTTGTAAAAACGTACCGTAAATTTCGCTCCGCCGCCTATCCTGTTTTCCGCCTTGACTGTTCCGTTTTGAGCTGTAATTATCATTCTGGACAGGGCAAGACCTATTCCCACACTATGGTCACTGGCATTTTTCCCTTTGTAAAAGCGTTCAAATAAATGGGGCAGATCGTCTTTAAATATTCCCGGACCGTTATCCAGTATTTCAAGTTCTGTAAATATGGTATTTTCAGTTACATTTATTTCTATAGTGTCTCCACTGTGAGTATGCTCCATACAGTTTTTAAGTATATTTCCTATCGCCTCTGACGACCATGCCAAATCTCCGTTAAAAGATTCGTTTCCCTCCATATTAACGGTCAGGCTCTGATTTTTAAGATCCATTGCTACAGCTATAGGAGCCTCGGCTCTCCTTATCATCTCAGCTACCGATACATTTCCGCTAGCAAAAGTTACCGTACCCGCGTCAAGCCTTGATATCTTAAGCAGAGCCTCTATGAGCCATTCAATCCTTTCTAGCTGCTTTGTAAGCTCCCTTGTAAGCTCCAGGCGACGTTCTTTTGTCAGTTCCGGCTTGGAAAGCATAAATACGACTAAATTGATAGCCGTAAGCGGAGTCCTAATCTGGTGAGAAATGTCCGCCATAGAATCAGCAAGATATATTTTGTCCTTTTTCAAGCTTTCCGACTGTTCTCTCAGCCGTACCGTCATTTTTTCTATCTCGTTTTTTAAAATGGAAAGCTCTCCCTCTTCATAATCGGAGAAAACAACATCTTCCTCGCCATGCAAGATTTTATCAATATACCCGCTGAGACCTGAAAGCTTCCTGTATCTCTTATATGTAAGGATAAATGCGGTAAAATCAAAAACAATACATATGATAAGCGGAAAAAAACTATATTCGCTAAGCAGGACAAATCCCAATCCGCCAATTATGACCGTAAGAGCTCCGTACAGAAATACGCTTTTCTTTATTTCAGGATTTCTGAAAAAGCTCATATCATTCACCAACCTTATATCCAAGTCCCCGGACAGTTTTTATTATGGTCGGGTTTTGCGGATCCTCTTCGATCTTATCTCTCAGCCTTTTTATATATACAGTCAGCGTATTATCGTTCACAAATTCTCCCGCAATATCCCATATTTCCTCAAGTAGCTTATTCCTTGAAAGGACTATCCCTTTATTGTAAAAAAATACTAACAGCAGTTTATATTCCAACGCAGAAAGAAATATCTCCCGACCGTTTTTAGTAACGGCGGCCCTGACCGTATCTATCCTGAGACCGTCATATTCTATTACATTTTGCAGCTTTCCGCTTCTTTTCAAAACATTTTTTATACGCGATACCAGTTCCCTTGGTCTGAAAGGCTTGCTGATATAATCGTCAGCTCCCATGTCCAGTCCGGTCACAACACTATATTCGTCCCCCGAAGCCGTAAGAAAAATAACGGGAACATCCCCGTTCTCTTTTACCGCATGACATACCGCAAATCCGTTTCCGTCGGAAAGAGATACGTCAAGCAATATTAAATCGTATTTTGTACAAGATATTTTTTCAAGGGCGGCAGACTGACCTGAAACCGAATCGATCGTAAATCCCTCTGTTTTTAAAAACTCTGTTAAATTCGCAACTATACTTTTGTCATCCTCAACAAGCAGTAAATTCGCCATTTCTTCTCCCTGCATATATTTTCAGAAAATTATTTTTTCCAAATCATTATGGTCTTTCCCATAGGTTTTCTCATATCTGTTTCAAAAGCAGTGACCATATCATTTATAGATCGTATTTCAATTTGGGCTCCCACGATGTTTACAAGATGTCCTATAATTTCAGGACTGCTTTTATATAACTCTACTATTTTTTCAAAATCCTTACGTCCGCTCCTGCTGCTTCCAAAAAGTCTCAGTCCTTTTTCCAATATGAGTCTTGTGTTTAAAGGAACGTTATATTCCGACACCCCCAAAAGGGCTATCGTCCCCTCTGGCCTTATTAAAGATATTATCTGGTTAACGGCCTTCTGGGAAGCATCGCCTCCAACACATTCAAAAGCATGATCCACTCTTATATTTTCCGGTACGCTCTGTACTAAAAATGTTCGTTCAGCAAAAGAAAAGCTTTCAAGCTTTTCTCTGTCAGTACCGAAAATATAAAGCTCCGTGTCCGGGAAAAGGGCTTTGAAGATTACCGCCGTTATATATCCTAAAGTTCCGTCTCCCCAAATACCCACATTATTTCTGCGCATATGGGCTATTGAAGAAAATCTTCCTATAGCGTGGACACTCACTGAAGAAAGTTCCGTAAAGGAGGCTACCGATTTATTTATACTGTCCGGAAGTTTTATTACACGATCTTTATCCATACTTATATAATCCTGCATAAAACCATCATATCCGCTAGAACGGAAAACACTGCTTTCAAGATAATTTTCTGAAATGATATCGTCATATTCTGAAGGTAAATTAGGTATGAGCACTACCGGATTCCCTGGAGCAAAATATCCCTGCGGATCATAAACCACCTCTCCCACGGCCTCGTGTATAAGAGCCATAGGCAGCTTTTTTTCAAGTATTTCCGCAGGCCTTGTTCCCTGATAATATCTTTGATCAGCTCTGCATATGGACATATGGGTAGGCCTTACTAAAATTTTATCTTCACACAGATCGATATTATTGAAAGCTACTTCAAACCTTCTTGGCGCAACCAATCTGTAAACTGCATTCAGCATACATCCATATCTCCTTTTATCAGTGCTTCCGCAACCTTCAGATCATATGGATAAGTTATTTTTATATTAAATACCTCTCCCTCCACAAGATATACCTTTTCCCCTTTCATCACAAAAATTTTCGCGGCGTCAGTAAGTATGGCCCTTTCTGTTTCCGTAAGGGACATATAAAGCTCTTTAAGTTTCTTTGCCTTAAAAGATTGGGGAGTCTGTCCCTGATACATGGCTCTCCTGTCCGGTATATCGCTTATATATCCGTTTTCTCCCTTTACTATAGTATCTGTGGCAGGTATTACTGTATCGCAGGCGCCATATTTTTCAGCCAAAGAGATATTTTCTTCTATGATCCTGTAAGTAACAAATGGTCTTACAGAGTCATGAGTCACTATTACAATATCATCACCAAGGCCGTAATTTTCTTCTATGTAATTTATAGAATTCATAATAGTCTCGTTCCTTGTGGAACCACCCTCTATTATAACAACTCTTTTAGTTTCACCTATATATTTTTTCACAAGACCGGACGCATGAGATATCCAGTTGGCCGGACAAAGGACAATTATCTTTTCAAATTTGTCGTTAACAAAAAACTTTTCTATTGTATGAATGATAACCGGTCTGTCGCCTATGGTCAAAAATTGTTTGGGCTTTTCAAAATTTCCCATTCTACTGCCTGTACCGCCGGCAAGAATAACTCCGAAAACCATATTCCGCACCTCTATAAATAATATAAACAAATTATATATCAATATAATCTTTTAATTTTCTGCTTCTGCTTGGATGCCTCAGCTTTCTCAGAGCCTTGGCCTCTATCTGCCTTATCCTCTCTCTCGTAACGTTAAACTCTTTTCCTACTTCCTCGAGAGTCCTCGTCCTGCCGTCCTCAAGTCCGAAGCGGAGTTTCAGTACCTTTTGTTCTCTTGGCGTAAGAGTTTGAAGAATTTCAAAAAGCTGTTCTCTCAAAAGAGTAGAAGCCGCTTTATCTGACGGAGCCGGGGCATCGTCATCCGGTATAAAATCTCCCAAATGGCTGTCTTCTTCTTCTCCGATAGGGGTTTCGAGAGAAACAGGTTCCTGAGATATCTTCATGATTTCTCTTACCTTTTCTACTGAAAGGCCCATTTCCTTTGCAATCTGCTCAGGAGTAGGTTCTTTTCCCAGTTCCTGTAAAAGCTGTCTTGAGACCCTTATCAGTTTATTTATAGTTTCAACCATATGGACAGGAATTCTTATGGTCCTGGCCTGATCAGCAATAGCTCTTGTTATAGCCTGCCTTATCCACCAGGTAGCATAGGTACTGAATTTATAACCCTTTCTGTAATCAAACTTTTCCACCGCTTTTAAAAGGCCCAGATTTCCTTCCTGGATAAGATCCAAAAAAAGCATTCCTCTTCCAACATATCTTTTTGCTATACTTACCACAAGTCTTAAATTAGCCTCGTTCAGGATTCTTTTCGCCTCCGCGTCACCCTGTTCTATCCTCTTTGCCAATTCTATTTCCTCATTTGCCGACAAAAGGGGTACCTTTCCTATATCTTTAAGGTACATTTTTACAGGATCATCTATACTTATACCGTCAAGATAACTCAGATCCATTTCCTCATCAGTAGGCACGTCTGCTTCGACTTCTTCAATATCTATATTTTCAAACTCGTCCAAATCAAGATCTGTAAGATCCGTAAGCCCGTCGTCGTTTTCCGAAAGATTGCCCACAATATCGATTCCGCTGTTTTCAGCATCTTCATAAAACTTTTCCAGGTCCTCCGGTTCCAGGCTTACATCCTCAAAAGCAGCGTTTATCTCATCAAAAGTAAGTTTTCCCTTTTCTTTTCCTTTTTTCAAAAGTTCCTCTATAGGATTTTTCTTCACTGTCTGATCTTCGCCGCCTTCATTTTTATCATCTGCGGTATTTTCTGCCGTCAAGGCGTTTATATCTTCTGTTTCCAAGTTTTTAGCTTCTGTTTTTCTGGTCTTTTCCTTCGCCATTTTTACACTACCTTTCGTCACAAAATTATTTATATTTACTGAAGATCTCTCTCAGTTCCTGATTAAGCTCGTTTCTTTTCTCTTTGGAAATCCCGGGATCTCCCATAAGCTCTATTATCTCATTGCGCCTCATGGAATATTTAAGCTCGTCCCGCTTTTTAATAATATCCTCCGCCGCTTTATGATTATTTTCAAATATACAATCGTCCAAAGATATCCTCGCAAAATCCCCTCTGCCGCTTTCTCCCGCGGCTTCAAGCAAAAAAGCCATTGAAGTCTCGTTATTTTCATCAAGATTCGCGAATACCCTTTCAGAAATCCTGACATTTTCAGGATCTATAAACCACTTGGGAGATATTTTGCTCCGGACAAAAGAATAAATACTGTTATCACTGCAGATCAGGGCTAAAAGCATTTTTTCAGCATACGATATTTTCTTTTCCTCTTCAGACTTATTTATTTCACGTTCCCGTTTTGCCGCTACGACTCTTATATCTTTTTGCGGAGGACGTACGTCGCCCTCTCCAGTCCTTTTGGCCACATCGTAGGCAAGAGCCTGTTCCGATACGCCGTACAACTCTGAAAAGCGCTTAATATACATTTCTCTTTCTACCATGTTTTCTATAGAAGCCAATATAGCGGACAGACTTTCCATAAACTGGGCCTTTCCCTCAATAGACTCAATATCGATATTTGACTTATAATACTCGGCTTTATACTCTATAAGCGACATTCCCCTTCTTACCAGAGCATTAAACTGCTCCGGGCCATTCTTCCTGACAAAATCATCCGGATCCTTGCCGTCAGGTACTTTTATGACCTTTACACGGCACCCCATATTATTTAAAATATCCAGTCCTCTCATCGCCGCCTTCTGTCCGGCTCCGTCCGCGTCGTAAGATATTACCACCTCTTCGCAATATTTTTTTAAAAGCCTTCCCTGACTGTCAGTAAGTGCCGTTCCCAGAGAAGCTACCGCATTTGTTATCCCTGCCTGATGCAGGGATATAACGTCCATGTATCCCTCTACTATTATAAGCTGCCTGTTCTGGGATTTCTTGGCAAAATTCATGGCGTAAAGATGTCTTCCCTTATGGTACGCAGGAGTTTCCGGAGAATTTATATATTTGGGTCTTGAATCGTCTAAAACTCTTCCTCCGAAAGCTATGACCTTTCCCATAATATCAAAAATAGGAAACATGACCCTGTTTCGATACCGGTCTATGATATGTCCGCCCCGATCCTTATTCACAAGACCGCTTAAAAGCAGTATCTCGTCGCTAAACCCCTTACTGCTTAAAAACCTGTAAAGAGAATCCCATTCATTCAAAGAATACCCCAAACCAAAGCTTTTTATTATTCTTCCACAAACCCCTCTTTTAATAAAGTAGTCCATTCCCTCGCGCGAATTAAAAAGGTTGTCCCGGAAAAATCTGGCGGCCTGCGTATTCACCTCTATAATTTCTTTCCTGATCCTCGCCCTCTCTATTTCCTTCTCGTCGTTTCCTTCCGGAAGATCTATACCTGACCGCTCAGCTAAAAGCCTTACTGCGTCGAAATAGCTTATATTTTCTGCCATAGAAACAAAATGTATTACATTTCCGCCTTTTTGGCAGCCATAACAATAAAAGATCTGCTTTGAAGGAGTTACGGAAAATGACGGTGTTTTTTCGTTATGGAAAGGACAGCATGCCCAAAGATAGTTGGAAGAAGAACCTTTCCTCACCAACTTTACATATTCAGAAACCACGCTTACAATATCATTTCTGTTTAATATTTCTTCTATTATTTCCTGAGAATAATGTATCCCCATATCACAAACACCCTACCTATGTAAACAACCGCCTAAAACTATAGCTTATATATTTTTCGACATATTTCCTTTAAATCCTCTTTTACTGGAAAAAATTTTACATTGAGTTCAAATTTGAAGAGTTGTATACTTTAAGCACGGAGGTGATAGAACATGAAATTTATCTACAAGGCATTAAAGCAATGTTATACAGATATGTCTATATTGTTTAAAAAAATATTATATCTGGGATCCGCTATATTTCTTGTAATGCAGCTTTTATGCGCCGCATTGAACATATGGTACATATGTGAGGGTTATATGCATATGGATATAAAAAATCTGGCTGATCTGTGTTTTTCAACCTCGTATACCCTGATCACGATTACCGGCCTTGTATGCATATTCGGAGACTATGTGCGCGGAGGCTTGGGCCCGAAAAACTGATAATAGTTACATTCAAGCATGCCGTTATAAAGCTTGCGCTTTTTATCCGCCCGCTTCCCAAAATATTTTTCAAAATCCCTGACTGAGGTTATTATATAAAAAGACCATGTATCCAGTTTTGCAAAGACCCTGCCCATATCTTTATAGAGAAGCTTTACCTTTTTTTCATCCTCCAGGCGTTCCCCGTATGGAGGATTTGTTACTATAAATCCATATTTATTGTGGGAACTTATTTCCCGCATATCCATTCTCTGAAAATGTATATATTTATCAACGCCTGCCTGCTTTGCATGATAACGGGCCATTCTTAAAGGATTGTCGTCTATGTCCGAGCCTATTATCTTCAGTGAATCGATATCCTTTCTTACGCTTTCGTGAGCCTCTTTTCTGGCCTCGGTCCAAATATCTTCAGAAAACTGCGCCCATTCCTCGCTTATGAAGCTTCTTTTCAGTCCCGGAGCTATATTCATTTCGTACATCGCGGCCTCTATTGGGATCGTACCGGTGCCGCAAAAAGGATCTATCAATACTCTGTCATATTTCCACTTTGTGAGCTGTACCAAAGCCGCCGCCAGAGTTTCTTTAATAGCCGCTCCCCCGTTCAAGACCCTGTAGCCCCTTTTATAAAGTCCTGCTCCGGAAGTATCTATTGTCATGGTCACCAGATCGTTCAGTATGCCCACCTCGACCTTATACAAAGGCCCGTCCTCAGGCAGCCATTCAATATTTCCAAATTTGCTTTTAAGTCTTTCAACTATAGCTTTTTTAGCTATGGCCTGACAGTCAGGAAGGCTGTAGAGCGCAGAGCGCACAGATTTGGCGCCAACCGGGAAAGCTCCGTTTTTTCCTATCCATTCTTCCCATGGCAGAGCTTTCGTCCCCTCAAACAGTTCTTCAAATGTGACAGCTTTAAATTCTCCAATATTTATAAGTATCCTGTCGGCGGTGCGCAGCCAGAGGTTAGTTTTTGCAATATCTGAAAAGTTCCCCTTAAAACATACTCTTCCGGTTTCTATTTTCAGATCTGTATACCCCATTTTCTTTAGTTCGTTGGCGGTAATAGACTCTACCCCGAATTTCGACATAGCGATCAAATTAAACTGTTCCAAAATGTTTACCTCACTAACTCTGCCCACATAGCATAAAATGACTACAGGTTGAATATAATTACGGGGTATATTATGACAGAGTTTCTATCACAATTCAATAATTTTAGTTTGGGCATAATAGCGTCTGTATTTACCGGCCTTTCCGCCGGGATAGGAGCGCTTTTGATATTATTTACAAAAAAAACTTCTGGAAAGCTTATGAACGGAGCTTTGGGCGCCGCAGCGGGTATAATGATGGCCGCCACATCCTTCAGCCTGGTGAGCCCGGCTATAGAAAGTGCCGGCGGAGGCCTTAAGGGCGCTTTTGTAGCATTACTCGGCATACTTTTGGGCGCGGTATTTTTGGACGTGAGCGACAAGGTGCTTCCCACATCAGAATCTTTTTCCGGTTCATTGCGAAGCACATGGATCTTTATAGCTGCCATAACCATACACAACTTTCCGGAAGGCCTCGCTGTAGGGGTAGGGTTCGCGGGAGGAAATATAACCGCCGGAATCGCTTTGGCTCTCGGCATAGGGATACAAAATATACCGGAGGGTCTTGCCGTAGCTCTGCCTCTTATAAAAGAAGGCTATCCTAAATGGAAGGCTATTTTGATCGCTCTTTTAACAGGGCTTACAGAGCCTTTAGGCGGACTTTTGGGAGTATCTATAATAGGTCTTTCCACATCCATACTTCCCCTTGCAATGGCATTCGCGGCAGGAGCCATGCTTTTCGTAATATGCCATGAAATAATTCCGGAAGCTCAGGAAAACGTTGAAAACTCCAAATTTACCACATATTGTATCGTTATAGGTTTTGTAATAATGATGTTTCTTGACAATTGTTTTTAAAAAATATTCCATAGCCGCTTATCAGGCGGCTTTTTTTCAAATCTCATAACTTTTTTTGTGGTGGGATGAACTATCTCCAGAAAATATGACCAAAGAGCTATATCCCCTTTTTCTCCTTTCCCATATTTGGAGTCTCCCCAAAGAGGAAGGTTTCTTGAGGCAAACTGAACTCTTATTTGGTGAGATCTTCCTGTGTGTAAAGTTATATCCGTCAAAGACAGCTTTTCGCCTTCAAAATCCACACTTTTTATAATGTCATAATCAAGCAGAGCCTCTCTGGCTCCTACGCTTTCTGAAGGCCTTTTAATTACTTTTACAGTATTTGTCTTTTCATCCTTTACAAGAAAATCTTTGAAACTGCCTCTCTTTTTATCGGGAGCTCCGTGTATTACAGCAAAATACTTTTTTTTGAGAGTTCCATTCCTCACTTGCTCTGAAAGCCTGGAAGCCGCTTTTGAAGTCCTGGCAAATACCATTACTCCGCCTACCGGTCTGTCCAGCCTATGTACAAGCCCTACAAAAACATTCCCCGGCTTAGAATATTTAACCTTTATATATTGTTTAAGTTCAGTCAGCATGTCCGGATCTCCTGTAGAATCCTCCTGCGAAAGAATTCCCGCCGGTTTGACGCACACTATTATATGATTGTCTTCATATAGTATTTCCACTTCAGCCTTCCCACCTTCCGAATATCCCGCAAGGTAAAATGAGACCTGAGGCTTTTGATAAAAGTCCTACTTCTCCTGACGACACATTTCCTTTAAAATTCTTTTTTACAGTAAGCTTAAGCATATTTTCTATAACAGTTGGCGAAAAGCCGGTCGTATATGAATTTACTAAAACAAAAAGAGGTCTGTCTGTCAAGATTTTCGCCGTTTCTTCAAGAAATTCAAAAATAGCGTCCTCTATTTTCCATATTTCTCCTCCGGGTCCCCTACCATAAGACGGCGGATCCATTATCACCGCGTCATATTTATTCCCCCTGCGCTGTTCTCTTTTTACAAACTTCAGACAGTCGTCCACCAAAAATCTGGCGGGATTTTGTGAAAGCCCGGACATAGACAGATTATTTTTCGCCCACGCCACCATTCCTTTTGAAGCGTCCACATGACATACTTCGGCTCCTGCAGCCGTACACGCAACGGTAGCTCCTCCTGTATATGCAAAAAGATTGAGCACCTTTATCTGTTTTCTTCCTTTAGCAGCCGCTCCGGATATCTTTCCGGACATCCACTCCCAGTTTACGGCCTGTTCAGGAAAAAGCCCCGTATGCTTAAAACCTGTAGGTTCTATGATAAATTTTAGTTTGCCGTAATTTATGTTCCAACTCTTAGGAACGTTATTTTTATATTCCCAGTATCCGCCCCCGGAACTGCTTCTGTGATATACCGCGTCGGCCTTGTTCCAAAGCTCTTTATCTGAAGACGCAGGCCATATTACCTGAGGATCGGGACGTCTTAATATGTAATCCCCCCATTTTTCCAGTTTTTCTCCGTTTCCTGTATCTAAAAGCTCATAGTCTTTCCATTTATCAGCAATTAACATAGAACGCTCCCAAAGCAACAATATTTTAATATATAAATTGTATCATATTTAAAAGTTGTTGTCAGGAGCATTCCTTTAACCCATAAAAATATATATCAGTGCGGGAAGCATCATTCCGTAGTCTTCATCTTCAATATTCATAAAAAGAAGCATCAGTCCTATGAGAAGTATATCTTCGCCGTCAAAGTTTATATTGGCCAGTAAATTTTTCTTATGAGGCTTTATTACCGTCTCTCTTACCTCCGATACAGGCTCCGGCTTGGGGGGATCGATCTTTACAACCTCCACTTTCGGTGCGCCGTATGTATACATTTGTCTTCTGTTAGGCCGCATAATCTCAATCCCCCTTTACTTTATTTATCGTTAAACAATTCTGCATACTTTGCCATCTTGGACATACCTAAAAACTTAATACAGTTTCCTACACGCTCCTGTCTTGATTCTCTCAAAAAAGGTTTAATTGCTAACAGCAGATTTTTTGCCGGGTCGTCCTTTTTACTCTGGCCGTCCATTATACTTTTCATTTTCATCATCATTTTTAAAGTATCGTCGGACATTCCTAAGCTGTCCGAACCGCCGCTTTGGCTCCTGCTGTTTTCTCCTCCTTCTCCATCATCAGAAGAAAACTGGATTTTAAGCGCGCCTATTATCTGTGTTATTTTGTTTTCAAGGTCTTCATCCATTTGTATCACCCCACAAAGTATTTATTCATCTATTAATTTCTTTATTTTATCAATTATTTTTTTGCCGTCATCGTCCGTAGCGTTTTTAAATTTTCTAAAGTCTTCGTCAGATATATTTTTTCTTATATCCTGTATGTTGATGTTTAGATCTCTTATGGTCTTTTCATCTACGTCTTTTAGCTTTTCCAATACCTCTTTTTTGTCTACTTTATCTAATTTTTTTATAAGTTCATCCTGTTTTCCGCTTTTCATCATATTAAGTGCTTCGGCAATTTTCATTTTCATGACCTTTTCATCCATTTTTCCAAACATTTCATTGATTTTTTTATTTATATTGTTCAAACAAAATTCCTCCTTTTAATATAATGCCGGAAAGAGGGATTTTATTCCCTCTTTTCCGTTATGGCGCAATTAGTTACATCCGCAGCCGTTATTGTTGTTTCCGCAGCAGCCGTTCCCGTTGAACAGAAGCAAGAAGAGAATGATGAAGAACAAAATAGTATTGTCGTCACAGCAATCATTATTATTGTTGTTGGCAAATCCTGTTCCAAACATATTTCCGCTGAATAAGAGCAGGAATATCAGGATGAAGAATAAAATTTCATCGTTATCTCCGCAGCCGCATCCAATGTTTCTAAGAAAACTCATATTGTGTAACCTCCGATTTTTTTATTTACTACATACTATGGCCGGCGTATAAAATGTGTTACAATTTAAGAAATTATTTTTAGGCGGTGGATATATGATATCAAAACAAACATATAAGGCTCTTTCAGGAAAGACCTTCATAAACGCTCAAAAGAGAACAAGCGACGATACCTATCCTTACAACATAGGTAAATCGGCTGTTATAAATTTCCTAGGTAAAGATTGGAAGGATCCTAAATTGGAAGTCGCGGTTATAGCTGATAATAAAGAGGTTTTCCGATACCCGGCAAAAGAAACGGAAATATGGTTCCACGAGGGTTGGGGCGGCTGCGACGTGGTCCACAAGGATCCGGAATCAGGCTTTAAGACCACCATAGTACTTCACTTTACTACGGCAATCAAAGTATCCAGATGGTAAAGTATCTTTTAAATACTGTACATAAAAAGTCTTGACAAGCTTCTTTATCCGGATAGCGCCTAGCTTTTACGCCACCATTATCCGATCTTGGATGTTTATTTAACCGCGGCTCTCAGACAATCCCGTTCCTGCGTTTTTTCAAAAAAATAAAGAATGACCCTCCGATTGCCGCCACCAGTAATTCAGTGACCGGAAAAGCACACCATACGCCATAGATTTTTCCAATCCAAGAAAGCAGGAAAGCCATAGGAATAATTATGACAAAGCCTCGCAGGATAGAAATGATGTGCGCGGGTCTTGAATATTCGATAGAAGTAAAATATATCGAGATGATAATATTAAACCCGGCAAACGGACAGGCTGTGAAGTACAGCTTTAAGCCTTCTGTAGCGATACTTCGCAGCACAGGGTCCTGTTCGCTGTTAAAAATATCCACGATTTGTGAAGCTCCGAAAAACACCGCTGTATAAACTATAGCTGAAATGATCAGCATGGCAGTCAGAGCATACCGTAAAACAGCGTTGATGCTTCTGTAATCTTTCATACCGTGGCTGTAGCTGACGACAGGTTGTATACCCTGGGCTATACCTGTATAAATAGCGACAATTACCAAAGATAAATTAGCGATTACACTGTATGCCGCAACACCCACATTACTTTCTAATTTCAGAATAATAGAATTGAATATGATCATGACAATTCCGGACGACACCTCTGTGACCAACGAAGGAACTCCGCCGGAAAGTATCTTTGCTAACGCTCGCCCTTCCATTTTACTTTTTATAA
>CASDQQ010000037.1 GCA_949282945.1 uncultured Eubacteriales bacterium
ATATCGCTGTGCCCCTTTATTTCAACAAAAAAATCAAAAATAAAGAAATTCCACAAAAGGTCAGTAAGGTAGTGGATTTGGTTGGTTTGTCGGATAAAGAAAATTCTTTTGCCGGAGAATTGTCCGGAGGACAAAAGCAAAGGGTAGCAATTGCAAGAGCTCTGGTAAATAATCCTGAGATAATATTAGCCGATGAACCCACGGGGGCTTTGGACAGTAATACTTCCGCCGAAATCATAGAATTATTGCTTCAGCTAAATAAAAATGGAAAAACTGTAATAATAGTTACTCATGATCAGTCTGTGGCAGAAAAATGCGGAAGAATCCTGAAAATAACGGACGGAAAAATAGCCTATAATTAAAAAAATTTTAAATAAATAGTCAGTATGCAAACTTTTAATTGCTTTTTTCCTATATAACTGGTAATATTTATAAGATAGACAGTATATTAGGGAGAGTTTTATGAAGAGATTTTGCTGTATTACAACGCTTGTTTTAATGACGATAGCTATAGGCATATTATTTTCTGGATGTTTCGGTTTTGGCGGGACAGCCTCTGAGCCTACCGGAACTCCTGATCCAAACGCTACGCCTGTTCCGGAAAAGGACGTAAATGTTGATTTTGTGGTTTATGAAGGAGAAAGCTTTTCCATAGAATACAATAAAACATGGGGAATAAAGGAAAACCTTTTGAGTCAGGATGGAAATACCTATGTTTCAGAGGTGACACTTACTACTCCGGACGGGATCAATCAGGGCAACGGCGAAAATTCCTACGGAAGAGTATATCCTACAGTGAGTATAGTCAAGAATAACGCCGAAGAAGGGTTTGATCTTGTTAAATATACAGAGGACGCAATCCAATATCTCAGAGAACAGCTTTATAGTTTCACTGTGATAAAAAGCGCCGGAGAGCCGGATTATAAGGAAATAGATCTTAACGGAGAAAAAGCTTTTTCTTTTGAATACGCGGGTTCTCTTATAAGTTCTGGTGAAATAAAAGCCCGCCAAATTATGACCGAAAAAAATGGACAGGTTTTTATATTGACATATATTGCGGAACCGGAATTTTTCAATGACCTGCAATATGCGGAGATAGCCGAGAAAACTCTGATGTCCTTTAAATTTAGATAAATTGAGGGTATAAGAATGGCAAAATTCGAAAAAACAAAGAAAGCTTTAGTTATTTTATTAAAAGTAATCAGATGGCCGTTGACTTATCTTCTTCCGCCCGTAATCATATCTCTTTTATTTCATGCTTTTACAGGAAATGAAAATATAGAAAACACTATGGGCGAATATGGTATACAGATAGCTGTTATAATAGTTTTGTTCGCCTTTTTGGAAGGCATTTTTACTTCTTCAGTCTTTACAGACTCTTTTTTAGCGTCTACCGGTTTGGCGGCCGGAATATTTTTGGTGGCTTCTCTTTTCTTTTCGGTAGATGATTTTGATTCTCCCATAGAATATGACACGATGAAAATGATGGCTGTATTTATTCTTATAGGAGCGGTTTTGCTCGGAGATATTTCGGTCATGCTCGTAAAAAAAATCGGAAGATATTTTCGTAATAAAAAAATCAGCAGATGAATATACATTTGGATAGATAATAATATACAGATGAGACGGAAGGGGAGTGGACTTAAAAGTGGTCCAAAGTCTTTATGAGAATAATATAGCTGTTATATCCGGAGAAATAATATCCGATCCGGTTTACAGCCATGAGGTATACGGAGAGGGCTTTTATACTTTTTTTATGAATGTAAAGAGGCTTAGCGACAGTTATGATAAAATACCTGTGCTTGTGTCTGAAAGACTTCCTGATTTTGAACGCTTTAAAAGAGGGATCATTGTAAAAGTGGAGGGGCAGTTCAGGTCGTATAACGCGGTTTGTGAAACCGGAAACAAGCTTATGCTTACGGTTTTTGCAAGAGAAGTAGCTTTGATAGAGGCCGACAGTACGGATTTTAAAAATGAAAATTCTATTTCATTAAACGGATATATATGTAAAAAACCTGTTTACAGAACTACTCCGTTTGGAAGAGAAATCGCCGATATTTTATTGGCCGTAAACAGGACCTATAATAAATCTGATTACATACCCTGTATATCTTGGGGAAGAAACGCAAAATATTGTTCGACTTTTAATGTTGGAGATAATGTGAGAGTATGGGGAAGGATACAAAGCAGAGAGTATCAGAAAAAAATGTCGGACGGTTCTATAGAAAGCAGAGTGGCATATGAAATATCTGTTTCTAAATTAGAATTGCTGAAAGAAGAAACATAGAATAGTATTTGGAATTAGCTTAAATTAAAAAATCTGCCGATCTACTTTCGGCAGATTTTTGATTTATTTAAAATCAGGACAAATTTTAGAGAAATTCTTTTATAAAATCAGGAGGATTATTTTCATCACCATTAATGCTGATCAAAAGGTCGAAATTACAAATCTCCGAAATTTTCTTGGCGCCTTCAAAGAAGTTCTGCAGATCTTTTATGTCCTCTTTTACGATGTAAGTGAGCCCGTCGATAAATAAATGATGCAGATCATAATCCTGTGAAGCTATACCGCAAATAAAACCTAGAAACTCATGCGAACCGTGAATAGGATAATCCAATACATTTACAAAGCGAATATCGTGAGACAATTTTGTCATAAGCTCATTACTGTCATCGATATAAATAACGCTGCCCGCGCTCTCGCAAACAGTGTTATTAGCCGTCTCTAACATAATTTTAGTTTTTCCCATTCCTTTCTTTCCGTAAAGTACTTTAATCATGTGAATCAGCCTCCTGCTATATAATTATTGAAATTCATTGTATCCATATTTTACTATAATTTACTGTATTTATCAAGTGTGTTATTATAATAACAAGTAAATAAATTATTAAAAAATTATGGTGACAGGATATGAAGATTGTAAAGGTTCTTCTCAAGAAAAGCACAAAGGAATTTGATTCTGAATACAGCTATATTTCCGGAGATGAATATGACAATTTAATATATGAAGGTTGTATGGTCTTAATCCCTTTTGGGAAGGCAAACAGAAAAACAGAAGCCTTTATAAATAAGATAATAAATATTGAGGATTATGACGGGGAGTACCCCGTTGAATCTTTAAAATATATTTTAGAAGTTCCTGAAAACGGGAATAAAGATCTTTCTGACGAGTTTTTAAACATGACGGCATGGATGAGCAAAAAATATTTTTGCTCAAGGTCAGCCGCCATAAAGTGCATGATGCCTCCAGGAGAAGAGAAGATTTCAGATAAAAAAGTAAAGACAGTTAAGCTTGCACTTGACGGAGATAGGCTTAAAGAGGCTATACAGGGAGGAAGTTTAAAGAAAATATATCAAATAGATATACTTAACTATCTTGAAGAATGTAAAGAATGCCCGGTGGAGGAGATATTGAAAAGATTTTCAGTATCTGTTTCTGTTTTAAATACTTTAAAAAAGCATAATTACATTGAATATGGGGAAAAAATAAAAGAAGTCTCTGGTAAAAGGGAAAATGAGAAAATAAAATATTACGCTCCTCCTAAAGAACTTACAAAAGAGCAGGAAAACGCGGTCGATATTTTGAAGGCCCGGATAGATACAGGCGGATTTTCAGAATATCTTTTACATGGAGTTACAGGGAGCGGAAAAACGGAAGTCTATCTTAATATAATACAAGAGGTTATTTCAAAGGGAAAAAATGCGATCGTACTTGTGCCTGAAATATCTCTTACCCCCCAGATGACAGACAGATTTAAAGGGAGATTTGGAGAAAATGTTACAGTTATACATTCCAGGCTTACGTCAAGAGAAAGATATGACAGATGGCAGCTTATAAAGACCGGAAAGGTTAAACTGGCAGTCGGAGTACGTTCTGCGGTATTTGCTCCCTTTGAAAATTTGGGGGTAATAATTATAGATGAAGAACATGACGGGTCATATAAGTCGGACGTTACTCCAAGGTATCACACCGCTGAAGTGGCGGAGTATAGATGCAGATATAACAATGCGCTTTTATTATATGGCTCTGCAACTCCTTCAATAGATTTATCTTATAGGGTACAGAAAAAATCTGTAGGATATATAAAACTTTCTTACAGAGCGTCAGGAGTGAATATGCCCGCTGTGACTTTGGTAGATATGAAACAGGAGTATGAAAGCGGCAACAGAGGGGTTTTTTCCGGACTTTTTTTAGAGGAGCTTGAAAAGAATCTTAATAATAAAGAACAAAGCCTGATACTTTTAAACAAAAGGGGATTTTCCTCTGCGGTAATTTGTCCTGAATGCGGCTACGTCCAAAAATGTCCTTCGTGCAATATGGCTATGACATACCATTTATCAAACGAACGAGGAATATGTCATTACTGCGGCTACACTGAACCTGCCGTAAAAATATGTCCAAACTGTGGAAGTAAAGATCTTAGGCAGCCTGGGATAGGTACACAGAGGGCTGAGGCCGAGCTGAAAAATATTTTTCCCGGCATATCTGTCGTCAGAATGGATATGGATACGACAAAAGGTAAAAATTCACATGAGGAAATCATAAGAAGATTTTCAGAAGGAAAAGCGGACGTTATGCTTGGAACACAAATGATAGCAAAAGGACATGATTTCAAAAATGTTTCCCTGGCAGGCATTATAGCGGCCGACGCGGCACTGAATTTTGATGACTACAGAGCGTCTGAAAGAACTTTCCAGCTAATTATGCAGGCGTCAGGAAGAGCGGGCAGAGCGGATAAAAGAGGGAGAGTGATAATACAGGCGAGGAATGTAGACGATTACGCCGTAGTATCGGCTGCAAACCAGGACTACAGAAATTTTTATAAGCAGGAAATCAAAATAAGAAAAGCCCTTAATCTGCCGCCGTTTACCAATTTGGCGGTTTTAGGATTAAAAGGGAAAAATGATAAATATATTTACGATATATTGTCAGAGCTTAAAAATAAACTTGGAAAAGAAGTGGATACTTCAAGAAATATACAAATTTTAGGCCCCGCAAGATATCCTATAGAAAAGATAAACGGGAATTATAGATGGAGACTTATTATAAAATGTCCGGAAGAAAAATATCTTAACGATGTTTGTACAAAAATTTTCCAAATTGTTAATTTTAAAAAATACAGAGAAATTACAGGGCCTTTTATAGATATTAATCCAATAAACATGCTTTGACCATATTTTAAGAAAGGGAAAAGTATGCTAAAATTACATAAAACAAGAGTATTTTAAGGAGATTTTTGCGGCTATGGCAATAAGAGAAATAAGAAAAGACGGCGATCCTATATTGAGAAAAATATGCAGGCCTGTGGAAAACATTGACGAAAAGCTTATTACTCTTCTTGAAGATATGGCGGAGACAATGTATAAGGCTAACGGAGTGGGGCTTGCCGCGCCACAGGTGGGAATATTAAAAAGGGTGGTAGTAATAGATGTAGGAGAAGGTCTTATAGAACTGATCAATCCGGAGATCATAAGCTCGTCCGGAAGTCAGATAAATCAAGAGGGATGTCTGAGCATCCCCGGGTATTACGGAAATGTTGAAAGACCATTCAAGCTGAAAGTAAAGGCTCTTAACAGAGAAGGAGAGACTGTTACCTATAAGGCAAGTGGATTTTTAAGTGTTGCTATGTGCCATGAAATAGACCACCTTGACGGTATCTTATATAAGGATAAAGCGGTTACACTTGAAATGGTTGGTATAGAGGGAGAAGGAACAAAAGAATGAAGATAATTTTTATGGGGACTCCTGATTTTGCTGTCCCTTCATTAAAAGCGCTTATAAGCGAAGGATATGAAATATGTCTTGTAGTAACTCAGCCTGATAGGCCTAAAGGCAGAGGAAATAAGGTCGCTATGTCTCCGGTAAAGGAAGCGGCGATTTCCTTTGGAATAGAAGTTTTTCAGCCTGAGAATGTAAAAAACGGTGATTTTGCAGGAAAGCTCCGTTCATATAACGCTGATCTTATAGTTACGGCGGCTTATGGAAAAATACTTACCGAGGACGCGCTTACTTCTTCAAAGTTCGGATGTATTAACGTACACGCTTCTCTTTTGCCCAAATACAGAGGAGCGGCTCCGCTGTGGAGAGCAATCATAGACGGAGAAAAGAAAACAGGAATAACCACAATGTTCACGGATTTGGGTATGGACACGGGCGATATACTGGAAACCGACGAAATTGATATAGATGAAGATATGACGGTGGGAGAACTCAGCGACAAAATGGCCAAGTTGGGAGCCGTAACTTTGATAAGAACTTTGGAAAAACTCAGGGACGGCACCCTGAAAAGGACCAAACAGGATGACAGTAAGGCCTCATATGCCCCTAAGATAGAAAAAAATACAGGACATATCGAATGGGGAAGGTTTACCCGGGAAATATATAATCTTATAAGGGGCACTAACCCGTGGCCGGCTGCTTATACCTATTATAAAGGAGAAAGAATGAAGATATTTTCCGCATCATTGGTATCGGAAAACAAAACTTTAAAAAATAAGCCGGGAACAATAGTAGATGTAAGCGATGATGGAATTTTAACCGTGACCGGAGACGGACTGCTGCTCATAAAAGAAATTCAGTTTGACTCTGCTAAAAGAATGTTAGTGAAAGACTATATAAGAGGACACAGGATAGATAAAAATACAATATTAGGAGGAATTTAAATGTTGTTTTTTCTGGATTATTGGTATTTGGTACTTGTAGTACCTGCAATGATAATATCGCTCATAGCAAGTTTAAATGTAAAATCTACATTTAAAAAATATAATAATATATCAGTAAGGTCAGGGATGGACTCAAAGGAAGTTGTAAACAGAATACTTTCCCAAAATAATATACATGATGTTTCAGTTGGAGTTGTGGCGGGAGAACTTACAGATCATTATAATCCGGCGAAAAAAGTACTTAATCTTTCTCAGTCCACGGCTGATCGTTCTACGGTGGGAGCCATAGGAGTGGCGGCTCACGAGGCGGGGCATGCTATTCAGTACGCGGAAGGATATTTTCCGGTAAAATTAAGGACTACGATGGTCCCGATAGTTAACATAGGCTCATATCTTGGATTTTATCTGGCAATCTTTGGATTGATCTTTAATTCCGCTATGGGAGATATATTTATACAAATAGGCGTCGCTCTTTATTCTCTCGCCTTTATATTTACGCTTGTGACTCTTCCCGTTGAGTTTAACGCAAGCAAAAGGGCAGTAGCTGTTCTTGACGGTATGGGAACATTTACGCAAGAAGAGATAGGCGGAGTAAAAAAGGTCTTGAGAGCGGCTGCTTTAACTTACGTAGCGTCTATGATAGCGGCTCTTGCTAACTTACTAAGATTGGTACTCATAATTGCTTCCAGCAGGAACAGAGACAGCTAAACGGGGTATTTTATATGAAAATAGACGGGGCAAGGGAACAGGCTCTGAAAATACTGTATAAAATATACGAGGACAAAGCCTATTCCAATAAAGCTTTGTCTTCTGCTCTTATTGAAAACAAGGAACTCACCGATGTGGATAAGGGTTTTATAACAGAGCTTGTATACGGAACCCTCAAATATACGTTAACATTTGATTATATTATATCCTTATACTCATCAGTAAAGAAAAATAAGCTTTCAAAGTGGACTATGATAATACTAAGGACGGGCCTTTATCAAATATTTTTTATGGATAGAGTTCCCGACTTTGCAATTTGCAACGAGTGTGTAAAATTGTCCGGTAAATACGGGCACGAAGGCACAAAAAGATTTGTTAACGGAGTTTTGAGGAATATTATAAGGAGTACAAAAAGAAATATTGATAATGTAGAATTTCCATCTCTGGCAGAAAAATATGGTTTGAGTCAGTGGATGGCAAAAGCTTTTATAGACGACTTCGGGTCCGAGTTTACTGAGGATATGATGAGATCTAGCATGTCTCCGGCTAAAGTGTCTCTAAGAGCTAATACTCTTAAAATCTCGAGAGAAAATCTTATAGGAGTTTTAAAGAGGGAAGGCTTTTCAGCTTATAAAAGCGATATATCAGAATATGGCATTTTGTTGGAGAAAGGTTTAGCCATTACAGAGAACCGGACTTTTAAAGAAGGGTTTTTCTATATACAAGGAGAAAGCTCGATGCTTGCGGCCGAAGTCCTGGGACCCAGAGCTGATGATAATATTCTGGATTTATGCGCGGCTCCGGGAGGAAAAAGCACACACATAGCTGAGATTATGGGAAATAAGGGAAATATCGAAGCCTGCGACATATATGATAATAAACTTAAACTTATTGAAGAATCATCAAAGCGCCTTGGAATAAGCATTATAACCACAGTAAACAGAGACGCCTCGATCTTTGATACCAAACTTAGCGGGAAATTTGACAGAGTTTTGGCTGACGTACCATGTTCAGGATTGGGAATTTTAAAAAGCAGGCCGGAAATAAAGTTTAACAGGACAAAAGAGGAGACAGATCTTATACCCGAGCTGCAATATAAAATTCTCCTAAATGCGGCGAAATACGTCAGACCGGGAGGAACGCTTGTATACAGCACGTGCACTGTGCTAAAAAAGGAAAATATATTTCAGATAGAACGTTTTATGTCAGAAAATAAAGAAGACTTTATTCTTGACGGAGAGCCTATGACTTTATTTCCTAACACACATAACACAGACGGATTTTTCATAGCTAAACTTATAAGGAGAAATTGAAGTTGGATAAAATAAATTTAATGGACCTGTCTTTTGAAGAGACAGAAAAGTTTATAGAAAGTATGGGAGAAAAGAGGTTCAGAGCAAAGCAGATATTTCAATGGATATATAGAGGCGTTGAAAGCTTTGATGAAATGACAAATATATCAGCCGATCTCAGAGAAAGGCTTTCACAGAATTCATTTACGGGGTATCTTAGGATAGCCAGTAAATTGGTATCTAAAATTGACGGAACTATAAAATATCTTTTTGAGCTTGAAGACGGTAATGCTGTGGAAAGTGTTTTGATGAAATATAAATATGGGTATTCTATTTGTATTTCTACTCAGGTGGGATGTAAAATGGGCTGCACATTTTGTGCTTCGGCGCCGCTGGGATTTAAGCGGAATTTGACTGCGGGAGAAATTTTGGGACAGATAATAACTGTTCAGCGAGACTCCGGAGAAAAGATTTCTAACGTTGTACTTATGGGAATCGGCGAACCTCTTGATAACTATGATAATGTTATGAAATTTTTGAAACTTGCAAATGATGAAAGGGGTCTTGGAATCGGCGCCAGACATTTTTCCCTTTCTACATCGGGTATCGTTCCCAGGATTTATGCTCTTATGAAAGAAAACTTTCCGCTTACTTTATCGATATCTCTTCACAGTACCAACGATACGGACAGGAGCGCTATAATGCCTGTCAACAGGAAGTATTCTATTGACAAATTAATAGAAGCATGTAAGATATATACTAAAGAAACGGGCCGCAGGATAACCTTTGAATACGCCATGATCTCGGGAGTCAATGATTCGGCTGAAAAGGCTAAAGAGCTCGGAAGGCTTATAAAAGGGATGCTGTGCCATGTTAATTTAATTCCGGTAAATAATGTTGAGGGAACCGGATTTATAAGAAGCGGCAGAAAGACAATAGAGAAATTTATTGAGGTCCTTTCTTCGTACGGAGTGGAAGCTACCGTTAGAAGAGAACTTGGAAGCGATATAAGCGCTGCGTGCGGACAGCTTAGAAGGAGCGCCGTCGAAAGCGGAAAAGGAAGCGGTGACTAAATTGGATTTTGCTCTTAAAAGCGATATTGGCAGAATGAGAAAACTTAACGAAGATTATTGCGGATGCTATTTTAAAGAGGACAGAAATCTGTCCCTTTTTGTACTGGCGGACGGAATGGGCGGACATAATGCAGGAGAGGTCGCAAGCAAGGTTACCGTAGAAAGCATATTATCCACAGTATCAGAATTTATGGATAAAACAGGAGGAGATTTTAGCGAGGACCAGATCAAAGAATTTTCTTCTGAAGCTATTGAAAATGCGAATTATAACGTTGTGTCGGTTGCCAGAAGAAATTCGAGCATGAACGGAATGGGAACCACTGTTGTCATGGCTGCGTTATGGGACGGAAAGGCCTGCATATCTCATGTGGGAGACAGCAGGGCGTATCTTATTTCTGATGAAAAAGTCAGACAGCTTACTATAGACCATTCTTATGTCGAGGAACTGGTGAGGAATGGCAGCATAACCAGAGAGGAAGCAAAGACTCATCCAAAGAGAAATGTTATTACAAGAGCAGTAGGGGTAGAGGATTCTGTTGAAACGGATGTTGAAATTATAGATATAAAAAACGGGGACGCGATAATTCTTTGCTCAGACGGACTTACTAATCTTATTGAGGAAAATGAAATACTTAGTATTTTTCTGGAGGGTAAGAATGCCGAGGATATCTGCGGCAGGCTTTTAAAAGAGGCAAACGGCAGAGGGGGATATGATAATATAACGGTTATCGTCATTATCAAAGGCAGTAAAAAAACAGGCGCGGGAGAATAATAATGAAGTGTGATTTTAAAAATATAATTCTCGGTGACAGATATGAATTGATAGAAGAGATAGGTTCAGGAGGAATGGCCTTTGTTTATAAGGCCATGGATAAAAGACTTAACAGAAACGTAGCGGTTAAAATCCTTAAGACCGAGTTTACAGACAATAAAGATTTTGTCCAGAAATTCAGCGATGAGGCGATGTCGGCGGCAAGTCTGACGCATCCAAATATAGTTTCAATATATGACGCGGGCTATGAGAACGGTATATACTATATCGTTATGGAGCTAGTGACAGGAATAACTCTTAAAGATCTGATAGATAAGAAAAAATATATAAAGTGGAAGGACGCACTTTCAATTACGAAGCAGATACTTTCAGCCATGGAAGTTGCTCATAAGCACAATATTATACACAGGGATATTAAACCTCATAATATAATGCTTACCTATGACGGAGTGGCTAAAGTGGCAGATTTCGGGATAGCCAGAGTGGTTTCGGAAAACACAAGCGAGGCTGCCGATTTAAATATAGGTTCGGTACATTATCTTGCTCCCGAACAGGCCAAAGGAGATGCATTCGATGAAAGAGCGGATCTTTATTCTATAGGTATAACTTTATTTGAAATGCTCATAGGCCATGTTCCTTTTGACGGAGATACAGCTATTGCAGTGGCCATGAAGCATATAAAAGAACCGATTACGCCTCCCTGTGAGATAAATCCGGCTATTCCTGTGGGAGTAAGTGATTTTGTTATAAAGGCCACTATGAAAAATCCGGATGATCGTTTTCAGACAGCAATGGATATGCTTTCATCTCTTCAGGTCGTATTACTTATACCTAATGAACATTTAAAATCTTTGGAAAATAACAGGATAGGTTATCAGATGAACGGACCGGAGCATTCTCCGGTAAATAAAAAAGATATAAGTAAAGAGAGATTTGAACATTATGGAGAGCCTGTTCGAAGAAAAAAGCGTCCTAATAAAAATAAAATGTCTTTTTCAAAGTATTTTGAGACATATTATAAAGAAATAGCCGTGGCGTCGGCGGCTGCTGTTCTGTCTATAGTTATAATGATAGTATCTTTCGGAAGTATTTCGGGTAATCTTACTGATTTCAGGAAAGCAGAATATACAGTAACTGATTTTACAAATATGGAATATTCTGTTATAGCTCCAAAACTGAGAAAATTGGGAATAAACGTTGATTTGAGTTACACTGCAAGCAACGATGTGGAAAAAGGTAAAATAATTTCTCAGGTTCCAACTTCTGGAACTATAAGCGCGGGGGAGACTATAACTTTTAATGTAAGCTATGGATACAGTGATTTTGTTATCGAAAATTATGGGGCGTCTCTTACAGATTCCAGGATTGTAGAAAATGATTTTAGAAACACCGGAGTAAATATCGAATATGTTTACGTTTACAGCAATTCGGTGGCTAAAGACTATGTTGTTGGCACAAGGCCCGGGGCGGGTGAAATTGTAAACGCCGGAGATACTATTTATGTTTATAAATCTCTTGGGAGTCCTCCGGCGGCGGGATCTTGCGGAAATTATGTAGGTATGGCTCTTAGTTCGGCAAAAGCCGCGATAGAGGCGGCAGGATATAAATGTACTGTAATGGAGGCTTTAAGTCCTGAAATAACAGACCCTGATGACGGTCCTGATGTTACTCCGGATCCGGATAGTACAATGATAGTTACCACAGACAGTATAACGGCTACGCCTTCGCCAACTCCGACGCCGACTCCGGAGAGTCCGTCTACGACAACTCCCGGAACTTCAGAGGATCCTCAGCAGCCGGACGAACCTTCTGTTTTAGGTCAGTATCCTCCTGTGGGAACTATATTGGAGCCTGGAGATGAAATTGTTTTATATATGTCAGAACCCAAATTTTATAGAACAGAAAAAACATTGATTCTTGAAAAGACTGATTATATGAATGTTTCCAGTACGTTCGACTTAAGAATAGAAATCACCCCCAGTGATACAGGCGAGAAGGAAACTCTTTTCAGCGGAACATGGAAGAGTGATGGTGACAATATGCCGTTTGTATTTAATGTCTATGTTCCTCACAGGGGGACGTCGGTTGTAAATGTATATATAAACGGAGAATTTTATAGTAATTTTATAGTAAAATCCGAAGAGTAAACTTTGGGAGGAATATTGAAAAACGAAGGAATTATAACAAAGGGAATAAGCGGTATTTATACGGTTTTTGACGGCGAGAATTTTTTAGAATGTTCCGCTCGTGGGATATTCAGAAAGAATAATATGAAACCTCTTCCTGGAGACAGAATCGTTTTTTCAGAAGGAGTGATAGAAGAAATTAAACCGCGTAAGAATTGCTTTATAAGGCCGGCGGTGGCAAATTTAGATCAGATAGCTTTTTTTATGTCCGTGAAATCACCGGAACCAGATATGTTTTTATTAGACAAGATGTTTTTTACCGCTCTTGAGTATAATGTGGATTTTATTATATGTATAAATAAATGCGATTATGACGGAGATGGATTTGCCGATACTGTAAAAAAAATCTATGAACCTCTGGGAACTGACGTTGTTTTGATGCAGGCTGTTAATGGCGTGGGAATATCCTGTATAGCGGATAAATTTCAGGGAAAAATTACTGCTCTCGCAGGACAGTCGGGAGTTGGAAAATCCACTACCGTAAACGGAATCTTTCAAAAAAATATTATGATAACAGGAAATATAAGTGAAAAAAGTGAGAGAGGGAAACATACTACGCGCCATGCGGAACTGATTAAATACGGCTCGGGTTTTATAATCGATACTCCGGGCTTCAGCGCCCATGAGCTTCCGGAATATGATATAAGGCAGCTCAGAGATTTTTATCCTGAATTTTTAAAATATAGGGGAGATTGTAAATTTAAAGAATGTATCCATATAAATGAACCTGGATGCGCTGTTAAAGAACAGGTAGAAAAAGGAAATATAGATTTGGGAAGATATGAAAGATATATTAAATTTGTTGAAGAAATAAATATCAGAAAAGCCAATAAATATAAGTGATCTGGAGATGTAAAAATGTATGAGATATCAGAAAAAGAAATAATCATAGCGCCATCGTTACTTGCAGCGGATTTTATGGATTTGGAGTCTCAGATAAGGGCTGTTGAAAGAGCAGGGGCCAAATGGCTTCATTTTGATGTCATGGACGGCATGTTTGTTCCTAATATTTCCATAGGGATTCCGGTGCTGTCATCCGTAAATAAAAAATCTGATATCCTTTTAGACGTACATCTTATGATAAACGATCCGATACGGTATGTAGACGCATTCAGAGAGGCTGGAGCCGACATAATAACCGTTCATTTAGAAGCCTGTGAAAATGTTAAAGAAACTATAAAGCGTATAAAAGAATCCGGAGCAAAAGCAGGGATAGCATTAAAACCAGAAACAGAAGCGGAAGTAGCGGAAGAATTTGTTCGTGATGTAGATATGATACTTGTCATGACAGTAGAACCAGGATTCGGCGGTCAGAAATTTATGAGAAATATGATGCCTAAGGTAAAGAAAATTCGCAAATATATAAATAAATATAATCCTGACTCTTATTTACAGGTTGACGGTGGCATAGGAAAGGATACAATAAAAGAAGCGGCTTTATCGGGCGCTGATGCTTTTGTGGCCGGAACATCCGTATTCGGGGCCACGGATATAGACAGAGCATTTACTGAATTAAAATATATTGTAGGGAAAGGATGATAAAAATGTTTTCAAAAGAAATAGTTGATAAGTTAAGTAAATCTTCTTGGATAAGGGCTATGTTTGAACTTGGCAATCAGCTCAAACAACAGTACGGAGAGGACAACGTATTTGATTTCACTCTGGGGAATCCGGATCTGGAGCCTCCTGAAGGAGTAATTTCTTCATTGAAAAGAATAATAAATGAGGAAGAACCAAATGTACATAAGTATATGAATAATGCAGGATATACAGATGTCAGAAAAAAGGTTGCCGAATATGAGTCCAGAGAATCCGGCATGGAAATTCCATTTGATAATGTAGTTATGAGCGTTGGCGCCGCGGGTGGATTGAACGTGGTTCTTAAGTCTTTATTAAATCCAGGCGAGGAAGTTATAGTATTGGCCCCGTTTTTTTCGGAATATAGATTTTATACGGAAAATTATCAGGGAAAGCTGGTTGTTGTCAAAACTTCTGAAGGAACCTTTCAACCGGATGTAAAAGCGATCTATGACGCTATAACTCCTGCGACAAAGGCTATTATCATAAATTCACCGAATAATCCCACTGGAGTCATATATTCAAGGGAAATACTTAAAAATGTGGCTGAAGCTATTATGGAAAGAGAAAAGGAGTTCGGGACAGAAATTTTTGTAATATCTGATGAACCTTATGTAAAGTTGGTATATGATGGAGCCGAGGTGCCTAATGTTTTTACGATCTTTAAAAACGCTATAATAGTTTCTTCTTTTAGCAAGTCTTTGTCTCTTCCCGGAGAGCGTATAGGATATGTGGTAGCGTCTCCAAAGATAAAGGATGTGGATGTACTTATGAATGCCATGATATTCTGTACAAGAGTATTAGGGTATGTTAACGCTCCGTCTTTATTTCAGAAAGTTATTGCCGATAATTTAGGACAGGTTTGCGGTCTTGAAAGCTATAGAGAAAGACGTGACGAGCTTATGAACATATTGCAGTCGGCCGGATTTAGCTGCGTAAAGCCGGAAGGGGCCTTTTATATTTTTATGAAATCTCCATTTGAGGATGACGCGAAATTTGTTCAGGAAGCCTTAAAGTATAATATTATTTTGGTAGGAGGAACAGGATTTTCCTATCCGGGATATGTAAGACTTGCTTACTGTGTAAGCATGAAATCCATAAAAGGATCGAGAAAAGCTTTTATGGAGCTTGGAAAGAACCTTGGACTTATTCAATAGGTTTTTCAGGACTTACATAAAGTGTCTTTTGATTTTCATAGGCGACCATGCCTGGTTTTGCTCCGGCAGGTTTGCTTACATGCTTTACCAGGGTATAATCTACAGGAACATTTTCTGAATCGCATGCCTTTGAATAATAAGCGGCTGCCTGGGCCGCCTCCGTAATTGCTATATTGCTTACGGGGGCGCCTTTTGTTTTCAAAATAACGTGAGAACCTGGAATGTTTTTGGTATGGAACCAATAATCGCTGTTAGAGGCTTTTTTTAAAGTAATCTCATCATTTTGAATATTATTTTTTCCGACCCAGATTTCGGAACCGTCTGATAATTTAAATATACGGTGGGAGGAAAGCTCTTTATTTTTCTTTTTTTGAGACTTTCCTTTTGCCTTTATATAACCTCCGCCCGTAAGTTCTTCTCTTATATCCGATATTTCCTGCGGCTCGGATGCCGCTTCAAGACTCTGCATTACAGATTCAAGATATTTAAGCTCTTCCTTAGATTCCTCAAGCTGTTTTGTAGCGTTTATATATGTACTTTTAGCTTTATTATATTTTTTGTAGTAGTCCTGAGAATTCCTTACAGCGCTTTTCTGGGGATCTAGCTTTATTTCAATTTCTTCATTGTTGTCGCTGTAATAGTTTATAGCTTTCAAAGAGGTATCTCCGTCTTTAATGCGGTATATATTGGCGGTTATAAGTTCTCCAAAAAGCTTATATCTATCTTTTTCCTCCGACTCTTTGATCGCGGCTTCCTGAATACCCGCCTTTTTCAGGCAGCGGTCTATATTATTGGTTATTATTCTGAGAGTATCTGACTTTTTCTGCCGCAGACGCTCAATATCATCTTTTTGACTGTAAAAAAAGTCAAGAGTTTTACTGAAATCAGAAAAATCCCTTTTATATGGGTATTGATAAAGATCGGCAAAGTAAAAATCCATAGGCTGGGTCAACTCAGGATCTTTGAAAAATACGAATGAAGTAGATTCTCTAAAAATGCAGAGCTTTTTTATCAATTTTAATAAAGCATTTTTTAATGAGAAAATATAGCTGTCTTTGTTTTCTCCCAATAAAGTTTCATTACATCTTAACTTTGTATCCACTCCGGCGGTTTCACAGACCTCACGGGCAAGCATGGGGCTAAAACCCTTTATTTTTTCTAAAAAGTATTTGTCCGTTCGCATTTCTTTTATTTGAGAAATAGAAATATCATCACAGTATGACAGATCAAAAAGCTTCTCAAGATATGAGGGCTCGGAAATAAGAAGGGAGGGACTTATTTTATCTTGAGCCGGTGGTAAAATATATGTCCTTCCGGGTAATACCTCTCTTATACTGCTCATATCAAAATCTACGCGCTTTATAGAATCTATTATTTTTTTATCTTCATTAAGCAATATGATATTGCTGTGGCGACCCATTATTTCTATTACTATGTATTTTTCACAGCTTTCTCCAAAATCATTTGTAGTTAAGAACTTTATCTGTATTATTCTGTCAAAATCGAGACATTTAAACTCTGATATTTTGCCTCCAACGATATGTTTTCTGAGAAGCATGCAAAAGACAGGAGGAATATCCGGGTTTTCTTTTTGCCTTGAGGTTATGTGCATTCTTGCGCAATTAGCGCTTGCGCTCAAAAGAAGTCTTTGATTTTCTCCTCTGGCTCTTATAACAAGGATTATTTCGTCCTTTTCTGGCTGGAGTGCCTTTTCTACACGTCCGTCTGATAGTTTTTTGTTTAGATCCTCAGCTATATAAGCCGTGGCTACACCGTCAAAAGGCATAGGACCTCCTTAAAACATAAAATTAATATTTTTTTAATTATATCATTTTAGTTTTATGTTGTCACCAAGACATTAAAATGGTAAAATATATATATTTTATGACGAAGGGATAAAATGTATGAGTGGTTTTTTTAGTAATATGTTTGACAGTAACAAGCCTGGAAAAGGTATAAGCAAAGAACAGGTAATGCGCGAAAGGGAGAAAGTAACCGTTGGGGGATTCTTTAAGATATTTAAAAGAAAATTCTGGCAGATGATGCAACTTAATATGTTAGCCTTTTTATTCTTTGTACCCCTTTTACTGATTTTTTATGTGTGTTCGGTATATATCGTTCCGGTCGTGCTTCCGATGACTTCCTCTTCCGCGGATCAGGCATATGTAGCACTATGGCATACTATAAACACTGCTACCAACAATCTGATAGCTCAGAACGCATGGTGGACGGATCTTTCTATGAGGATGATTCTGGCGATAATATTCGTAATATTTCCCGTTATTGCCATAGGACCTATACAGGCCGGATTTACTTATATCCTTCAAAGCTTTATAAGAGAAAAGCCGGTATTCCTTACCCATGACTTTTTTGCAAGGGCTAAGAGCAACTTCTGGCAGTCTCTGGCCGTATCTGCTATCGATTTTGTAGTTACAGCTATATTTGTATTGGAAATATATTTATATAATAATATTTTGAGAGACTATAGGGACGGAAGTATATTATGGTCTGCGGGAATGGTATTTATGGTGATATTATTTATAATATTTTTGCTTATGCATATATATATATATCCCATACTTGTGACCTTTAATGTAAACTTACGACAGCTTTATAAAAATTCTTTCCTGCTGACAATGACAAGCTTTTTCCCAAGTATTTTGATACTTTTACTGGATGCCGCTATAATTTTTCTGGTATTTTCATTTATAACGGCGCCTATATACCAGATACTGATACTGGCGGTGTTCCTGCTTGGATTCTTAGGTCTTATAAATAACTATTTTGGCTATAAGTATATTAAGTTTCATCTTCTCGATCCTGCGCTTGAAGCTGCTGATGCTGAACGAATCGCTAAGGAAGAAAACGGGGATACTGTATCTTAAAGAATAAAGTCGTATGAGTATTTAAATAGTTTTTATTGAAAGGAGTTTATGTATGAGTGATTGTACGCACAATTGCGACACCTGCGGAGTGGATTGCGACAGCAGGGTAAAGTCTAAAGAAGATTTTTTAGCGGATATGAACGCTCTGAGCAATATAAAGAAAGTTATCGGAGTGGTAAGCGGAAAGGGAGGCGTAGGAAAGTCCCTGGTTACGTCAATGCTTGCAGTACTTTCCCAAAGGGACGGAAATAAAACGGCTATCCTTGATGCGGATGTTACGGGTCCTTCAATTCCCAAGGTATTTGGCATAAAAGAAAAAGCAGCGGGAAATGAGAATGGTATTTTTCCGGTAAAGACTAAAACTGGTATAAGCGTTATGTCAGTGAACCTTTTACTTGAAAATGATACGGATCCAGTCATATGGAGAGGGCCAGTCATAGCAGGTACTGTTAAACAATTTTGGACGGATGTTATCTGGTCGGATATTGATTATATGTTTGTTGATATGCCTCCGGGAACAGGAGATGTGCCGCTTACAGTATTTCAATCGCTACCTCTTTCCGGAATAATCATAGTTACTTCGCCGCAGGAACTGGTATCCATGATCGTGTCAAAGGCTATAAAAATGGCGGAAATGATGGACGTCCCGGTTTTGGGTATTGTTGAAAATATGAGCTATGTGGAATGTGGGTGCTGTCATAATAAGATAAGTCTTTTTGGAGAAAGCCATACTAATGAATCATCAGAGTTGGGAAATATTCCGGTGCTTGGCAAGATCCCTGTGGACCCTAAGATAGCCACCGCCTGTGATAAAGGTATGATCGAGCTTTTTGAAGGGGATTGGCTTAACGAAACGATCAAAAAGATTTATGATCTATAAGAGGGGATGAGTTTTTGAAATCAAGAGGCGAGTTGGCTAAAGAACTGTTTGAAAGCGGATATAATTGTTCGCAGGCTGTTATTTTGGCTTTTCATGACAAATTAGATCTGGACAGAGAAACCATTCTTAAGATTTCTTCTTCCTTTGGGGGAGGAATGGGCAGACTCAGAGAAGTCTGTGGAACAGTTTCTTCAATGTTTATTATTGCCGGCCTTAAATTCGGGTATACAGAACCGGAAGACAGGGAAGGGAAGATAAAACATTATGCGCTCATTCAAAAGCTTGCGGAAGAGTTTAAAAATATAAACGGTTCTATAGTATGTAAAGAACTGCTTAATGTTAAGGGCCCTCAGTCCCCTGTACCGGAAGAGCGAAGTAAAGAATATTACCGTAAAAGGCCGTGCTCAAATTTAGTTAAATGTTCGGCTGAAATAATTGAAAATAATCTTTTCTCAGATAGTTAAAAGAGAGCAGGCTGTCAGCCTGCTCATTTTGTAAAAAATATTTTAATTGCGGTAATTTTGAGGAGGTTTGTGTAATAACAATTAATAACGGGATAGATATATAAGAATATATTGTCGTAAAGTCCGATTTGGCAAAAACGGGAGAAGCAATATGAAACAGAAGATAAAATATAATAAAAAAGATATTATAAGTAATTTACTGAAAAGCATGGGCCTTTCTGAGAAAAAGCTAGGTTACATTTATTTGGTTGCCTTTATTTCTAAGGCGTGGGACGACGGTGAAACAGATTCAAAGCCAATTAATATTT
>CASDQQ010000038.1 GCA_949282945.1 uncultured Eubacteriales bacterium
TGAGCAAAACATCAAGGAAACTACGGAAATAAAGGCCTTTTCAATGGAAACGGGGAGTTATACCGTTAGTTACGAGCCGGAGGAAAATTATATTTATATAAGAAAGACCGGGGCGGATTCCCAAACCGCCCTGGCTCTGGACCCTGGCAGAGGTAATACAGGGTCGATCATATTTGATAAGGATCATCTTGAAAGTATGACGAGGACCAAAGACGACAGCGGAGAGAGTATCGTATTTAATGGAACCTTTCAGTTTGGAAAATATCAGGTGGGAATATTTCTGCCAAAAGACACGCAGGGTCTTATAAAAACCTGGACGGATATAGAAACAAATTCGGATATAAAGGAGAACGAATTAATAATACCTGGATCGGGAGAATACTTTTTTATAAAAGACGGCAGAAGGTTTGTACCTGAAGGAACTACCTATTTTGATATAGATACCGGATTTGAGGTAAAGCAGCCCACATGGAGAGACGATCTCAACCAGTTTGTATATTTCGGAGATTTTGAAGTCCTGGATTCAACGGTTCTGTATTATGCGGATTTTACGGATATGAACGACTATTTTATAAAGTCGGGAACGGAAATGTTTTATTCAATGGGACTGGAAAGTCATGAGGATATAGTGTCAAAGCTTAAATTTGACGACTATGAAACTTACAGATTCGGACTTGCTACTCCGGGGAATAATACCGCCATAAACTCCGGAGAAAAGCTGAGAATATCAAGTTCTGTCATAAGCCTGAAAGAGGGGGCTGAAACAGCTGAATCTACGGAAGCGGCGGCTTTGAAATTTATCAAAAGCTATAATGATATATTTTACAATATAAATAAACCGGACAAAGTTTATTATAACTGGGAAGATCTGTCGGAAAAAATGGTGGAAGACGTGTCTGAGCGTATAGGGAAAAATTCTATATATCATTACGGCGGGGATCTGAACTTTAATCTGCTGTCATTCTTGGATTATTTTGAAATATTTATGCCGGAAAGATTTGATACCCAGATGGAGGAATCATTGAGGAGAATATGGGTCCAGGATACTCCCGATTATCAGAACGATAAAGGCAGCGAAGGTATTTTCGGGTGGTATAAAGACCGTGAAAGTGCGGCAAACGCCGACTGCTGGCAGGGATATACCTGGCCGAGTTCATTAGCTTTGGAATTCGCAATAAAATACGATGATAAAGATCTTCAGGAAGCGATGATAAGAAATTCCGCTGTTTTGATGGATACTGCCAGAGATCTGGATTATACCTTCAGTGTTTTTGTAAACATTAACACCGGAGAAAGAAATGAGTCGGGATATGACATGGATTACGGAAACGCCGGATGTTATGTATACAGTATGGTATTACTCTATGAACTTACAGGGGATAATGTATATCTTGAAGAGGCGGAAAAAGCCGCGGATAAATTAGCGACCTTTGGAATGGGAAATATAGGCTTTGAAATAAATGTTACCGCTCAGTCGGCGTACGCGCTTTTAAAGCTCTATAAGATCACAGAAAATACAAAGTACCTGGAGCAGTCGTATATACAGGTGGCCGCGGTCTTGAAACATACGTGGCTTTTCAATCCCCAGTACGGGAAATTTGAAGGCCGGAACATATTTATGAATACCAGTGCCAGAGCAAACCTCTGTTACGCCAATCCTGCGGAAGAAGCTATGATAATTAAATATTTTTACGATTATCTTAAAGAAGGGTACGGAATAATAGACGAGGATACGGCTAACATAATTTCTGAAGTTATTTCGTGGAAACAGTTGGGGTGCGCGGACGCTCTGCCGGCTCTGCACGCAAATAAAGACGTGATAGAAAGTGAAAGACCCCAGAACTGGCAGAAGATAAATATGGACGGTTATATAGGACTTGAGCCTTACGGATACAGCATACCGGAGTGGAAACTGGGAGCTTTGAACGAATGTGTTTACGGTATGTCAATGAATTTTGAATTAGCCATGAAACAAATCCACAGCCTTGGTGAAGGAAGATTGTATACTGATGCGCCGGTGCTTTTGGAATACGGCGGAAACGGGATTTATAGCTTAAAGCTGCTTGGTCTAAATCATGAAAACCGTATTGGTATAAATATAGATAATTGTATTTTGATAAAAGAGGACGGAACTGTAGTTGAAAGCTTTGGAAAAAGCGAGGCAGACGGTTGGAACTGGTATTATATAGAACCGGACGCGAATTATCAAATACAGATAAAATAAGGAGGGAATATATATGAAAAATAAAAAAATTTTTACGGCCGTTATTACGGCGGTGTTAACGGGTGTTATGCTTTTTACCTCTTCCGTGTTTATTTACGGGGCGGCGGAACCTTATCTGGAATTACCTTTGGATCCAGAGGAGTGGGTTTCATGGAACGATATAGACAACGGACCTCTTTCCAATGAGAATGCTTATATGTTCGGAGAAGAGGAAGACGGTGCGCTTGTAGTCAGAAAGAAAGCGGCTGTAGCGAATGAAGAGGCGGTAAACGCCAAGTATGAAAGCGAAAGTTTTTCTGTAGAGATCGATATATCTAACGGATTATTCCTATATTATGATCTTTTAATAGAAGCCGAGGAATTTGCTTTTGCTTTTCATGTTGGGGATACAGAAGTGAAATTCTTAAGAGACGCGGAAAAGAGCGATTTTGCAGAAGGCGAAAAAGCCGATGTATATGTAGGAAAAGTTGACCTGGTGGAGACTATGAAAAACCTTGGCATAGACACATCTAAAGGTACGGTAACTCTCAAGAATATAACTATATATGTAAACGGACCTGCCGGAGATCCTGTGACTATAAAAAGACTGGGCTTGGGGGCCGCTGACAGAGAAGTACTGACTCCTACGGCTGAACCTACTGATACAGGAGTTACAGAGACGGAAACTCCGGCTACCGAGGCCCCGTCTACTCAGGCGCCCACAGTTAACGAACCTACCACTACAGTGAAACCCTTTTCGCCTAACACGGCAACGCCTGAAGGTGCGGGAAGCGGTGAAACCGGTTCTTCCAATGTTTGGATATACGTAGTTATCGGAGTATGTGTAATCTGCGTGGTGGCGGCGGTTGTTATAGTGGTCGCTAAAAAGAAGAAGGGCTAAAAGAGGAGGATCTTTATGGAAAGAAGGAAAATGAAAAATTTTGCTCTGCGTACAGGAGACTATATAGTCTCCTGTGATGAGGGGGGCCGCTGCGTAAAAATTTCGCACTTCGGCGATGAAAAAGGGAAAGCTCTTTATTGGGATCCTTCTCATAAAAGCGGTATAGTACCGGATATTTCAGGTGAACATGAAATATGGCTAGAATGCGAAAATGAACTAAAGAAAATTTTAATACTTTGTGAAAATAATATAGGAAAATATAGCTTTGGGATACAAATAGACGAGTCTCATCCGGGACTTGTAAAAACATGGTCTGACGTGGAATTAAAGGCTGATATCGAGCCGGAAGGATTTGATCTGACGGAAGAAGGAGAATATTTTTACTTAGACGAAAACGGAAAAAATATATGTCCCGATATATTCGACTATTTAAATAAGCCCACAGGATTTCCTGTAGTGAGGCCGTCCTGGAGAACAGATCTTAATCAGCTCGTATATTTTGGAGATAAGGACGTGCTTGGATCAGCGGTTTTGTATTATGGTGATTTTACAGATATGGACAGTTATTTCTGCAAGTCTGGGACGGCCATATTTTACGATATAGAATCAGATACCCACGACGATATTGTTAAACGCATAGCGGGATACGGAAATAAAGGCAGCGACGGGTCTTTTGGCGTTAAGGTCCAGAAAAATGTGTCCACGTTAAATAAGGGAGATAAGTTAAGGTTTTCAAGCTCGGTTATATATATAACCGGAATTTTGCCGGATATAAATGACGATGAAGAAACAGCGCTTACTTTTATAAAAGGATATGAAAATATTTTTTACGCAATAAAGAAACCGGAAAGAATATATTATAACTGGGATACGGCAGCAAGAAATGTTATACAGGAGCTTTACGACAGAAAAGGCGGCGAAAAGGGAATATACCACTACGGAGGAGATTTGAATTTCCAACTGGACTCCTTTTTAGAATATTTTAAAATATTTATGCCGGAAAGAGTTGAAGCTCAGCAAAAAGAGTCTGAAGCAAGGATATGGGCACAAAATTATCCGGAATATGTGAACGATAAAGGAAGCCAAGGGCTGTTTGGATGGTATAAAGACAGAAAGGGCGCTGCTTATGCGGATTGTTGGCAGGCCTATACGTGGCCACTGGTAATGGCTACTGAATATTCCATAAAGTACGATAACAAAGAAATGCAGAAAGCTATGCTGAAAAATGCGGATGTTTTAATAGATACCGCCAGAGGTTTGGATTACTCTTTCAGTGTAATGGTGGACATAAATAAAGGCGAGCGCGTAGATTCCGCTTATGATATGGACTATGGAAACGCCGGGTCGTATGTGTATGGAATGGTACTATACTATGAACTCACAAAAGACGAGAAGTTTTTAAAAGAGGCTGAGACCGCCGCTGATAAATTAGCGTCTTTCGGCTTTGCGGCTTCTGGTTTTGAGCTTAACGTAACGGCTCAGTCGGTTTATGGCCTGCTTAAGCTTTATAAAATAACAAAAAAGGAAAAATATATATATCATGCGTATATACAGCTTGCTTGTATATTAAAACATACCTGGCTTTTTAATCCTCAATATGGAAAATTTAAGGACAGATATATATTTATGCTCAGCAGCGCCAGGGCGAATCTGGACTATTCCAACCCTGCTGAAGAAGGCGTGATAATAAGATATTTTTACAGATGCCTGAGAGAGTTTGAGGACATACTAGATCCGTCGGTGGCTAATTTAATGGGAGAAGTGATATCATGGAAGCAGGTTGGATGCGGAGACGCTATACCGGCGTTCCACAGGCACAAGGATGTAATCCACACGGGAGTTCCAATGAATTGGGATGAAATTTACAAAGACGGATATATAGGTATGGAACCCAGCGGATATATATGCGATAAAGTAAAGCTCGGATCTATTAATGAATGCGTATATGGTATTGGTATGAACCTTGAACTTGCCATGAGCCAGATGATAGTTATGGGCAACGACATAATGTATACTGAAACTCCTCTTGCAGTAAATAAAGAGGAAGATTTCTGGAAAATAAGGATACTCGGATTGCAAAGAACGGCTGTGATAGGCCTCAAAGGAGACATGAAGATCCAATCTGATAATGGACTGCCAGACTATGTAGGAGAGTATTATCCGGATGGTTGGAAGCTTTATAAAATACATCCGGGAAAAGAATATAAAATATATAATTAGCATGCAGGCGATAAAGAGAAAACGTTCACCGGATATCCGGTGAACGTTTTCTCTTTTGGTACGATAAGTTACGTCTCTTTTACAATCACGCCGCAGGCTATTTTTTCACCGGAATTGCCTGAAGGCTGGGATTTAAAATCGTCCGGCATACTGTGTATTATAACGGTTTTTCCCAAAATATCGTTTATGCTGAATTTATTGAGGAGCACCGCGCTCCATGCTCTGCCGCCGGAAGAAAAAACCGGGGGAAGGTCACCCGCGTGCTGAGGGTGTTCGCAGCCATAAGGATTAAAGTGACCTTTAGCGTCGGCAAAGGGGTCAGATGAATTTCCGCTGCATTTAGTTCCTTCATGTATGTGCATGCCTAATATTGCTCTGTAGCAGGGCTGATCCGGACCGGGCAATCCCGAAAGAGAAGTAACAATAACTACTCCGGCAGTGGTACCGTAAAAATATACGCGGCCTTCGATATCCGGATATTTTTCAGAACCTTTTACATAAGCCAAAGCGGAAGGTTTATGCTTTAAAAACATGTTTGCTATGGCGTCAACAGTTATAATTTTGTTAGTTATATTTATCACACCTTTTTTCATTTATATAAATAAGATATGAAATAAAGTATAAAAAAGCCCCTGGATTTTCAATTTTTTTGACGCAGGATATTTATATATTCAAAAAACTTTTAAAAAAACGGACTTTTTAAAGAGCTAAATATATATTTTCTTATAAATGTAATAAAAAAGTTCACACAAAATAAAAAAACACAAAAAAATGGTTAATTCGCAAAGTAAATTCCATATTTTGAAAGTAAAATCCATCAAGGCCATCATATTTTTTGATTTAACTAAAAATGTGATGGCTTTTTTGCTTAAAAACTGCTATGATCGTACTGTATTCGTAGGATTCAGCCGAAA
>CASDQQ010000039.1 GCA_949282945.1 uncultured Eubacteriales bacterium
AGGACTTTGCCAGGCAGCTTAAGACATATAACTGCAAAGACTACAACAACTTTCCCATGCGCCCTTTAGGTTGGAAATCTCCTAGGCAGGTATTAAATGATTTTGTACAGCACGGTGTCACATATGTTTGACAAACCTACACGCAAAGACTTTCAAAAAGCCGGAATTTTTAAAAATTATTATTTATTTCATTGTCCATCCAGTTGTATCTGTTTTTTATAAAAGTCCTTAAATATTCAACCTGTTCTTTATAAGTTTTTAAAGCCACTGTTTTCTTTGATTCATATTGGAGCTTTACGCCGAGGCATTTTGTCCATAGAGCGAAATTTTCAGCCGCGGACTGCCCTATATGCTTTTCATTTATATCTATTGTTTCCAACGCTTTCTCATAAAGTTTGCTCCCTATCTCATTCCATCTGGCTTTAAGCTGCTCTTTAAAATTTTCATCCTTTAAAAGATAGTCCATCCAATTTGTTTTTATATAATTATTAAAAGAATCTGTCCTGGAATTACCGAGACATATCCATTCAGAATAGTTTTCGGAATCCAGGCTCATATTGCCGAAAGCATAGTCAAAATCCCATGGAGCGGCAACAAAAAGTTTGCCTCCTTTTTTCTTAAGAAAAAAATTGCTCCTCCTTAGGGAACAGTCAGTGTTATATGAAAATTCATGCAATATAAACCAATCTATTAATGATGGAATGTCTATGTACTCTTCATATCCATTCAAATTAATGACCGCTTCGTCTATCTTTTTAAAATAGTCTCTGATATACTCATACTGTTCTTCTGATAATAAATCCGGGTCAGGTGTTTTTATTTCCACATACTTGCACAGTTCTGTGGAAAAAACATTGCTTCCAAAATATGTTTCGGTTTTTTCGCCTCCAAACTCCACCAAATAATCCGCGTCAATATCTGAAGAGTCCTTTTCTCCTTCTACTCTCCCCTCCTTCATTTCTATCTGTTCGCATATGCTGTACACACCCTCATACTTTCCGTTTACAAACAAATCTACCATATATGAATGAGGTACAAATACCATATTATCAAGCAAGGATCCCATACTCATGGCCAGATTATTTCTCATAAGTGATTTATCAACATGATTCGCCAAAAGCACCCATTCTTTAGCCTTTGTAAGTCCGAATAAAGATTTCTTTTCCTCCAACTTGATCTTATATGGCTTTTTGGAAAGTTCCCACGAAGAATGTCCGCGTCCTCTTATATTCATTCTAACATCTTTCAGATTTTTATATTTCCCGTTGCCGTTATAATCTATGGAAAAACTTCCGGGCACATAATCTTTCGACGTAACGCCAGAGCCGCTGTCCGTAGTTATATATATTATAGGAAGCGAATATTTTTTGCGGATTATATTTAACTTATACCCGCGTTCATTGTTGTCGATATCTGTAACTACGCAATAATACTCTCCGTCTTCATTTTTTAAAGAAACGGTTCCGTCCATATCGGTTTTCGCAGAAACACTCTCGGGGACGAAATCCATATTATCCGTATAGCTCAGTTCTATATTTAAGTAGTTTCCGTCTATGACAAATTCATATTTATCTTTGTTCTTTCCATATATAGTTCCCGAGATCAGTTTTGCCTTACCTTTTCCTCCTGTTAGTTTATTTAAAGATTCACCGTTATAGCTTTTGACGTTCATGTATTTCTCTACGTATTCTTTTTCAGGAGCGCTGCTTCCTGTCCATACTAAGTCTATGTCGGGCGCGTCAAAAAATATTTTTTCTAGCTCTCCGTCAATATTTAACTCAACTTTAGTTATGCCCTCTTTGATCATAACCTCTCCGTCGGACAATAAGTCGTTTAATTTATCAGCGCTGTCTATATATATGGCGGAAGTGTCGATAGTTCTGCCATTTACCGTTCTGGCGTTTATATAATAATACTTTTTTTCAGAAAATTCCCCGAAAATATTATTTATCTCGTAGTCCCAAAAAGGCGTCTCACAGCGTATCTGCCCGCACGTTATACTGTTCTTGTCATCATTTTGTATAATCATTTTACCTTCATTTTCAGACGAAAATAAAAATTTCTGTTCAGTAAAGAAACTATTATTATTAGTTTTCCATATAAATGGATATTTAAAGTTTATTTCATCTGAATTTTTATCTGTAATTTCAATATTATTTATCATAGAAAGCTGATTTCCGCTTATATCCTTATTTTCAACAGCTTTTAAAAACGCCGCCCCGGTGGATATGTAATATTCGTCTGCTGCGATAGAAATATCATAGTTTCCTTTGCCGTATTTTGCCAGTTCCAGAACAGCTTTTCCATCTTCAAATTTCACTTCTTTACAATCGATAATATTTCCGTCCTTTTCCACCCATACTTCGGCTGACACTATATTATCTTTCCCGTTTACTATATATATTTTGCCGTCCAGTCCTCTTTTGCCCTCTTTAAGTTCAGGTCTGCGATATACTCCATTTTCTGTACTGTATATTATGTATTCCTCGTCAAAGGTATCATAATGCATATATACATCCAGTTTTCCTGTAATCTCATTTTGACCTGAATGGTTAAAAAAAATGATCAGCGCAGTAATTATAAAAATTATTGCCAAGATCGTTAATCCCGTAAATACCGCTATATTTTTTCTTGTTTTCATATTTATCCCGTTTTCTATACGTTATTTTTTATCTGTTTATAATAATAAGCAATATGGCCGCAAAACGCAAATACATTTTGAAGCCATATCGCATGAATATATTATAATTCTTTATTTTTTACTGCTCCATTTGTTTACCTAAAAAAGCCGCGGCAGACTGAGCGAGCTTTATTTCAACTTCTCCCATTGTTTTTTGTGGATCTGTAGAAAGCAGGCCGACAGCGCCCACCGGATCTCCGTTAGCCACTATCGAAATAAATACCTGAGACATGACTTTACTTTCTCCGTTTTCATTGGCAGTTACAGGTATACGTATTTCATCAGAGCCTGCGGCTACAAAAAAGGATCTTTCTTCTATTATGTTTTCCAGTTCTGAAGATATTCTCTTATCCAGTAAGTCTTTTTTCATGCCTCCGCTTACGGCAATAATAGTATCTCTGTCGGCTATACATGCAATATGTCCGCTTGTTTTTGCAAGAGATTCTGCGTACTGATTGGCAAAATCGCCTAATTCGCCTATGGGAGAATATTTTTTCAAGATTACTTCTCCTTCTTTATCCGTAAATATTTCTAAAGGCTCGCCCTCGCGAATCCGCATTGTTCTTCTTATTTCTTTAGGAATTACGACTCTTCCGAGATCGTCAATCCTTCTGACCATTCCTGTCGCTTTCATATAAAAATCTCCTTTTATTATCAAATAATTGCCATAGTAGTGTTTGTAAATAAAGGTTTTTTATACATTAGGAGATATATCTTCCACCAATTTTTTATCCAAAACTTTTATTTTTATTAAAATATAGGCTAATATGTTCATTTTTTTGAATTATATCGCTTGTTTGATTCCTCGAACAGTTTTGCGGCTAATTGAGATCCGAAATATTATTAAATTTAATTTCTTTGCTTTCACGACATTCTGTCTGGCCCAAACCGTATAATTGGTCCCAGTAATATATAAACAAGCTGCCGGCAAAATCAGTTTTACTGGAAATCATCCTTTCTCGGCCCTGTTCACGGCACAGAGCAGTCCTCTTATAGACGCAAGGTTTATATTGTGAGAAATTCCCACCCCAAAATAATTTTTCCCATTTGGCATAAGTATCTCTATATAGGATACGGCTCTCGCGTCAGAACCAGAGGTAATAGCATGCTCGCTATATGAAACAAAACGAATATCTTCTCCCGTAACATTTTTCATAATATTTGTAAACGCATTTATAGGTCCATTTCCCGTGCTGCTTACCGACATTTCCACCCCATTAAATTCCATAATGCAGTCCATATGCACGAGAGATGTACCATCTGTAGACTCTTCATATATCTTATGCTTGATAAGTTTATAGGGCCCGTCAAGCTCAAGATATTCTTTTCTGAAAAGTTCAAACACCTCATTTGGAGTAAGTTCTCTTCCTCTTTCGTCACATTCCGCCTTAACCACGGCGCCAAATTCAGGATGCATATTTTTCGGAAGAATATATCCAAAATTATTTTGCATGATAAAGGCCGCCCCGCCCTTTCCAGACTGACTGTTTATTCTTATAATTGGCTCATATTCTCTGCCCAAGTCGGCCGGATCTATAGGCAGATAGGGAATTTCCCAATATTCTGTTCCCGATTCCTTCATATAGGCTTTGCCTTTATTTATAGCATCCTGATGAGACCCGGAAAAAGCAGTAAAAACCAACTGTCCTGCATAGGGATGCCTTTCCCCCACCACCATTTTTGTAGTATTTTCATAAATCTTCTTGACCCGGTTAATATCGCTGAAATCAAGTCCCGGATCCACAGCCTGAGTATACATATTGAGAGCCAGAGTAACTATATCCACGTTTCCCGTCCTCTCTCCATTTCCAAAAAGAGTCCCTTCTATCCTTTCCGCTCCCGCCATAAGGGCAAGTTCAGCCGCGGCTACCGCAGTTCCCCTGTCGTTATGAGGATGCAAAGATATTATAGCGCTTTCTCTGTTCTTAAGGTGTTTGCAAAAATATTCTATCTGGTCGGCATATCCATTTGGAGAGCTGCTTTCCACCGTAGACGGAAGATTTAGGATTATCTTATTTTCAGGGGTGGCCCCAAGCACTTCCATTACTCTGGCACAAATATCTACAGCAAAGTCCGGCTCCGTTCCCGTAAAGCTTTCCGGAGAATATTCATACCTTATATTCGTACCGCTTCCTTTCATTTTATCTGTAAGATCTCTTATAAGTCTGGCTCCGTTTACAGCTATTTCGGTAATACCTTCCATGTCTTTCTTAAAAACAACTTTTCTCTGTAAAGTTGACGTGGAGTTGTAAAAATGTACTATGACATTTTTGGCGCCCTTTATAGCTTCAAATGTTTTTTCTATAAGATGAGGCCTCGCCTGTACCAAAACCTGAATAGTTACATCGTCCGGTATATATTCTCCTTCTATAAGCGTTCTGAGTATCTCATACTCTGTTTCGGAAGCCGAAGGAAAGCCCACCTCTATTTCCTTTATCCCTATATCTGTCAAAAGCTTAAACATCTCCAATTTTTCGTGTAGATTCATTGGATTTATAAGCGCCTGATTTCCGTCCCTCAGATCCACACTGCACCAAATCGGAGCTTTTTTTATTTCCTTGTCCGGCCATTCCCTGTGTTCCAAGTGTATAGGTTTAAAGGGAACATATTTTTCACATCCTTTTTTCATTTTCCGATCCTCCTCAAAATCATTCCGGGGAAGGAATAAAAAAACCCGTCCCCAATTTATTTTAATATTAGGGGCGAGGTCATAATTTTCATATACTTATTCCACGCGGTACCACCCTATTTCAGCCGCAAAGCACACGGCCCTCAAAACTTCCATCAAAGCTCCGGCCTTTAACGCTGCCAACGTCCTGCCCTACATATCGGGCAGACAACTCAGGAGTGAGCTATACACAGATCATCCAGTACCGGCTCTCACCACCTGCCGGCTCTCTTATACTTGAAAAAATCTGTCTTTACACCGTCATCGTCTTTTTCACAAATAGGCTTTATTTAATTAATGCCATTATATTCAGCAAAAATTTATTTGTCAATAGCGTCCATCCTTTTAATAACAAGCAGCTTACGTTTAACCGAAATTTTTTAAATCTGGACACTCTACCCACGCCGTGATATCATAAAAAGAAAAATAGTACATGATCTGCCGAAAGGTTTTAGTTAAATGAATGAAAACAGAGAACAGCTAACTGAAAATAAAATAATCATATTATATGTGCTTAAAGAAACGGGCCTTCCTGTTTCCGCGCTCCAGATTACCGATATACTCGCCGGAAAAATGTTTATGGACTATTTTACTCAGCAGGAAACTTTAAGTCAGCTTTTGGGCAGCGGAATGATCAAAGAACATGAAGATGAAAATAACAGAAAATACTATGTTATAACAGAGGAAGGAATATCCGCGGTAAACACCCTCCATACCATCATCCCTGTTCCTTTAAAGCAAAATTTTGATATCCATAAAGAAGAAATTAAGAAAATGGTGAAACGCGACTGGGAAGTAAATGCTACCTGGCACATAGATGAAAATGACAGCCATTATGTAAGGTGTTTCGTTCGGGACGGAGATTCCTTTTTGATAGATTTAAAGATCCTTGCCGGAAATAAAAAAATAGCCAGTGAAATGTGTATCAACTGGCGAAAAAATACTGAAAAGATATATTCTGAAATCATAGGTCAGCTGCTTGGGCACTCCGACTCATAGATCATAAAAATATAGTTTTATTTTCCCTTGACTCACGGTACAAAACAAATTTATTCCCCATAACCGACACGACTTCCGCTCCTACATTCGCGGCTATATCTTCGGCCATGCTGCGAGTGTTTTGATCAGCATTTTTCAAAACCGAAGCCTTTATAAGTTCCCTGGCCTCTAAAGCCTCGTCAAACTGTCTGTAAATATTTTCTGAAATACCTCCCTTTCCAATCTGAAAAATGGGTTTTATCCCGTTGGCAAGGCCTCTCAAATATGCTCTTTCTTTACTGGTCATAATACAAAATCAAACTCCAAATCATATATTTTTACTGTATCGCCCTCATTTATACCCATATCGGTAAGCGCGTCAATAACTCCCATGCCTTTTATAGCTCTCTGAAAATACTGTAAGGATTCATAGTTTTCAAAATTTGTGGAGTTAACTATCCTTAAAATTTTATTGCCCTCAACGCAATACCTTCCCTCTTCATCAATAAAAACATTAAACGGCATATCCTCTTCAGCCTTATATATTTTAGCATCTACTGCTTCAGGCTCGTACAGAGGAGTATACGGAATATTTTTAAGTTCTCCGGCAATTACTTTTATAAGTTCCTGAACACCTTTATTGGCGGCCGCCGAAATAGGATATATCTCAACGTCTCCGTAACCGTTTTGCAAAAGCTGTTCCTTAAAAAGCTCCAATTCCGTTTCAGCGTCTGTAACGTCCATTTTATTCGCAGCTACGATCTGTTTTCTGGAAGCAAGTTTTTCATTATAGTTTTTAAGCTCATTGTTTATTATGATAAAGTCATCAAAGGGATTTCTCCCCTCAGTTCCGGACATATCTATAACATGTACCAACAGCCTGGTCCTCTCCACATGCTTTAAAAATTCATGGCCAAGACCCACGCCTTCATGAGCGCCTTCTATAAGTCCGGGGATATCAGCCATAACAAAACTGTCGTCTCCTGCCGATACTACTCCTAAATTGGGTTCAAGAGTTGTAAAATGATAATCGGCGATCTTCGGCTTAGCTGCGGAAACGACAGATAAAAGAGTAGATTTCCCTACATTGGGAAAACCTATAAGACCCACGTCTGCAAGAACCTTAAGTTCGAGGCTCAGATCAAACTCCTCTCCGAAATCCCCGCTCTTTGCGAAATTCGGAATCTGTCTTGTGGAGGTAGCGAAATGCTGATTACCCTTTCCGCCTTTTCCGCCCTTCGCAATTACTCTCTTTTCCCCTGCCTCAGTAAAGTCCGCCAAGATCCGCCCTGTTTCGTCGTCTCTCACTATAGTGCCTACCGGTATTTTTATGACCAGACTTTCTCCGCTCTTTCCCGAGCAGTTAGAGTCTCCTCCGTCCTCCCCGTTTTGAGCCGAATACTTCCTTTTGTATCTAAAATCCATAAGCGTGGAAATATTAGAGTCGGCAATAAAAATAATATCGCCCCCTCTGCCTCCGTCTCCGCCGTCAGGTCCTCCCGCGGCAACATATTTTTCACGATGAAAGGATACCCTTCCGTTCCCCCCGTTTCCCGCCTTTACATGAATTTTCGCAGTATCTATAAACATCGCTGAAACCCTTCTTTTTATAAAGAAAACAATCCCGGGGCAAAAACTGCTCCGGGATCTGATTTATCAATCTGACCTTTAAGGAATTATACAAACCTGCTTCTTATTCTTGCCTTTTCTCTGGAAACTTACCTTTCCATCGCAAAGAGCAAATAATGTATCGTCCCTGCCTATTCCAACATTTGTTCCCGGATATATCTTAGTTCCTCTCTGTCTTACCAGAATATTTCCGGCTAAAACGAACTGTCCGTCTCCTCTTTTAACTCCAAGTCTTTTGGATTCGCTGTCACGGCCGTTCTTAGAGCTTCCTGTACCGGTCTTATGAGCAAATAACTGAAGATTTACTTTTAACATTGACTACACCTCCTCATCAACGACTCTTATATTCCTGCTATACTGTAATTCGATTTGTTTAAGTCCTACCACCATAGCGTCAAGCACTGTATCTATTTTATCCGACACCTGAGTTTCCAATCCTTTCGGCTTTTCCCAACTTATAAATCCATTCTTTTCTTCAAAGTCAGACAATCCGAAATATTCTTCCATATATCCTAACGCGGTATATATGATTCCAGAAACCGCCGCGCATACTATATCTGCTTCTCCCGGACCCTTGACATACTCTGCGTGACCCTCGCACCTGAATCGCAGTATTTTGTTTTCCTTGTCCCTAAGGACGTTAACTTTTACCATAAGTCTTCAAATCAGGCATTAACCTTTTCAATCTGGATCTTTGTATGCGGCTGTCTGTGCCCGGTCTTATTTCTATAACCCTTCTTAGGCTTATATTTGAAAACAATTATCTTCTTATCTTTTCCCTGCGAAATAACTTTACCTTCTACAGTTGCGCCTTTTACATACGGCTCTCCGATTATCAAATCGCCTTCTTTGGACACTGCCATTACTTTGTCAAAAGTATAGCTCTCGCCTTCGTTAACATCAAGTTTCTCAACAAAAATAACTTCGCCCTCAGAAACTTTATACTGTTTTCCGCCTGTTTCAATTATCGCGTACATTGTAGCACCTCCCATTTTCATAGACTCGCCGAAACGCGCATCAAAAGCGCGCTAACCCCTGAGGCAGCAGACTGTTTCACTGCGTTTTACGCCTTGGCCGTGCGGTTACCCAAATATACTATCATAAAAGGATTTTACTCGTCAAGCATTTTTCTCCCTTAAAAAAGAAATAGCTGAAAGCGCCGCCTTCGCTCCTTCTCCTACCGATACGGAAACCTGCAGAACTCCCCCTGTGCAGTCCCCCGCAGCAAATACTCCTGGGATATCAGTCCTCATATTCTCATCCACCGTAATTTTTCCGTTATCTTCCGAAACACCCAGTTTTTTGGCCAAATCTCCGGCCTTAGCCGAACCCGCTGCTACAAATACTCCGGAAAATCTCATCTCAGACCCATCTTTAAAGCGCGCTCCCTCCACGATATTTTTTCCAAAAAACATTTCTACAGGCTTTTCTACTATCTTTATCTCATCAGGAAAGTCCGCCTTTATTTCCGCTCCGTCTGTAAGCAGAGTCAAACTTTTTACCAGAGGAAGCAATTCCTGTGCTTCATGCAAAGCATACTCTCCGCTTCCAAGCAAAGCTACATCTTTTCCCCTGAAGAAAAAAGCGTCGCACACCGCGCAATAGCTCACGCCTTTTCCTTCAAATTCGTTAAGCCCTTTTATGCGCAGTTTTTTTCTGGAGGCTCCGGACGCTATTATTACGGCTTTAGAAGCAAAGATACCGTTGACAGTCTCTACTTCAAAATCTCCGTTCCACGATATTCCCACTACTTCGTCTTTTATAAAATTTCCATTCAGCCTTTCTACCTGCGCCCTGCCTCTCCTGACAAGTTCTTTTCCTGAAATCAGACCGTCGATTCCAAAATAGTTTTCTATTTTCTCCGCTTTTTCAAGAGCTCCCCCATCCATTCCTATTATGTCGGCGGAATATCCCGCTCTGAGGATATAAAGAGCCGCGGAGAGTCCTGCCGGACCAGCCCCTATGATTATAACATCACTCATACTATTTTATATCCATCATTCTCAGTATAGCTTCCTTCGGCTTGGCTCCTATAGAAGATCTTACCACCTTGCCGTCCTTTATAAAAAGCAGCGTAGGTATGCTCATTACGCCGAATTTTCCGGCAAGCTCCTGCTCCTCGTCCACATTGACTTTACATACTTTTATGCCGCTTACTTCTTCAGATATTTCCTCTATGACAGGGGCTATCATTTTACAGGGGCCGCACCATGGAGCCCAAAAATCAACCAATACAGGTATCTTTGAGTTTTCTACCTCTTGCGTAAAATTATTTTTCGTAATTTTTATCGAAGCCATATTTTATCTCCTTTATTTATTATTTTTATTAATATTTATATATGTTTTCATATATTCCGGACCTAAAAAATCACCGGCATATAATATAGATTTATACTATATGCCGGAATTATATTCCGGTAAGATCAAGCCGTTTCTATGCTCGCGTCAGCCTGGAGATTAAGCTTTTTAACAGCTTCCTCTCTCATTTTATACTTCAGTATTTTCCCTGCCGCGTTCATAGGAAACTCTTTTACAAACTCAACATACTTAGGCACTTTATGTTTAGCCATATGGGACAGAACATATTCCTTAAGCTCCTGTTCAGTCATGCTCTCTCCCTCTTTAAGTATCACACAGGCCATTATTTCCTCACCGTACTGCTTGTCAGGTACGCCTATTACCTGTACGTCCTTTACTTTATTATGAGTATATATGAACTCTTCTATTTCTTTAGGATATATATTTTCTCCTCCCCGGATTATCATATCTTTTATACGTCCGGTTATTTTATAGTTTCCCTCAGGAGTTCTCCTTGCCAGATCTCCCGTATGCAGCCATCCGTTCTCGTCTATGGCCGCGGCTGTAGCCTCGGGCATTTTATAATATCCTTTCATTATATTATATCCCCTTGCCACGAACTCTCCGTCTACGTTATCAGGAAGATCCTCTCCAGTTTCAGGATCCACGATCTTATTTTCTACTCCGAAAATATCTCCTCCCACCGTATTTACCCTTACGTCGATAGAATCGGTAGTCTTACTCATGGTACATCCCGGCGAAGCCTCGGTCTGTCCGTATGTTATACATATTTCCGGCATGTGCATTTTTTCTATAACATCCTGCATAACCTTTACCGGGCAGGGACTTCCGGCCATTATACCTGTCCTCATATATGAAAAATCTGTTTTTTCAAAATCTTCATGTTCGAGCATTGCTATAAACATTGTAGGTACCCCATGGAAAGCAGTGATCTTCTCTTTATTTATGCAGGCCAGGGACTTTCTCGGAGAGAATGCCGTGATAGGAGACATAGTAGTTCCATGGGTCATAGCCGCCGTCATTGCCAAAACCATTCCGAAACAATGGAACATAGGTACCTGTATCATAAGCCTGTCAGCTGTGGACAGATCCATACAGTCCCCTATGGCTTTTCCGTTGTTTACCACATTGTAATGAGTGAGCATAACGCCTTTTGGGAAACCTGTAGTTCCGGAGGTATACTGCATATTGCACACGTCGTTCTTATCAATAAGCTTCCTCCTTGCTTCTACCTGAGCATAAGGGATCTTTTCAGAAAGTTTCATAGCCTCTGCCCATGTATAGCAGCCGTCCTGCTTTGAATCTATCGTTATTATATTTTTAAGTCTCGGCAGCCTTGCGCAGTTAAGTTCTCCCGGCCGCGTACTTTTCAGTTCGGGACAAAGTTCTTTTATTATTTCCACATAATTTGAATCTTTAAATCCGTCAATCATTACAAGGGTATGTGTATCCGACTGACTCAGCAGATATTCAGCTTCATGGATCTTATACGCTGTGTTTACCGTAACAAGAACCGCTCCTATTTTTGTAGTAGCCCAGAAAGTTATAAACCACTCCGGTACATTTGTAGCCCATATAGCCACATGATCGCCTCTTTTTACTCCCATTGCAATAAGCGCTCTGGCAAACGTATCCACGTCTTCCCTAAACTCAGGATAAGTTCTTTTATAATCCAGTTCTGTATACCTGAAAGCATACTGCGTAGGAAATTCTTCGCACATTCTGTCCAACACGTCAGGGAAAGTTTCATCTATGAGCTTTTCTTTAGGCCATACATATTTTCCCGTTTTTGCGTTATTGTCCTGAAGCGGGCTTTTATAGCTTCTTCTGTAAGGCTCCATAAATCTCGCGTACTGGGGAACGATGATACCCGCATCGCAAAGCTCTTCCGACCATCTCTTTACCCATTCAAGAGATACATATCCGGTATAGTTTATCCCTTTAAGTTCATCCAGCATCTCCTTAAGCGGCAGATCTCCCTGACCCATGAGCCTGTAAGATACAACCCCATTTTCAATTACACTATCCTTTACATGGATATATTTTATATATGATCCGAGATTTTCTATGGTTTCTTTGGGGCTTTCATTATTATATCTGTATGTATGATGAAAATCCCAAAGAGCAGCTACATTCTCGCTCCCCACTTTATCTAAAAGAGCTTTCAATCTTCTGGAATCAGAATAAACGCCGTTTGTTTCCACGAGCAGTTTCACATCGTTCTTCTTTGCAATTGCGTCAAGGACTTTAAGTACCTCAGCTATATATCCATCATCCACTTCTCCCTCAGGCTGAGGCTTTAGGTCGGCTAACACCCTTATATAAGGAGTTCCTAGTTTATTGGCAAGTTCCGCATACTTAGTTATATCCATTATGTTCTTATCATAATTTTCTTTGAACTTCAGACAGCAACCCGACGATAGGCACGGTATTTCCAATTCCAATGCTCTTAATTTCTGAATTGTCTTAGGCAGCTGACTGTCTATAAAAGGTTTAGCATTTACCGCAAAAATATCGTTTCCCAGGCCTCTAATCTCAATTCCGTCAAAGTTTAAATCCTTGGCCATTGAGTATATCTCGGCCCACGAAAAGTCCGGGCATGCTAATGTTGAAAAACTTATCTTCATTTCCGACCATCCTTTCTAAAAAATATAATATATTACTTTACCACAACATTTTATCCAGAGCAATATTTCTATATAAAGAATATTTTTCGTGAATTGTCCGTACTGCTGATCGCAAAAACTAAAGCCCGACGTAATAAGGATGTGTAGTTGACTTGTAACTGAGGGTATATTCAAAGATATACCTTCAGTCAGACTGCTGACAAACCCCTACGCTTGAAAAAGTATAGGGGTTTGTCAGCAGTCTGAACGCCCGAATATGACCTTATAGTGATATCCGGGCGTTAATTTTTTAGGATAATGTTTTCGTTATCCTACTTGCTTTTTTCTCTTGATCGTTAGTGTTCCTAACACACCGCCTGATACAAACAGCACTACGATCCACAGCGCGAGGTTGCTGTTATCGCCGGTCTGCGGACCTTCGTTCTCGTTATCACCGGGGTTGGTCGGCTGTGACGGTTCGGTCGGCTCATAGTCCGGATCCGCTGCACCGCAGACGGTGCATTCCCCGTCTTCAAAGTCATGTTCCAGCATGGGAATGGTTTTCCAGCTATTCAGATCTGTGATCTCCATAGTGCATTCCTCGTCCTCAAAGGACATTCCACAGGTACAGGTGTAATAAGCCTTGCTGCCGGCCTCGGTGCAGGCGGCATCCCTGCCCTCGACCAGAGTACCCTGATGGGTATGCCCGATCTGTGCTTCGGCCACATAGCCGCACACGGTACAATGCTTATTGGTCTGCTCTGTTGCGGCATCGACATTCCAGGTGTGTTCCACACCGTTGTCTCTTGTACCGCAGGCCTCGCATACATGGTAATGCTTCTCCGGACCCGCATTTTCACCCAGGTAGCTGTCGGACCATTCATGCGCCTTCATTCCGATTTCACGGGTCTCCTCTGCCTTGCAGCGGGAGCAGGTGCGTTTTTCTTTGCCGGTTTGGGTACAGGTAGCCTCCGTCACCGTTTCCCATTCTCCGAAGCTATGGCCAAGAACCGGGATTATTCTCCAGGTGTCCACATCGGCTATCGCTTTGGTGCAGTCCTCGTCCTCAAAGGACATTCCGCAGGTGCAGGTGTAATAAGCCTTGCTACCGGCCTCGGTGCAGGTGGCGTCCTTGCCTACGACCGGAATAGGCGTATGGGAATGGACTTTCGTTACCTTTATGCACACCGCATTCGTTTTGGCCGTGGCGGTCGGATAGTACGCCGCGTTGTTTGTATTGGTTATCACGCAATAGTAATAATAGGTGCCCTCCGCAGATGTATCGGGCGTGAAACTCGGGCTGTTCGTGCCCACCTTGACCCCGCCGGTCGTACTGCCGTCGGCGCTCTGGTACCACTGGTAGGAAAGGGTTCCGCCGTCCGTCACGCCTGCCTCCACCGTCAGGGGGCTTGCCGGATCGCCCACGGAATATTGGGCGTTTTGCGGTTGGGCCGTAATGACAGGGGGTTGGGCATTTTCCGGCTGGCCGTTGTCGATCCAGTGGGCATACAAGGTCTCATCCGCTGAATAGATCCGGCTGTTGACGGTGACATGGGTGCCGCCCTCTTTTTCCGTGTACCAGCCGTCGAAATCATAGCCGATGCGTTCGGGCACGGGCATATATAGGAGCTGCTGATTCACGGTGGTCATGGAAATTTCAGAAACACTGCCGCCGTTGGGGTCAAAGGTAATGACGTACTCCCCGCTAGAAGACCCTATTACTGTGATGTCTGCAACCTGTGAATAGAGGGTCAGCGTCTTGCCGTCGGGGTAGGCGGCGGTGATTTCACAGAAGTATTTGTATGTGGACATATAGTCTTCATCCGGTTTCATCTGTGTAGCAGGCACAAAGCTGTTCTTGTCGGCCCCATCTATGGCAGCGCCGTCCTCGATATAGCCCTCGTACCATTGATAGGTCAGGCTGCAATCCTCTGGGGCTTTTACCTCCACGGTCAGCGGTTCGGCCGTATCGCCTTCCCTGTACGCCGCGTTGGCAGGCTGGGTGGTGATAATGGGAGCTTCCATATCCACAACGGTAATCTTTGCTCTGCCCGAGATGCTTTGCGCCGTTTTGTTATTGGACGCGTACTCGTTTGTGTTGGTGGCCACACAGTAATAATAGAAAGTTCCAGTCTCGTCGGTGGGCGGCGTGAAAGTGCTCTGGGTGGCGCCGTCTATGTCTGTGCCGGCGCTTGTCTCGTCGTGGCTGACGTACCACTGATAGGTCAGCACGCCTCCGTCGTTTACAAACGCGGAATACAGCAGATCGTCCACCTGAGCGCCCAGGCCGTATGTGGCGTCATTCATGACCGCCCAGTTAAACAGCGGCTCCATGGCGTTTTCGACATCTGTGGGCTCCACAACGGTCACATGGACGATATCGCTCCGCACAGAAGCCGTCTGGCTGCCGCTGACGTTTTTGTTGGTGTTGGTCACCACGCAGTAGTAGTAGAAGGTGCCTGTCTCTTTGGCCATGTCCATACCGGTGCTGTCGGTCGCCCCTTCTATGAGCTGCGCTCCGGTGCCGTCTTCGTTACAGCGGTACCACTGGTAGGAAAGGGCGCCGCCGTCGGTCGGGTCAAGGACGGTCATCGGGAGAAAGATTTCGGTGTTGATGATCTGTTCATCCACATCATCCGGCTGGTCGGCGATGACGGGCGTGAGGGCGTCCGGGCTCCACTGGGCATAGAGGGTGATGGCATTCTCGAAATCATCGTACTGCGTCATCTGCCTGCCGCCCTCCGGCTGCGTGTACCAGCCCATGAAGGCATAGCCTTCCTTTTCCGGAATCGGCAGGTTTCCGTCAGGCCTGATTCTGCCACTGCTCTGGTCGTAGAACTTCAGCGGAACCTTGTCGACGCTCACGCTGCCGCCCCGGGCATCCAGCGTGACATAGACCGTGCCGGTATAGACCGGGATGGCTTCTGTTTTGACCGTGGCGGTCTGGTTGCCGGTAATCTTCGGATTTGTATTGCGGTTTGTAATCACGCAGTAGTAGTAAACGATGCCATCCGCAGAGGTGTCCGGCACATATCTGTAATAGTCGGCATTCTCGATAGACGTGCCGTTTTCGTTGTTGGCCGTATCGCTCCGGTACCATCTGTACAAAAGCGTACCGCCGTCCGGCGACTTAGCCTGGACATAAAGGCCGTTGCTGACATCGTTTACCTCTGCCTTGACAGATTTCGTTACCCAGCCGATCACCGGCGCCTGCGCGTGGGTCAGCTCCCCGGTCACTGCCCAGTGGGCATACAGAGTGGTGTCTTCGCGGAACACCGTATCGATGTCGACCCGCTCGCCGCCTTCCTCCTGCGTATACCAACCGGTAAAGTCATGTGCGTCCCACGTGGGGCTGTACTCGTCCAAGTTCGGGATCCTTCCGTTTTTGGTGGACAGACCTATGCCGGAGGAACCACTGTCAAAAACGCCTCGGCCAGGGTTAAGATGAATTTCGGATTCCTTCTCCAATATCTCCACCTTTACACTGACGGTATCGGTAACAGCCGTCTTTTCTCCGGCAAGCGTGGAGAGGGTGTTGGTCACCCGGCAATAGTAGTAGAAGATGCCGGCCGTGTCGGTGGGCGGCGTAAATTGGGAGGCTGTGGCGCCGTTTACCGCCGTGCT
>CASDQQ010000040.1 GCA_949282945.1 uncultured Eubacteriales bacterium
TTATAATAAAAATATTTATATTTTAAAGAGAGATATTGTTATGAAAAAAGTTAAGATTACAGTTTTAAAAACCACACTGGATAAAGAGCTTGCCGCAGAATATGGAGCTGAGAATCTGGCGGCATGTCCAATGATGAAAGAAGGTCAGATTTTTTATGCTGACTACGCTAAGCCTGAAGGTTTTTGCGATGAGGCCTGGAAAGCTATTTACCAATATGTTTTTGCCCTTGCTCATGGAGCGAAAGACGGACTTTTTTATTACGGTGACTGGATAAGAAAACCCGGAGTAGCCATATGCAGCTGTAATGATGGACTGCGGCCTGTAATTTTTAAACTGGAGGCTACTGACGAAACTTCGGAAATAAATTATGTTCCGGTTCGCTGAAAACCTTAGATCAAAAAAGACACCTCTGTATATTTGCGCTTGCTTTCTGAAAACATTTTTATATAAAAATTTTACACAGCCTTAACAGAACTATGCTTTTTTGTCTGGCAAAAACCGCTTAATATAAATTATGACAGTGGGATGTTTTATCATAATTTAGTTAAGCGGGGTGTTGGTATGAAATTTAAATTAAAGAAATGGATAATAGCAGCTAGCATTCTTTCCCTTGTTTCCATAATTCCAATGGCCGTACCACTTTTTCTAAAAGTGGACGACGCCAGTAAGGAAGTCCTGGGCAATTATTTTTCTATTCCATTCTGGTGTTCCGTTTCTCTCGTTATGGTTTTAGCTGCCGTTAATATTCTGTGCGTGGCAATAAGGTCCGCAAAATTTGGAGACTGGAAACTTAAGTTTCTTTTTCCTCTTTTTTCAATGGGGCTAGTTGCAGCAGGTGCTTTTACGATCTATACATGCGTTGTCAATCCGCTGCGCGACATTCCGTATCTAAATGACCCAAATATTATCCGTCTTGAAAATGTACAGTTTTATTACAGCAATATTGGCGATAGCCCTACCATACAGCTTGACGGCAGGGACCAAGAAGGTCTGCGGGATACCTTTGATATAGACTATAAAATATATGAACAAGGTCAAGCTTTATACGAACAGGCTTATGAAATGCCGGGCAATAATCTGATTGCTGCGGATATTGAGTATCTGCCCTATTCTAAGACCATATTGAGAATGGATATCCGGATAGAGGAGTCCTCTGATTATGCCTGACAATATTAGGAGTGCGGATCAAAAAAATACTCCGGTGTTAAAAAATGAATCATTGCCGTATTGGAAAATCAAAATGGGCAGCTAGCAATTTATCTTTACATAAAAATCTAGTATATTTATTTGGAAAATATAAAAACTGGCAAAGTCAAACCTGCTCTTGCCAGTTTTTATATATAAACATGTTATCGCGCCTTAAAACAAAAAATCCATTTTTATCCTTTAAGAAACTATATTTTCACTATTACAAATTACGAAAATTTAATTTCATTTTTACACAGCCATGATAGAAGCTTTACATAGCGGGCAGTATTATAAATCTGTAAAAGGAAAAACAATCTGAGGTATTTTAGGAGGATAGATAATAATGGAACTTGTAAAAAAACATACTTCAACACAATCGCAAAAGTTAATGGTCTTTGTCCTTACCATGGCTCTGTACGGATTGGCTACTTTATTCACGGAATTGATTCCTAAGTTTCAGGTTGGCGTAGTAGAATTCTCTGTAGAATTCTTTCTGTTTATACCGCTGACTTTAGCTATGCTGTTCGATCCTTTATCAGCGGCATTAGGGGCTGCAACGGGAGAATTGGTTTTTAGCGAGATTATGTTGGGACAATTCGGCGGTCTGGGAGAATTGGAAAAATTTCTGACCGTAACGATCGGCGTATACATCGCAGGACGTATGGTGAGAAATCCAAAAAACCGCAAAATGGTGGGTATAGCCGCTATCACGGGTACAGCACTTCAGTTGCTGATGGGTACGATCGTGGATATTTTGAAGGTACAATTTGCCGTAGAAGATTTTGAAGCAGTGGCCGGCTTACCAGAAAGCGTGTTTGCAACCGAAGGATTCGCTTTTCTCAATGACCTGCTGTTTTCTGGCATCCTTTTTTGCCTGCTGCCCACCTTATTTCTGGTACCTAAGCTGTACGGTAAGATCGAGCCGCTTTTGGGCATGCGCCCCCGTGATGAAAAAACCTGGCTAGGCGGTATCAACATCAAAGTTATCATGGGAGCCATCATTGCATTTGCCGTAGCAGCCGGAGCAGAATTACTCGCCAGCAGCGGTACTTCATTGATAGAATGGGAAGCGGAATGGGCCGAAAGCGGAACGGCTCTCGTTGTTGGAATGGTCGTTGCCGCCGTCATAGCCGTTATTACACTGGTGGTCTTAAAATGTAAGGCCGGAAAGGAAAAGGCACAGTAGCAATGAATATCATAGAGATAGAGAATTTGACCTATTCCTATCCCGCCGCAAAAAGTCCTATTCTAAAAAACATCTCCTTACAGATCGAAAAGGGAGACTTCCTGGCAGTCGTTGGAAACAACGGCTGCGGGAAGTCCACTTTTTGTAAAGCACTCAACGGTCTGATCCCTCACTTTATTACCGGAGATTTTGAAGGTAAAGTAACAGTCGGCGGTTTAGATACCCTAAAATCGGATGTGGGCACTCTTGCCTGCAAGGTGGGATATGTATATCAGGATTTTGAGAACCAGATTGTTCGTCCAACAGTACTGGACGACGCCTCATATGCCTGTCTGAATTACGCTATGCCAGATTACATGGAAAGAGGAAAAGAGGCCCTTTCCCTCTGTGGACTGGAAGGCAGGGAGGACGATTATATATGGCAGCTTTCCGGCGGACAAACCCACCTGTTGGCGTTAGCGGGCGCTGTTTCCCTGCGTCCGGACATTCTAATCCTGGACGAACCCATTGCTCAGTTAGATCCTGGTCACGCAGACAAAATTTACGGTGTTCTGCGTGAATTAAACGAAAAACAGGGCAAGACAATTATCGTCATAGAACACCACACAGAATATATCGCCGACTATTGTAAGCATGTAATGCTTATGAAAGACGGCAAAATAGCCTGGAAGCTTCCGACAAATGAAGCGCTTTGCCGCGTAGAGGAACTGCAGTCGTGCAATATTTTTCCTCCTCAGATAACTACAGCCGCCTATAGAATGAAACAAAATGGCTGTTTAAAAGATCAGCCTCTGCCTACCACTATCGAAGAAGGCAGCACCGCGTTTCAGGCTTTACGCTATAGCGGTTTTAAGCCTCTGAAAAATATTTCTAAAAGCTGCGCCGAATCCGCCGTTCAATTTCGGGACGTATCTCTTTCCTACCGTTCTGTTAAAGGCGATAACCGGATAGTATTCGACCATTTGGATCTGGAAATCCGAAAAGGCGAAAAAATTGCTTTGATCGGCTCCAACGGCGCCGGAAAATCCACTCTGATGAAGCTGATGGTGGGGCTCCTTAAGCCTGAGACAGGAGATATTTTTTTAGAGGGAGAAAATATCCGAAATAAGAAAACCGAAAATCTGTCGCGGAAAATTTCCCTGGTATATCAGAACCCCGAGGAAATGTTTATTAAGGATTCTATTAAAGCGGATATTTCCTATGCTATGCAGGTCCGCCGCATGGAAAATTTCCAGGAGCGTACAGATAGGCTGTTAGACCGTTTTCATCTGACAGAATTAAAAGACCGGGACGGACGGCTTTTGTCCGGAGGTCAGATGCGCCGGGCGAGCCTTGCTATTGGTATTGCCCTCAACCCCGGTATTCTGCTCCTGGATGAGCCTACGGCAAATCTTGATATCGCCACCAGAAAAGAAATTATGCGGACCCTGACCGACATAAAAGATATTACAGAAACCGTAATGATCGCCACTCATGATATGCAGTTGGTGTGCGAGTGGGCGGAGCGGATCTTAGTACTTTATCAGGGAAAGGTCGTGGCGGACGGGACGCGGGATGACATTTTTGGGAACAGTTCGATAGTGGAAACCGTCGGCATACGACCTCCGGAAATTTTTTCTATGGGGCAAGTGTTGGACAAAAAAGCTTTCTGTTATACGGTAGATGAATTTTTACAAAGCTTTGAGGAGGCATAATGAGAGAAATGAAGATAAAAAAGAAACTTTCCGAGAATATCCTTGATAAATTCTCCATTGATTTTCTTCGCAATCAGGTATTAAAAAATGCTTATGGAAATGACGACACCGTAATTGCCAGACTGGATCCTCGTATTTTGTTAGTTTGGTATCTTTTTATAGGCCTGGTTCCATGGTTTGTCAATAATCTCTGGTTTTTGATAGCCTGTTTTTTACTGGTATTGGTGACTACAAAGCTAGCCCGAGTGGCCGGCCTTGTTCTGCTGCTCTTCGCAATTGGCGTATTTACTCAGACGGGATATTTGTTAATTGTCTCCTTCTTTTTTGGTGGAAACACTTCTACAATCATTCCATTATTGATTCTTACTTTAAAAGTCGCCACCTGTTCGCTGGCCTCTATCACAGTCTTTTCCGGACTGGATCCCGACCGGCTCTCTAACGGACTGATGTGGTATGGCTGCCCGGAGAGGCTTTCTTTCTCTATTTCCTACGCTTATAGAGTACTGCCCATGCTGATGGAAGAATTTCAAAACATCCTGCTGTCTTTCAGGATGAGGGGCAATCCTCCGGCTCATGAAACTTTTTGGGGAAAGGTAAAATACCTCTTCTATCAGACAAAAATAGTTATGCATGCCTTTTACCCACTTATGCTCAATACAGCTAAGCGGTCACGTACTACGGTGGAAGCATTAGAGATCAAAGGCTACCGATACGCGGCTGTAAACAAAAATGTCAAAAAGATAAAGCTTTCCTCCATGAAGATAACCTACAATGATTTATTATTTCTGGCGGTTTCTTTCCTTTGGATCTCATTATCTATATTGGCATCAAAAATATTTTAGAAAAAGGGAGTATATATGAAACTAGACTTTCACACTCATGGAAAACTGGCAAAACGACTGCCGTTTTCCACACAATATACTGACTGGCTATTTGATGAGGCAAAAAATGCCGGACTGGATGCTCTGTGTCTTACCGAACATTTCAACACACTGCAATTTGACGAACTTTACGGATATCTGACATATAAAAGCAAACGAGAGGGAGATACTTTGCTCTTAGAAAACGGGCTTCGTATTTTTCCCGGCATGGAGACCGATATTGCCGAAGGCGGACATGTCTTGACCCTTGGAACGGTCGAAACTATAATGGAATTGAATCAGCGGTTGGCTCCGCACAAGGTGCCGGGCAATTTTCTTTCCTTTGAAAAGTTGATGGACCTTTTTCGGGAGTTTGATGTTTTGGTGGGGGCAGCCCATCCTTATCGGACCGGAGGCCATATTCCCGAATTACCTTTGGAACAGCTTAGCCGGTTAGATTTTCTGGATTTGAACGGGAAGGATGCGGCAGAAAATCGGGAACGTACCGAACAGTCGACCTACGCGCTAGGCAAACAGCTAAAAAAGCCGGTTGTCGGTGGTAGCGATACGCACCAGGCGGCGCAATACGGTTGTATATATACTGATTTTGATAAGGATATCCTTACGATCCCGGAACTTTACCGACAAATGAGGGCTGGCCATTATCAGATTATAATTTCTGAAAAAGCACCTTTCCAGGTAAAAACAGCCTGTGTCCTCAAACGTTCTCTCAAGGAGATCCGCGCTCTGGGCGGAGATTATGTAGAAGTACTGCTTGGAAACGGGAAAGATAAAAATACCGTCCCTTCCTTAAACGAGTGTATTGCTGCAACCCATAAGACAATAGTGATCGATTACGCTCCAAAGGCAAAACAAATGGCCGAGCGTATTGAAGAAGCGGCAAATGAAATGGTCCTCAAAGGATTCGAGTTGGTTTCTGTGACGACGACCCCCTCCGCTAAAGGTATTTTAGTTTTTAAAAAAGTGAGGACTTCTAAAAATACTTTTTAGATGGAAGAGTCTGCTTACGGGTTTGTCAGTCAGCGCTGAAGCCAAACGCCTTTTATAAAAAACTGAATTTACTTAGGAGGATAAATATAAAATGACGTTACATTTTCCAAATATGCCTGAACAAATCACAAAATCCGAAGTTAAAATATTAGATTATATTTTGAACAATACGGATGAATTTCTTTTTTCTTCAATAGGTACGGTAAGCAGGAGACTTGGCATATCTGAAGCAACGATTTCCCGTTTTGTACGTCATATGGGATGCGAAGACTACAAAGAATTAAAACGCAGCGTGGCAGATCAGAGCCTGTCGGAAGGCCCTGCCGCTAAAATGATGGAGACACTGAGCTCTGATCAAAAATTTACAGTAGAAAACTGGATTTTGCGGCAGCAGATGTATTTACAGAAAACTTTAGAGGGATTGGATATAGCTGAATTTCAAAAAGCTGTCCTGGCCCTTTTAAATTCTCACCGGGTCTTTATCCACGCAAAAAGCGCTTCTTCCGCATTAGGACAGCTTTTAATGTTTCGCCTGCGAAGGCTTGGTATAGAAACCATCCTTCTGCCTTCCGGCGGTTCGGAAGTATTGGAGGGTCTTGCCAATATAAAAGAGGATGACATTGTGGTTATGTTTAGCTTTTCAAAGGTATCAAAGGAAGGAAAAATGATACTCGACTATCAAAAAACAATTGGTTACCGTATTATTGTATTTTGCAGCCGCTCTTTCATTCCCGAAGAAGAGCAAGCCGACATTCAATTATTTGTTTATCGGGGAGAACCGACGGAGTACCATTCAATGACCGCTCCCACGGCTATAGTAGACGCATTGGCCGTAGCTTTATCTGAACAAATGGGCGGCGAGTCTGTCCGCCGGCTTTCCAATCTGCACAGAATGAAAAAGATATATGCTCCAGACCGTTAGATATATAAACAAGCTCCGCGGCAATAGTTCCAAATACATTCCCGTTAGAGAAAAGGCCATATTTAGTATATTCTGGATGTAAAAAACTTATCAGGTCATAATACCTTTTTAAGCTTTTATCATCAGTATAACAAAAAGAACGGGGAGCTTTTAAAATAATGCTCCCCGTACATTAGCTTATATTATTTTATTTCAGCATGGAAATCCTGCAAGGCCTTAACTTCAAATTTGTTTGTATGCTTGGCCTCTCTTATTCCAGCCACAGTAGCTTTAGCCGCAGCCATTGTGGTCATGTAGGATATCTGAGATCTTATAGCGGATTTTCTTATATAGCTATCGTCCTCACTTGCCTTTTTATCAGCCGGCGTATTTATGATCATGCTTACCTTTTTATTTACGATGGCATCCAAAACATCCGGACGGCCTTCCCCAAGTTTAGCTATCTTTTCCGCAGGAATGCCATTTTGCGTAATCATATTATATGTCCCCTGTGTCGCAATGATCTTGAATCCAAGTTCATGGAAACCTTTCGCGACTTCAATCAAATCTCCCTTATCCCTGTCATTTACACTTATTAAAACGGTCCCTCCAAGAGGAAGCTTTACCTTCGTAGCCTCCTGAGCCTTATAAAAAGCCTCCCCAAAAGTCCTTGCAATGCCTAAAACTTCTCCGGTAGAACGCATTTCAGGCCCCAGTACAGGATCTACCTCCTGGAACATATTAAACGGAAATACTGCTTCTTTTACACCATAATGAGAAAATGTTTTTTCTTTAAGGCCCGCTATAGGCGAAGGTCTTCCCGTGATCTTACTGGTCATTATATCCGTGGCCAACTTTACCATCTGAATATTGCATACTTTAGAAACAAGAGGCACGGTCCTTGACGCTCTCGGATTTGCCTCAAGTACATAAACCTTCCCATCCTCTATGGCATACTGCATATTCATAAGTCCGCAAACGCCCATTTCTTTAGCAATCTTCTTAGTATACTCTTTTATGGTAGTCACATTTTCATCAGAAATATTCAGCGACGGCAATATACACGCAGAGTCGCCGGAATGTACTCCCGCCAGTTCTATATGCTCCATTACGGCAGGTACAAAGGTATTCTCTCCGTCGCAGATAGCGTCTGCTTCACACTCCGTGGCGTTATGTAAAAATCTGTCTATAAGTATCGGCCTGTCCGGAGTTACTCCCACAGCAGCATTCATATATACTTCAAGGCTTTCAGCGTCGTGTACCACTTCCATTCCTCTTCCGCCTAATACGTAAGATGGTCTTACCATTACAGGATAACCTATCTTATCCGCTATTGCCTTAGCTTCTTCAAAATTTACAGCCATTCCCGACTCCGGCATTGGTATGCCCAGTTTATCCATCATTTCTCTGAAAAGATCTCTGTCCTCGGCCAAATCAATTGTCTCAGGAGATGTTCCCAATATGTTTACTCCTGCCTTTTTCAAATCTGCCGCCAGGTTAAGGGGAGTCTGCCCTCCGAACTGGGCTATAACGCCTACAGGCCTTTCCTTTTCGTATATGCTCAAAACGTCCTCAAGAGTAAGCGGCTCAAAATATAGCTTGTCTGACGTGTCATAATCGGTGGATACGGTTTCGGGATTACAGTTTACTATTATCGTTTCAAAGCCCAGGGATTTTAAAGCAAACGCCGCATGCACACAGCAATAGTCAAACTCTATGCCCTGCCCGATCCTGTTAGGACCGCCTCCGAGTATCATTATCTTGGGTCTGTCGCTCACCCGGTCTTTGTCTTCGATGTTATATGAAGAATAATAGTAAGCAGCGTTTTCCGTTCCGCTTACATGTACTCCCTCCCATGCTTCAACTATTCCCGATTTTATCCTGCTTTCTCTTATTTCTTTCTCCGTCGTTTTTAAAAGGCCCGCTATGTATCTGTCGGCAAAACCATCCTTTTTTGCTCTTTCCAGAAGCTCCTCAGGCAGTTTCTTTCCAACATATTTCTTTATTTCTTCTTCTTCACATACCAGTTCAGCCATCTGCTCTATAAAATACGGCTTTATTTTAGTAAGCTCAAAAATTTCTTCCACAGAGGCGCCTTTCCTAAGGGCCTCATACATGATAAACTGCCTTTCGCTCGTGGCTGTATGGAGCATTCCTAAAAGCTCTTCTTTAGTTTTTGAGGCAAAATCTTTGGCTCCGCCTAAGCCATAACGGCCTATTTCAAGACTTCTTATAGCTTTTTGAAAAGCTTCTTTATAGGTTTTTCCTATGCTCATTACTTCGCCTACGGCCCTCATCTGTGTCCCGAGCTTGTCCTCTGCGCCTTTAAATTTTTCAAAAGCCCACCTGGCAAATTTTATTACTATATAATCTCCGTCGGGAACATATTTATCAAGTGTTCCATATTTTCCGCAAGGTATATCCTCAAGGTTAAGTCCCGCCGCGAGCATTGCCGAAACCAAAGCTATTGGGAATCCCGTCGCTTTTGAAGCCAAAGCAGACGAACGGGATGTTCTCGGATTTATTTCTATTACTATTATTCTTCCGGTTTCTGTATTTCTTGCAAACTGCACGTTTGTTCCGCCGATTACTTCTATTTTATCTACTATGCTGTAAGCTTGTCTTTGAAGCTCCTTCTGTACATCTTCGGGTATGGTCAGCATAGGCGCCGAACAAAAAGAGTCTCCTGTGTGTACGCCCAGGGGATCTATATTTTCTATAAAACATACGGTTATCATTTTTCCTGTAGAGTCACGCACGACCTCAAGTTCCAGTTCCTCCCAACCTAAAATGGATTCTTCTACAAGAACCTGTCCTACAAGTGAAGCCTGTAACCCTCTTTCAACAACCGTCTTTAATTCATCTATATTATATACAAGGCCTCCGCCTGCGCCTCCCATTGTATACGCAGGTCTCAGCACCACAGGATATCCCAGATTTTCCGCGATTTTTACCGCGTCATCTACAGAATAAGCAACTTCGCTTCTTGCCATTTCTATACCGAGGCTGTCCATTGTCTGTTTAAATTCTATTCTGTCCTCGCCTCTTTCTATTGCGTCCACCTGCACCCCGATAACCTTTACGTTGTATTTGTCCAAAATACCGCCTTTGGCTAATTCAGAACATAAATTAAGACCTGATTGTCCGCCCAAATTAGGGAGAAGTGCATCCGGTCTTTCTTTTTCGATAATCTGTGTAAGTCTTTCAACATTTAAAGGCTCAATATAGGTTCTGTCTGCTGTTTCGGGGTCTGTCATAATAGTTGCCGGGTTGGAATTGACAAGTATAATTTCATATCCTAGTTTACGAAGAGCTTTACATGCCTGAGTCCCTGAATAATCAAATTCACAAGCCTGACCGATTACTATCGGACCCGAACCTATGATTAGTACTTTGTGTATATCGTCTCTCTTCTTCATAGTGCCTCCTTGCAAAACTTCATTTCAAATCATTATATCAAATATTTTCCCTTATGCAAAGAAATTTTATTAAACATTCAGATAAACCCGATCACAAAATCAGTCTGGCGGCCACATTCACAGCTTCCATCATACTTATCTCGCTGGCCGTGCCTTTTCCGGCTATATCAAAGGCCGTTCCATGGTCCACAGACGTGCGCAAAAAAGGAAGCCCGCATGTTACAGCAATGGTTTTTTCAAAATCTAAAGTTTTCGTAGCTATATGGCCCTGATCATGGTAAAGAGAAAGTACTCCTGAAAAATCTCCTTTAAGAGCCATATGAAATACACTGTCCGCCGGGATTGGGCCAACCACATTTATGCCGTTCTCCCTTGCCCTCAAAACAGCGGGAAAAATATTGTTTTTTTCCTCAGACCCAAAAAGTCCCCCGTCTCCGCCATGGGGATTTAAAGCCGCTACCGCGAAAGGTTTTTCTCTGTTTCCTATATCCATACGCTCCATAGCCTCAGTACACCTTACTATATAATCATATATCCTTTCCTCGGTACACATAGAGCATATTTGGGAAAAAGCTATATGTCTTGTGAGAAAGAACACCTTCAATCCATGTACATAAAACATAGTAAGGGGATCCTGTGTCCCTGTCAGACCGGCTAATATCTCGGTATGTCCTATATAGGGTATGTCAGCCATTTTTAAAGCTTCTTTGTTTATAGGTGCGGTAGCCATTGCCGCCACAGTTTTTGACATGCAAAGTTCAGTGGCTTTTTCGATATATCTGTATGCCGCTTTTCCCCCGTCTGCCGAAGCTTTCCCCAATTCTATTTTTTTCTCGTCAAAATCTGCGATCCGGGGCTCTTCCACACAAAACCGGTCCCAATGGATACGGTTCTCCAAGCCGCATATACGCATGGCCTTCTCTAAAAATACCCGGCTCCCGCATATTATAGGTCTGCATGATCGGTATATTTCTTCTTTTGCCAAAGTTTTTATGATTATTTCCGGTCCTATTCCTGCCGGATCGCCCATTGTTATAACAATTTCAGGCTTTTTTGATCTATCCTTGCTCATTTTTTATTAAGGCAGCAGTTTTTATATTTTTTGCCGCTTCCGCATGGGCAAGGTTCATTTCTGCCTATTTTTTCGCTTACAGCCATCCTTGATCGGTCAAAAGCTTTCTTTATTTCTCTTCTTCTTTCTTCGGAAAGTATTGGCTCCCATTCAGCTAACTTATAAAGCCAGTCCGCCTTGGCGTTGAGCATATTTTCATAAAGTTTTTCCCATATGATCATAAGCTCCACATTTGTATCCGCCTCTAAGGTCTCCAATTCTATTTCTTTTTCAAGACTGGTATTTATTCCGTCTATAAATCCTACTACCTGGGGTTTTGTCATTTCAAATCTGTCAGCCAACTCTGCCACCGTTCCCGCTACTCTATTTTCCTGTGAGGACAGTATTTTTCTATAGGCCTCTTTTTCTGTCTCAAAATAAGCTCCCCAAAACATATTCTGTTCCTGGGGACTTCTTTCCTGCTCGCAGATCTGCTCCCACTGTTCATATAAACTCATAATAATTTCCATCCTTTTTATCAAATTAGTTAATAATATAAGCATTTTTAGATTATCAGATAATCCTGGCTTTTTCAAGGAGAAAGTAATCTCATTATATACATGCGGATTTTCAAAATCATGATAAGCGCAAGGGTTTCCCTTTTAAAATGCTAAATAAGTCCTGGACAGAAAAATTCTTAAGACATTTGCAGTAAAATATAAATGTCTGCATACTGGCTATCAACAAGCAATAACATCTACTCCGACTGACCATTATAATTTATCAATTCATAGTTTCCGTTTTCATATACCAATCTTACACAAAGTCCCTGCGGAGAATCCATATACCTTCCTCCAACAAGAAACACTACCTCTTCTCCCGCAAGTGAAAGTAAAAAGTCTTCTTCATCCTCTTCCGGAAGTATCTGCAATATTTTC
>CASDQQ010000041.1 GCA_949282945.1 uncultured Eubacteriales bacterium
CGTACATTATGTGCTATTAAGAGGCCTTTGAAAATTCTTGAGGCGGGAACGGCCATAGGCTATTCTGCTATAACCATGGCTCCATGGCTTTCAGACGGAGGAAGAATAGACACGGTTGAAATTGATGAAGATACTGCTTCCATTGCCGCGGAAAATGTAAAAAAATCAGGATTTTCCAACTGTATAAATATAATAATTGCGGATGCCGCAGAAGTTTTTTCCTGTATAGACTCAAAGTACGACATGATATTTATGGATGCCGCCAAGGGGCAGTACGCTCAGATGTATGATGATGCCAAAAGACTTTTAAATATAGGCGGCATATTAGTGACAGATAATGTGCTTTTCGACGGAAGAGTTTCTGCCGAGGGAATAGCAGAAAGAAAATTTCGGACAATCGTAGTTAATATGAGGAAGTATATAAAAAAGCTTATAGAGGACGATTGCTTTGAGACGTCATTTTTATCTGTAGGAGATGGAATAACCTTATCTGTAAAAATAAAGGAAGGTAATGATTAAATGGTGGAATTACTGGCGCCGGGAGGAAATCTCGAAAAATTAAAAATGGCTGTTCTCTACGGAGCCGACGCCGTATATATAGGCGGTTCGGAATTCGGGCTTAGGGCGAAAGCCGATAATTTTTCTCCGGAAGAAATGAAAGAGGGAATAAAATTTGCGCATTCAAAAGGCAAAAAAGTATATGTTACAATGAACATAATACCGCGTAACAGCGATTTTGAAAATATGGAACAATATATAAGAGAAATTGAGGAAATGGGGGCTGACGCGGTTTTAGTTTCAGATCCCGGGATATTTTCTCTTGTTAAGCGCGTCGCCCCGAATATGCAGATACATATAAGTACTCAGGCTAATAATACCAATTATATGAGCGCGGCTTTCTGGAAAGAACAGGGTGCGTCAAGAGTGGTGTTGGCAAGAGAGTTGTCTTTAGAGGAAATAAAGTATATACATGAGAAAAATCCAGATATAGAGTTGGAAGCATTTGTTCACGGCGCAATGTGCATATCCTATTCGGGAAGATGCCTTTTAAGCGGATATATGACCGGAAGGGATTCCAACAGGGGAGACTGTGCTCAGGCGTGCAGATGGAGCTACAGATTAGTTGAGGAAAAACGCCCCGGAGAATATATGCCTGTTTATGAAAACGAGCGTGGAACATTTATTTTTAATTCCAAGGATCTATGCCTTTTAGAACATATTCCGGAGCTCATAAAAGCGGGAGTTTACAGTCTGAAAATAGAGGGGCGTATGAAAAGCTCTTTTTATGTGGCTTCTGTAGTGAGAGCATACAGAATGGCTATAGATAAGTATTATAGAGATCCGGACAATTGGTCTTATGATCCCAAATGGCTTGAAGAAGCTTCAAAAGCCAGTCACAGGGAGTATACAAAAGCGTTTTTTTTAGGGAAAACACAGCCTGATTCCACACAGAATTACGGAACTAACTCATATATAAGGGGATACGATTTTATAGGACTTTGCAGAGAGTACGATAAAAACAGAAAAATAGTCTTGGTGGAACAGCGCAACAAGGTTTCAGTGGGGGACGAGGTGGAAGTGGTCATGCCTTCAGGTGAAGAGTTTAGCCTTATGATAAAACGTATGACAAATGAAAAAGGAGAAGATATAGAAAACGCTCCGCACGCGCAGATGATATTTGGAATAGAATGCGAAAGGGAGATACTTCCTTTTTCTATGATAAGAAAAAAATCAGATCAGAAAATATAGGGATAAAGCCGAAAGTACAAACAGTATATATCAAAAATTGGTACCGGAACTGTTACTACCCAATCGTGCAGAGATAAAGGAAAAAATGGGTTGCACATTTCGCAAGGAGGGACAAAATAAACGATGATTTCAATGGAAACTTACAAAAAAAACCCCTGCAAAGTTTCTTCCATTCCCTATTGGAAGGCAAAAAGCCTAATAGTACCCTCCAATATGAAAATTGTTCATAGCGATGAATTTGATGCAAATCTACTTGATAATTACTATGATAGAAGATTTTTTAGATTAATGCACAATCTGTCAAACATACCGGAGTTCAATGCTACGGGAATAAAATTAGAAGTCATTCAATCCAACAGAAATGACGAACTTGCAGATATGATAAACCGTTCATATACCCATTCTGAAATACGCGTGTCCGCAGATTATATGAGTAGTCTATCCACAACACAGGTCTATTGCCCAGAATTATGGATAGGCGCTATTTTAGACGGAAAACTCATTGGCTCAATTATATGTGACTTTGATATAGAAGTCGGTGAGGCAATCATTGAATGGCTTCAGGTATTGCCTGAATATAGAGGAAAATGCGTAGCCTCTGCTCTAATTTGCAAAGCTTTAAAGACAATGAGCAGTTTTGCGGATTTTGCAACGGTTTCAGGTGAATGTGATAATATTACAAACCCTGAAAGAGTGTATCGGCATTGTGGATTTGTAGGGAAAGATGTGTGGCATATACTTAACGAAAAGTAATAAGAACTAATGGCAATTATGTGGATTTTGTAGTGCGATATGCCCTGAAAATGTAGGGTTTGCAGAGGATTTAATAGATAAATTGGAATTTTTTGAATAATATTTTCTCCGGCGGATATGATAAAGTTGTATTTGTCGGAGGTTTTTTATGAAAAAAAGATTTAAAGCTGTTTCGCTCATAGCTATTTTGATTCTTACAGCGGGGATTTTTAGATTTTTCTATCTTTGTATATATAAACACGAGGAATATTCGGCCGCCGCCCAGAGACAGAGGGTAGAAGGAACAGAACTTGAACCGGTCAGAGGAGTAATATACGATAGGAACATGATACCGCTGACTGACAGAGAAGATAAGCTTATAGCCTACAAAATGCCTGATTCTTCTATATATAATATACATGTAACTCAAAGATATGATCAAAATTCTTTGGCAAAGGCTGTTACGGGTTATGTAAGATCCGATGGACAGGGGGAAACAGGCATAGAAGGTTTTTATAACGAATATCTTAGATCGGATAAGACAAGAGAGATCGTTATCGTAAAGGACGCCATGAATAATCCTATAAAAGGATTTGGGTATACCATAAGAGAAAGTCAGGGCGAAGATCCTCTGAGCGTTAAACTTACTTTAGATTATGGAATACAGAAAATATGCGAAGAAGTCTTTGAAAAAAACAATATTACGGGAGCTTTTGTATTTCAGGACGCAAAAACGGGAGATATTCTGGCAATGGGATCTTTTCCCGACTATGAACACGGACATATAGCCGAGTATCTAAACAGCGACAAAGGGGAACTTACAAACAGAGCTACAATGTCTTACAGTTTGGGATCGGTTTTCAAAACCGTAGTAGCGGCCGCGGCGATAGAAGAGGAGTTGGATCTGGAATATAGCTATTATTGCCCGGGATATGTTGACGTAGACGGAATGGAATTTAAGTGCCACACCTATTCAAGCGGAGGACACGGTATTATAGGAATGAAAAATGCATTCGCCAAATCCTGCAATACATTTTTTATAGATTTGGGGCTTGAACTTGGAATGGAGCGCATAGTCAATATGGCGAAGCTTTTTGGATTCGGAGAAAAAACCGGATTATATGAACAGGGTATAAATGAAAGTGAAGGAAATCTTCCGGATCTCAACGGCATAATAAACAACAGGGCCATAGCCAATTTATCGATAGGGCAGGGAGAAATGCTAGCTACTCCTCTTCAGGTTACGAATGCAATCACAGCTGTGGCTAACGGGGGAGTTATATTAAAGCCAAATATAGTTGAAGGAATAATAGACGGTAAAGGACAGATCATAAAACAAATAAAATATGAAGAAAGTAAAAGGATCATCAAAGAAAGTACGGCTGAGATCCTTAAGGAGTATATGAAGGAAGTTACCCTGAGCGGAACAGCCGCGGAAAGTATTTCGGCGGCGGGACTTTCTGGAATATACAGAAAGACGGGAAGCGCGGAAACGGGAAAGTACACAGAAGACGGACAGATAGTGCATTCATGGTTTTCCGGTTTTTACGACGTAGGAGATTCCAGATATACTCTTACAGTATTTATAGAAAACGGAGTGACTCTGTCCCAGTCGGCTGTAAAAATTTTTGCCGAAATAGCTTCTCTGACAAGCACAAAATAGGATTACACTTCATAGAATGTTTTTATAGCGACATTTTATGGGGTGTATGAATGTTTCTCGGTTATGTACAGGGAATGAACTCTTTTCCGAAACCTCTTTCAAGGGATGAGGAAAATGATTATTTAGAAAGATTTGCCGCCGGGGACGAGGAGGCAAGAAATATACTTATAGAACATAATCTCAGATTAGTGGCTCATGTTGTAAAAAAGTATTCTCAAAACATAAAAGACAGCGACGACCTGATATCCATAGGGACTATAGGTCTTATAAAAGGAATATCTAGCTTCAATACGGACAAGGGAGCAAGACTTGCCACGTACGCGATAAGATGTATAGAAAATGAAATTTTGATGTATCTCAGATCGTGTAAAAAGAATGTAATGGATCTGTCACTTCAGGAACCTGTAGGCGTGGATAAAGAGGGAAACGAAGTGTCAATGATGGATCTGCTTGGATCGGACGGAAGCAACGTATCTGAGGAAGTAGAACTGGGAATGGAAATAAAAAATCTTTACAGTAAATTGAAAAAGGTCCTGAAAGGCAGAGAACTTGAAATTATAAAGATGCGTTACGGACTTGAGGGCTGCCGTGAAATGACACAAAGAGAAGTTGGGGATTTTCTTGGAATAAGCAGATCCTATGTGAGCAGAATAGAAAAAAAGGCTTTAAATAAATTGGCAAAATCCATGCTTATATAAATATATATGAGAATATTACACGTTTGTTACAGATATTGACAGGAGAACATTTCTTCTGTCAATATTGTATTATCAAATGTATTGAGAAAGGAATAACGGATATGGCGAATATACTATTTGAGAAAATAACCATTATAAATGAAGATTTTAATATAGAAAAGGACATGTTTGTTGAAATAAAAGAGGACAGGATTTCTTATGTGGGAAAGGAGTGTCCCCCTGGAAATTTTGACAGGCGGTACGACGGAAAAAACAGGCTTTTGCTTCCGGGATTTGTAAACTCTCATGCTCATACTCCTATGGTGCTTTTAAGAGGATACAGTGAAAACAGGACTTTGCAGGACTGGCTCTATAATTCAGTATTTCCTTTTGAGGATGAGCTTACAGGAGAGGATGTGTATAATGGAATGCTGCTTGGCATAGCGGAAATGCTTAAAGTAGGTATAGTTTCTACGTCGGATATGTATTTTGAGTGTGAGAGCATGTGCAGAGCTGCTCTTGAAACTAAAACAAAATTCAATATATGCAACGCCGCGACCTGCTTTGACGGCGGAGATTTCAAAAATGATTCATCCTACAGAGAAACAGAAGCGGTGCTTAAATATTACCATGGAGCCAATAATGGGGCCATTTTGGCCGATGCGTCAGTACATGCCGAGTACACGTCGATACCGAAGACAGTTTTGCAGGTCAGAGAATATGCTCTGGAAAAAGGACTTAATATGCACATACACCTTTCAGAAACAAAAAAGGAGTATGAAGAGTGTATTGAAAGGCACGGAAAAACCCCCACCAGATATTTTTATGATCTGGGCGCTTTCGATCTTAATACTACGGCCGCTCACTGTGTTTGGATGAATGATGAGGATATAGATATTTTGAAAGAAAAAAATGTAAACGTGGCTACCAACCCCGTAAGCAATCTTAAATTGGCCAGTGGAGTCATGAGAGCCGGAAAAATGATCGAAAAGGGAATAAATATTTGTATAGGAACAGACGGTATGGCGAGCAATAACAGTTTAAACATGCTGGAGGAGATTAAGCTTTACGCTATACTCCATAAAGGTATAAGCGGCGATCCCTGTATTATCACGCCGAAGGAAGCACTTAAGGCTGCTACAATAAACGGATTTATAGCTCAGGGAAGAAATGACAGCGGCCTTATTAAAGAAGGGTATAAGGCGGATATAATTGTTATAGATACTGATAAACCCTGGTATTACCCTGAGCATAATTTTATTAATAATCTTGTATACTCGGGAAACGGAGCAGATGTATGTATGACTGTTTCTGACGGAAATATCCTTTATGAGAACGGGGAATACACTACCGTCGATTATGAAAGGGCAAAATATAATCTGTGCAGAAGTAAAGACTCTGTATTAGAAAAGCTTGATAAAAAACGTAGTCTGTGAAAATTAAAGCTTTGGGAAATTTGTGTATTGACAAAACTGGAATAATAGTATACTATATCATTAGTTAACTGGTTATATAGCTTTTGAAAAGTCCAGCGGTGATATGTCAAGA
>CASDQQ010000042.1 GCA_949282945.1 uncultured Eubacteriales bacterium
TGAGAAAGGAGGACTTTATTATGAACACAGCTGAAAAAGTAATGACTGAAGAAGAAAAAGCGAGACAGGAACTGCGCGATTTTGTAAATGTTGGAATTAAGGCAATGGAAGAAGGAAGAGTAATAAGTTTGGAAGATGTAATAAAAGAATTAAATCTGGAGTTTAATGGTAACTAGATACGAAGTAATTGTTACAGAGCCGGCTAAAAAAGATTTATTTGAAATTGGACATTATATCAAATTTTCAATAAAAGAGGCCGGTATAGCAGAAATATTTATATCGGGGCTTCTTCAAAAACTATCTCTTCTAAAAACATTTCCTAACAGATATCCCCGGTTAGACGATGAAGAACTGTCAAACCGGGGAATAAGATCCATATCATTTAAAACACATCTGATATTCTATAAAGTCGATATTATTTCCAAAAAAGTAATTATATTAAGAATAGGCTATGCCCGCAGGAACTGGAATCAAATTTTGAAAAATGAAAATTAAATCTTTCCGTATTTATTTTCAAACTCAGTCTTATGCCGCAAAAATGTCGTTGGCGACATTTTCAGTCTTTTCGCAGCGGCGCGTATGTTTCCGTATTTTTCATAATACATATTGAGATACTGAAGCTCGGTCTGTTCAAGCAGCTCTTTTAAGCCTTCGTCGTCTTTGAGCTCGGGAACAGTAACGTTTGTGTGGTTGTCCGGAAGACGTAAGGCTAAATGCTCCGGTTCTATTATGTCTCCTTCAGACAGGATAACGGCGTGTTCTATTGTGTTTTTCAGCTGCCTTATATTCCCCGGCCAGTCGTAGTTTAAAAGCGAGTAGTTGGCCTTTGGCGAAAGTGTTTTCTCCATATTATATTTTTTGTTGAAAATGCTTAAGAAATGGTTCGCAAGCGGAATGATGTCGTTTTTGCGGCTGCGCAGCGGCGGCACAGAAACAGAAATAACATTGAGGCGGTAAAACAGGTCTTCCCGGAACTGGCCTTCGCGTACCATTTCGTCAAGGTCGCGGTTCGTCGCGGCTATTATACGCACGTCGATGTTGACGGTCTTAGTGCTGCCGGTGCGGATAAATGATTTATTCTGCAATACCTGAAGCAGCTTTTTCTGCATGTCTAAAGAAAGCTCGCCTATCTCGTCAAGGAAAAGCGTGCCTTTATCTGCAATTTCAAAAAGCCCCGGTTTGTTTTTCTTTCCGTAGCCGGAATTGGTCTCATATCCGAACAGCGCGCTTTCGAACTGTGATTCGGCTATCGCGCCGCAGTTTACGGATATAAAGGCGTTGTTCCTTCGCGGGCTGTTGTTGTGTATGTATTTTGAAAGCTCGTCCTTGCCGACTCCGGTCTCGCCGAGCAGAAGGATAGTAGTATCGACCTTTGATATTTTATTCGCCAGCGCGAAAACGTCTATCATTGAGCGGTCTTCTATAATAAGCTTGTTTCGGACGTGCGCGTTATTCCTTAAAGTTTCGAGCTCCATTCGGTAATGGTCGGAAAGAGCCTTTGTTTCCTTGAGCTCCATATGCAGCGAGTTGATCTCGTTTATATCTCTGTCGTTGCAGATATAATATTCTATTTCGCCGTCGTCGCCGAAAACGGGCGAGCATGTAACATGAGCGCTTCTTTGGGTCCTTGAAAACGTTTGTATGATAGTCTGCGGTTTCCGGGTCTTTTTGACTATCGAGGCGCATGACTCTGATAAAAGCCCTTTTTTAACAAGATCCATAACAGGAACGCCTATCTGCTCGGCGCGGTTTATTCCGGTCAGGACCTCGTACGCTTTATTTACCATTATTGTTATGAGATTTTTGTCCGAAATCTGGATAGCGTCAGGCGAGTTCTCCAAAAAAGCGGTGAGCATGCGGTTTTTATTTTCCAAAGATTCGTTGCGCGACTTTAAAAGGCCGGCTATATCATTATCATTTTTCGAAGAAATAATATTTTGTTCCAAAAATGAACCACCCTTTCCGGAATAAATCCTTGTGAATATGTAGAAAAATAAGAGATTATATTGTGAAAAACGTAAAAATACTCTTAAAAATATATGATTTTAAATTTTAAAACATTATCAGGCAAAATACAAGTTTCAATTTTGAAACAAAAATACGGCGTGTTTCAAAAATGGAGCGAAAAATAATCTTCAAAAACAGAAAAAAATCAAAAAATCGAGCAAATATGACAAAAAAATCTTACAAAATATAAAGAATATAGATATATAGCACAAAGGATTTTCGGTTTTTACTATTTGAAAAAAGCTGTTATAATCGTATCATACAAAGTTCGTTTTCTTTATCTTAGTTACGAAGAAAAATCAAATTAAGGAGGCTAAGTAATGGATCTTAATTTAACCCGTGAACAGGAAATGGTTAAAAAGATGATGGCTGACTTTACAGAAAATGAAGTTAAGCCTATCGCAGCTGAAACGGACAAGAACGAAGAATATCCGAGAGAAACAATCGAGCATTTATTCGATCTTGGCGTTATGGGAATGTGTGTTCCGAAAGAGTACGGCGGAGCAGGCGCAGACGATGTTGCAAGCGCGATCGCTATCGAGGAGCTTTCAAAGCAGTGCGCTTCAACAGGTGATATCGTTGCTACACACAACGGACTTTGCTGCGGACCGATCATACAGCACGGAACAGAAGAGCAGAAGAAAAAATATCTTGCAATGCTCACAACAGGACATAAGGTTGGCGCTTTCTGTCTTACAGAGCCGAACGCAGGTTCAGACGCTTCAAAGTCTACATGTACAGCTGAAAAGCAGGGCGACCATTATGTACTTAACGGTTCAAAGATTTTCATAACAAACGGATATGTTGCATCAGTATTCGTTGTTTTCGCAATGACAGATCCTTCAAAGGGAACAAAGGGAATTTCAGCATTCATCGTTGAAGATACTTTCCCGGGATTCTCTGTAGGAAAACATGAGCAGAAGATGGGTCTTCACGGCTCACCGACGGCCGAGATAGTTTTCACGGACTGCATAGTTCCGGCAGAAAACCTCTTAGGAGTAGAAGGAAAAGGATTCAACATCGCAATGCAGACACTTGACGGCGGACGTATCGGTATCGCTGCTCAGGCTCTTGGTATTGCTGAAGGCGCATACGGCGAGGCTCTTGAGTATACAAAAGGAAGAGAGCAGTTCGGACGTCCGATCGCTAAATTCCAGAATACTCAGTTCAAGCTTGCTGATATGCATGTAGGTATCGAGGCAGGACGCCTTCTTATGTACAAGGCTGCTATGGCTAAGGCTTCAGGAGCAAGATTTACGCTTGAGGCTGCTACGGCTAAGCTTTTCTGCTCAGAGCTTGCAATGAAGACTACTACAGAAGCTGTTCAGATGTTCGGCGGATACGGATATACAAGAGATTATCCGGTTGAGAGAATGATGAGAGACGCTAAGATCACTGAGATCTATGAAGGAACTTCCGAGATCCAGCGCGTAGTTATTTCAGGTAATATTATAGGGAGGTAATGCAGGATGAAGATTATTGTATGTGTAAAACAGGTTCCTGATACATCGGGAAAGGTTGCAGTAAAACCTGACGGAACTCTTGACAGAGCTTCCATGGCTACAATTACTAACCCTGATGACCTTAACGCGGTAGAAGCTGCGCTCAGCATTAAAGATAAAACAGGCTGCAAGGTCGTTGTTGTTACAATGGGACCGCCAAAAGCTGAAGAAATGTTAAGAGAGATCCTTGCGCGCGGCGCTGATGAAGCTGTTCTTGTATCAGCAAGAGAATTCGGCGGATCAGATACATACGCTACATCTCAGATCCTTGCTGCTGCACTTGACCATCTCGGAGTAGATAAAGACGATATAGTATTCTGCGGACGTCAGGCTATCGACGGAGATACAGCTCAGGTTGGACCGCAGATCGCTGAGAAGCTCGGTCTTCCTCAGGTAACATACGCTGCTGACATCGTTATCAAAGAGGACGGAAAAGTAAGCGTTAAGAGAATGCTTGAAGACGGATACATGAACATAAACGTTGCAAGACCGTGCCTTATCACATGTATCAAAGAGCTCAACAACCCGAGATATATGAACATAGCTGATATTTATACTGCTTATGACAAACCGTGCAATGTATATGATTATGAACTGCTTAAAGACAGCAAATATATCGACAAGACGGTTATCGGACTTCAGGGTTCACCCACGAATATCCTTACATCGTTCACACCTAAGCAGAAAGGTGAAGGAGTAATGCTTCAGGGAACAGACGCTGAAGTGAGCAAGGAACTGGCTGACGCATTAGCAAGCAAGCATGTCATTTGATTCTGGAAGGAGATTAAACTATGAGCAGTTTTAATAATACAGACCTCAGTGCTTTTAAAAACGTATGGGTGTTTTGTGAACAGCGTAACGGCGAAATGATGCCGACAAGCTATGAGCTTATTTCAGAGGGCAGACGTCTTGCTGACGAGCTTAAAGTTGAACTCGTAGGCGTTATCCTTGGAGACGGCGTTATAGAGCTTGCTCCGTCAGTAGGCGGATACGGCGCTGACAGAGTTATCGTTTGCAATCATCCGCTTTTGAAAGACTATACAACAGACGGATATACAAAAGTATTAAGCGATATGATCGAAGAGTACAAGCCGGAAGTTGTTCTTTTCGGAGCAACAAATATCGGACGTGACCTTGGCCCGAGATGTGCGGCAAGACTTCACACAGGACTTTGCGCTGACTGTACTCACCTCGATGTAGATATGGATACATACAAAAACTTCCTTAAAGAGACATCTACTCTTGCGGAAGAAAGGATCGACGGTATCAAAGAAATAAAGGTACTTGGCGAGCCCAGAACTCTTGAAAGAGAGCTTAAGATGACAAGACCGGCATTCGGCGGACACCTTATGGCTTCTATCGTTTGCCCGAGATTCAGACCGTCAATGGCTACAGTAAGACCTGGCGTTATGAAGAAAGCTCCGTATGACGAAGCTAAAGCGGGAAAAGTTGTTATCGAGCAGCCGACTGTAAATCTTTCTGAGTCAGATATCCAGACAGAAGTTGTTGATATCGTTAAAGCAGCTAAGAAGATGGTTGACCTTATCGGCGCTGAATACATCGTTTCAGTTGGCCGTGGAATCGCTTCTGACGTTGAAGGCGGAATCAAGCTTGCTGAAGAGCTTGCGGAAGTTTTAGGCGGAGTTGTAGGCGGCTCAAGAGCTGTTATCGATTCAGGCTGGCTTCCGGCTGACCACCAGGTTGGACAGACAGGAAAGACAGTTCGTCCTAAAGTTTATATCGCTCTCGGAATTTCAGGCGCTATCCAGCACAAAGCAGGAATGCAGGATTCCGAATATATCGTAGCTGTAAACAAGAATTCGTCAGCTCCGATATTCGAGATCGCTGATTATGGTATCACGGGAGACCTCTTCAAGGTTGTTCCGCACCTTATCGACGCGATCAAAGCTGCGAAAGCAGAGAAATAATCATTGATCATACCAATTTACCTCTTACCCTAACTTATATAAACAAAAACAGGCACGCCGCGTTTTACCGCGGCGTGTTTGTTTTTGCCTACAATTATATTTTGCTGAGTTCCATGACAGGAACTCTTTTTATTTTGTTCGTAATAAAAAAGTATAAAACAGTGCAAATTATTTGAAGTTTTCTTGCACTTTTTTGGATTTTTTTAAAAATAGCAGATTTATATAATGGAAATACACAAAGAGAAAAGCCAAAATAGGAAAATGATTATGCAAAATATATAAAGAGGTGCAAAATGGAGTA
>CASDQQ010000043.1 GCA_949282945.1 uncultured Eubacteriales bacterium
ATTCACATTTAAATTTCAAAGCTTTAAATACAGAATAGACAATATCATTTCCGCTACCTCAATGGAATTACAGCTTTATTCAACAATAACTATTACTATACTGACTTTCAGCATAATAAGTATTGTTTGTAATTTATTTGAATATCTATCGAAATACACAAAAGAATTCGCAGTACATATTATGTGCGGTGGTACAATAAAATCCATTGCGAACAGAATTATTACACAGATATTTATTATAATATTTATCTGCGACCTGATAATACTTATTATTATGAAGCCTTCCCTTTCATATCTTATAACTGTCATTTTCAGTATTATAATCGGAATCGCAATAATCGCATTTCCGTTACTCAAACTAAAAAATACAAGTATAACCAAATTGCTAAAAAGGAGCTGAATATGAGTATGATATTTTTAAAAAATATAACTAAAATTTATGGTAAAGGCAGCGCTGAAGTAAAAGCTTTAAGTAACGTATCACTAAATATAGAAAAAGGAGAAATGGTTGCCATAATTGGAACCTCGGGATCCGGTAAATCTACTTTGCTGAATATTTTAGGCTGCCTTGATTTACCAACTTGTGGCGAATATTATCTAGAGGATAAAAATATTAATTCTTGTTCTTCCAAAGAATCAGCTAGACTGCGAAATGAGAAATTCGGATTTGTCGTTCAGGATTTTGCACTTATAGAAAGATACACCGTAAAGAAAAACGTACTACTCCCTTTAACATACTCACATAAAAAAATCTCTCAGGAACAGATAGATAATATTTTTAGTAAACTTGGCATTCTGGAAAAGAAAAAAGTATATGCAAATACTTTATCCGGAGGGCAACGCCAACGGGTAGCTATAGCAAGAGCCATTATAAATGACCCTGACATAATATTGGCAGACGAGCCGACTGGGTCTCTAGATACCAAAAACAGCGGTGAAGTTATAAATATTTTGAGAGAATTAAACAGTGACGGAAAAACCATCATTTTAGTAACCCACGATATGCAGATTGCCAAATCTTGTTCAAGAATAATACAAATTGAAGACGGCAAAATTTATACAGCATAGCGGCTTAATAAAAGTTATTCTCCGCGCAGTTCTCTTACAATTTCAGTCATTGTTATAAAATTTTCCACCGGTACATACCTGGCGATAGAGTTTCCCGAGCCAAACGCCAGTCCTCCGTGTCCTTTGCATTTATCAAGAACATCGGTTATATATTCTCTCATTTCAGTGCGGTCAAGCCTGCAAACGGCGTCGGTATCTATACCTCCGAAATTACCTATTTTATCTCCATATCTTTCAACCCACTCGGGAAACAAAGCTATAACATCCTCATTTGAATGTTTGGCATTTATACCTGCCGCAATAATATCATCCATAACAGAAAATATACACCCGCAGCTGTGGAGCAGGAAAGGTTTATTGTAGCTGTGGACCACATCTATTATCTTTTTATATTGAGGAATTATGTGCGTTTTTATATCTATGTCGCTTATAAGCGTATTTAGCTTATAGCCAAGGTCGTCCCCAAACCTGCAAACACAGTACGCATCCCCATATTCAAGCAGAAATCTTTCCCATATTTTTCTATTCTGCTCCCCTACTTTTTCAAAAAGCATTCTATAAAGTTCGGGATCATCTACAGAAATGAGACATAAATCCATATATCCCACTATATCCTGTACACATTCAAAAATGCCGTTGCCCGGACCTCCTACTGCCTTCATTCCTGGGGGAAGGACCTCCATAAGTGCCTTATACCCTTCGCCGTAACGTTCAAAATATATATCCGGCACTTCATCCCACGGGTATTTCAAAAAGTCCTCCATATTACCTATTGCGCCCTTTATATGGCCTCCAAGTGCGCCTGATCCAGGCATCGCCCCTCCTATGCAGTATTCAAAGGATACAACGTCATATCCCATCTCTTTATGAAACTGACAGTAATTACGGAAAAATTCCTTTTTATCCTCATAATCTCCTGAAAGTAGATGAGATATTTTTTTATTGAGCACAGCTTCCATAATACTTACATCTATACTATGCTCATAAAGCGGCAGTCTCCTGGCCTCTCTGTTGTATGCCGCGTCCAAAATGTTTCTGTAATCCGGAGTAAACTCCATAATTATCTCCTCCGATTTTTAATTTTATCTTGATTTTTGTTTATTATAATTTATTCAGTTATCAAATACAATGGATTTATACAATTTATCCAAAAATTCCTGCGTATTTATATCTGATCGATCCTATACACTTTCTTTTTTAACTATGAAAAAATTTTTCTATAATCATACATAATACTGAGCCTGCGCATTCCAAAGCTCATAATACTTACCATTTATGTCCGCTAACAGTTGTTCGTGACTTCCTCTTTGTACAAGCACGCCTTCATGAAAAACCGCGATATCATCACAGAAACGGCAGGATGAAAGTCTGTGACTGATATATATGGCCGTCTTATCGCTTATGATATCATTAAAATTACTATAAACTTCCGACTCTGCAACAGGATCAAGAGCCGCCGTAGGTTCATCCAGAATAATAAACAGAGCGCCTTTATAGAGAGTTCTGGCAAGAGCTATCTTCTGAGCTTCGCCTCCGGAAATGTCAACTCCGGTTTTGCTGAACTCTTTGTAAAGATATGTTTCCGTTCCATAAGGCATTGTATTCAATCTGTCTCCAAATCCGGCTTTATACAAACAATTCTCAGCCAGTTCTTTGTCGTACTCAACCTTTACTCCAACATTTTGTCCAAGTGTAAAAGCGAACAATTTGAAATCTTGGAATACGACAGAAAATATCGCCATATATTCCAGATAATCATATTCTCTTATATCAATTCCGTTTAGAAGTATAATTCCATTGGTAGGATTATAAAGACGGCATAGTAATTTAATAAAAGTAGTTTTCCCGCTGCCGTTTTCCCCAACAACTGCAAGCCTTTCTCCATTTTTAAATTTCATATTCACATTTTTTAACGCGTATACATCACTTCCTGGATATTTAAAGGACACATCTTTAAACTCAATTTCATAACTATGATCATTATGCTTATCGACAGGAAGCTGTCCTTGGCGCATTGTATTGGGAATTTCAAGAAACTCAAATACTACCTTTAAAAAAGAAGCGTTATTCCGCATATACCCTACAGTTCCGATAATAGATGACACGCTTCCTGATAATTTTGTTATAGAACTTATATATTGTGTAACCGATCCCACACCAAAAGCTCCTGCCCAAGCCTTCAGACAAACAAAAAGATATACAAACCCCGTAAATATGACTGACACGCCGGCAGACGCTGCCCTGTATAATCCCATTGGCCCTTTAGCGAACTTTGCAAAAATACCATTTGAACCAAATATGCTCGTTTTATTAAAATTATATTTATCACAAATTATATCCTGTCTGTAAATACGTACATCCGGTGCGTATTCCTGACGGTATCCAAGAAAGCCAAAAAAGCTGAACAGGCGGTTGCCTAAATTGTGTGAATCGGCGCGATAGGCATAATACCTATCCGCTTTGTTAGATAACATAGGCGAAATATATGTAACAGCAAGCATCACGATAATAACAGCAATAACAAATAACGGATTATTCAATACAGTCAGACTTCCCGCGCTCTCAGGAACAGGCTTGATAAATAGCGTTATGGTCAGCGCTATACCTCCTAATAAAGTAAGAACGGCCGAAATAATAGATTCATAGTTTCCTATGACCCTGTAAAGCCCCCAACCTCCTCCGCTTTGACTCTGTTCTATCGTTGAAAGCTTCTCGTGTGTTTTTATATCATCAACACTCACAAAATCCATATCAAGCAGTTTCTTTGTAAAAATCTGTTTGACCTTAAAATGCATTCCGGCGCACTGCGTATCCCTCCATTTTGTAAGAAAAGCCGATACCAATGAAATTATGGCAGCTGAAATCAAAGTAATTAAAACCAAATTCTTAAGTGTAGCAGGGTTTCTGTTTGTGGAAAGTTCCTCAATTATTAAGGCCGATAAATAAATACCGACATATGGAGTCAGTGCGTTCCAAACCACGCATACAATCTTAGATGTAAACATTTGAGGATACTGTTTATATATCAGACTAAAGGCTTTTTGGTTGATGTTATATGCTTCTTTCCATGAAAGAAGTTTTTTATCACTCTCTTTCTTCATTTGTATCAACCTCATCTCTATAATATTTACTCTGTATTTCAAATAGCTCAGCGTAACGTCCTCCTTGAGCCAACAGTTCATCGTGAGTTCCCTCTTCTGTTATGTGATTATTTTCTATAAAAATGATACGGTCGCAAAATCGCGTGGAAGCAAGGCGATGAGATATGTAAATAGCTGATTTGCCCAAAGTCATTTCATTGTATTTCTGATATAGCTCAGCTTCAGCTATAGGATCGAGAGCCGCCGTAGGTTCATCAAGTATAATTATCGGAGAATCTTTATATAAGGCTCTCGCAAGCATTAGCCGCTGAGTCTCACCGCCAGAAAGCATGATCGCATTTTCGTAAACTCTTCTGTTCAGGTAAGTCTCAAAACCTTCTGGCAATGCCTGTATCTTTGTGAGCAATCCGGCCTGATCGGCGCACTTTTTAACCTTTTCCATATCAATGTCCTCCTCCGTCTGAGCAATATTTGCGGCTATGGTTCCGGCAAGCAAAGAAAAGTCCTGGAAAACAGCGGAAAACATTTTATAATAATCTCTGCGATTATATCCTTTTATATCTTTACCATTTAGCAATACCTGTCCATCAGTAGGATCAAAGAAACCACATATCAGCTTGATGAGAGTCGTCTTTCCGGCCCCGTTGAGCCCTACCACCGCTAATTTTTCTTTAGGGCGGAGTGTAAGGTTAATATTTTCAAGTGTATATCGTTCACTTTCGGGATACCGGAATGAAACATTGACAAGTTTAATTTCATATTCCTTTTTATTGTTTGGCTCAAGAGGTTCGCCAGTTTCAAACTTGAACTGTTCTGGATATTCGATACATTCTCTGACTGTAGATATATCCAGGCTTTGACGGTGTAAAGTGGATAAATCCCCAAGTATTCCCGAAACCCAGGATGTAAAGCCGCCAACCGCTGAAAAATACAATAAAAACTCGGAAGAACTAAGACCATTACTCAGCACCAAATTGAGTAGATAAGCATATGCGATTCCGTTTCGTGTAAAAGAAAGAATAATATCCGCAATCCTTCCCCAAAAATAAACCCCGTTCGCCCTTTTGTGGAATGCCATAAACGCGTCCATCGCTTTTTCACCCAGTTCTTCAAGCCACGGCCTGATATTGAACAAACGAATGTCTTTAGCGGCGCTATAATCTTTAGCTCTTCCGTCTATATACCACATTTTGTTTTCATATTCGGCAATCTCTTCACGATGACGGTAGCCATATTCGTTTACATATTTACTAACGAAGTATCCTATAAATGTAGTAACAACGATCACTATCAACATAAACGGATCTAGCGAAAACAACAGCAGCATATAGATAGTGAACCCCAGAACATTTTTAGTTAAATTTGTCAGAGTACCCCATATAGCTTCTGTTGCCTGACCGTTGCTAGTAGTCGCTCCGCTTGCCTCGACGCACAATTTTCTGAACTTTTCATCACCGATATTAGGGTAGGATGTGGTCGCCGCTTTCCTGCTAAGAGCAGTAATGATCGCGCACCTCACCTGTATCCTTCCGTACAGCGAGTTTGTACTAATGTACGAGGAGGCAGCTGAACATAACATCATCAACCCCACAAAGGCCAGAATAGTAATGAACAGTTCAGATATTTGGACCTTATTTTCAACTTTTGAAAGAATAACGGGTGAAACATATAAGTTTATCAAATTGCTTGCAACAGAAAGTATTGCTGATAAAAAAGCCAATACCAAAACCTTTTTTTCTTTTTCACGCCAGGCAAGCAAAATCATATACCCGGAATTCTGCCACATATTATATTTAGGTTTTCGCTTATTTTCTTTTTTCTGAACCAGATCACTCATACATTAAAACACTTTCTTCTTATAGCTATATAACAAAAATGCATTTTTAAAGATGTTTACTAAAAAGTGCTTTTCTTCCGTCGCCGCTATAAAATTTTATATAATATATAAACGCAAAAAGAAAATATCTTCTAAGAAAAATATGACTTCCTTAAGCCATACAATCTATTATTACGTATTACTAGTATATTATCACAATATTTAATCTAGCGCAATTATATATTTATAAAAACATAAAGTGTTTTCATGCATATATCCAACAAACTATCCTATTATTTCTCACCTTTGCAAATAACTGGTTCAATCCAGTTTCGTAAAAATATTTTCTCCCTTTTTTAACGAAATCAATTTATCTTTTAATTTTATAACACCCTCAACATCAGGTATGGTAACTTTAATAAACGGATTCTCTCCTCTACTATATTCCACCTGGATTACTCCGGATTTTACAGTAATATGCCCTTTCGCCCAACTTAACCCGGAAATCTCCTTTGGGTCTATAATTATCTTCTCATATCCCGGAGACAGAGGTCTTATTCCCAAAATATATTCAAACAGACATTCCGTCACCGCCCCAAACATAGGATGATTGTGCGATTCCCTTCCGTCCCAGTTTTCCCACAAGGTGGTGGCCCCATTTTTCATCATATTATAAAAAGATGTATCGGCCCGTGAAGTAAGCAAATTAAAAGCAGTATCCGCATAACCGTTTTCAAAAAGCACTTTAGTCAAAATCGGAGTTCCGAAAATTCCCGTATCATATTCTCCTGTTTTTGAATATCTTTCATTCAAACTTTCCAACGCCCTCTCATCACCAATCCCAAGATCCAAAAGAAAAGCGTCAGAACCTTGTAAAGCAGGTTCTTTACAATACATTTCTTTAATAGAAGTCATTGATCTCACAAGCTGATCTGTAATATCTTTTTTATTTATGTCGCATCCTATAACTTCGCCTACCTGAAGCATTATTTTCATAGATTTAATGAAATAGTATGTATTTACAAGCGGTTCCGGAATAGTAATTTGTTTTGGAGTACACCATTCTCCCAAACACCAACCGCCTTTTTCTTCCGCTACGATCAGATCATTTTCCATACGACTTTGCATATAATAAAACCATTTGATCATGTATGGATAACATTCTTTTAATATATCAACATCGCCGTAATGCATATAGTATTGAAATGGGACAATGACCACAGCACTCCCCCAGCCGCCCGGACCTCCACCTCCTCCGTAGAATGGAGCAGTATGCTGTACATGCCCGGTCTCTGGACATTGGCAATCCATTATGTCATATATCCACTTTTTATACAGGTCCCTGCAGCCTAACGTCAGCATAGCGGCATTGCATGTAATCTGTCCGTCTCCGGTATATCCCAACCGCTCGCGGTGAGGGCAGTCCGATACTATACCGTAGTGCATATTATCAAGCTGTGTTCTGATATATGCCGCATATAGCCAATTTAATATCTGATTGCCAGATTCAAAATAAGAAGTCACTGGAATGTCGCTGTGTACAACAATCACATTTATGTCTGAAACTTCTCCCATTACTTCAAAATAGCGAAATCCCTTTACAGAAAATTTAGGTTTTAAGGTCCTCTCTTTTTCCGTATAGTATTCATCACACTGTATCTGGCCTTCTCCTCCGGCGGATAAAAAATCAAGCTCGCAATTTTTATCAATCTCTTCCGCATACCGGATAATGATTTTGCCCTTTCCCTTGCAGGATATATATCCTGTTATATTTTCCCCGACGTCGTAAACAGCCTTATTGCCCGAGCCGTATATTTTTTCGGGTATGATATTTCTTATTTCACGGTCAGGAGGACAAGTCTGCTTTATAAGTGGCGCTTTGGGTTTTGCAACCACTTCTACCGGATGTGAATCACATAAATTTTCAAATCTGTAATCCCATTTTTCTCCAAAATAAACATTGTTAAAATAAATAGGACTTGGTCTCCATTTTAGATTCTCATCCGAATACTGATAGCTTTTATTCCCATTTTTATCTGTAATCTCGACTGTATAGGCAAGCTTAGGCTTATCATACCATAAATCTCCTTCAGCATTTCTTTCATGCTGATTATACCAACCGTTTCCAAGCCAAATCTCAATTTTATTCTCACCGATTGTAAGATTTTCCGTTATCGTATATTCCATATAATAAACGCGGTGATTAAATGTGTCGTTTAAAGGATACGCTATCCTTCTGTTTACGCGCGGTTCATAGTCAGACCAGGCAGGTACCAGTATATCCTTTGAAATTTTCTGTCCATTGATATATAGTTCAAAAAAACCTAATCCGCATATAGAAATTTTTGCCTCGGTTACATTCTGAGTAAAAAAAAGTTTTCCGAAAATTATCGGAGCTTCACAGGTTTCCCCGGCAGAAACCCATTTGGCAGTATCCTGTATCATTTTTAAAACCTCCCGATCTTCTATTTTTATTGTGACAATCATAAAAAATGCCGTTAAAAATGTAAAAAAGGTTCAGCATGGTAAAAGAAAAAATTACACCCGGCATTATACAAATCATAATCTGTACAATGCCGGAGTGACATAACATCCTAATTCAATTTTATTTCACTTTTTTATTTTTAATAATAAAGAAAGCCGCTCCACCGCCAATTACTATAACAGCAAAAATGCAAATCACAATAATCACTACTGTATCATTAGAACCGCTCCCAGTATCTCCCGAATCTGTAGTCGCCGTAGATGTGCCGATGTTGGGAGATTCAGTTTTTGGCTGCGTCGCATTCAGAGTAGCGGTCTGAGTTGATACAGGAGTATCTGTTTTATCTGGCGTAGGCTGTGGTTCAGCCGTAGGCAGGACTTTACCGGAAACTGTACCCTCATACACTCTAAATTCCCAGAAATTTCCCATATACATTTTTGTTTCAGGATCATCTTCTGTTTTATTGGCCACTACCTGAATATAAATATCATATTTTCCTGCTGCTACCTGTTTGTTCAAATCTCCGGCAGCCGTCTGATAGCAGTGCCATCCGCCGGTATAATCGTGAGTCGGCCGCAGCTTTAGAGTTCCTGACAGATTTTCCTCAGTGAGCATGGAAGTATCGCCTGTATCATTACAAGTTCCCGCGGGTCTGAAATATACATTAAAATCAATCGGAGAAAAAACATAATCGTCCACTGGCAATGTATACATAATTGAAAAACTGTCAATGGTACTTGGTATGTCAGCATTTTTGATGACGAAAAAATCATCTTCAGAAACATATCCTACTACATTGATATCCGCATCCGCCTCATATTCCCCTTTAAATTCTTCTATCCATATAGGCTTTGCATATTCTCCGTCAACATCTTTTGTACCAGATTCCGGATTAGCGGCGTTGAAGCCCTCTTTGAAGAGTGTATAATCTCTTTGAAGAAACAAATCAGGCAGAAAAACAGCCTGAGGAGCGCATGGGCTATTAATCGGCGTTTCCTCATTTGGATTTCCATAATACATTTCGTTAGCTTCTGTATCGGCTAACTCAAAAAAAGCCACCTCTTTTAACGTGGTTTCCGCATGCGTCACTAAAGAGTTTACTGGTAAAAGGGTAAGTACAAGTATAGCAACGCACAGGCTCTTTGCAATCTTTCTCATATAAAATTTACCTCCGGTTTTTTTTGATTTTAACATGTAGCTCATTACTTTGTAAAGGTAAATTTTTATAAAATTTATATTAAACTGAACAAATGCGAATTTAGTCATAAAAGCAGCCGCAATCCATCATCTCAGACTTGCGGCTGCTCCTTTGGTACGGATGAAGGGACTTGAACCCCCACGGTTTCCCACCGGAACCTAAATCCGGCGCGTCTGCCAATTCCGCCACATCCGCTTACTTATAATTTTTATAATGATAACATGTAAATACGCCATGTGTCAATGATCGTACTTACATAATTAAAAGCCGGTACAAATTCATACATACCGGCCTTCAGCTTATTTACTTATTTATTATTTATAAATTTACATAACTTCTACTATCGTAAC
>CASDQQ010000044.1 GCA_949282945.1 uncultured Eubacteriales bacterium
CGCTCCCTCAAAGTTAAATTTATAATTGGGATATTTTTCAAACAGGTAAAAATTTTCCTTTAATGTGGCCACAAGATGCCTTTTTACGGTATCCTCCAAAGTCCAGTTCCACACAGTGTCAAGATGAGCCGTAGCGTTTGCATACACTGTGGGTTTATTTGCATTTTTTTCCATTGTTATAATAACAACCTCCTTCATTTGTCAATAGTGTGAGGTCATTGTATCAAAATATCAGGGCCTTTTCAATCAAAATTTAAAAAACATTTTCCGATTTTCAAGAGCTTCTCGGCAAATATAAAACAGCCCCGGTACATCTTTTAAGTCCGGGGCTGCTAAAGCATTTAATTCAAAATACAGTTTTAATTAGTTTGAAATGGTTCTCTCCGTCTCTTTATCAAAGAAATGGAATCTGTTTGGATCAAGAACAATCTGTATAGTATCGCCTACTGCAGCAGTAGATCTCGGATTGACCTTCGCCACGATTATGCTTTCTTCACTGGTCATATAAAGGAATGTTTCAGAACCAAGTCTTTCAACAACATCTACGGTTGCGGTCAAAAGCGCCTCATCCTTAAACATATCTATATACATCTGCTCGTCGTGGACATTCTCGGCCCTTATTCCCATTATTATAGGTTTGATAACATCCTCGTCAGAAACAAATCCCTGATCTATGATCTTAGCGGCTTTCTTAGCCGGTATCTTAACTTTCTGAGTTCCAAACTTGAAATAAAGATCGTCGTCAATCTTTTCGGCTGTACCTGTAATCATATTCATCTGCGGGCTTCCTATAAATCCTGCAACGAAAACGTTACACGGCTTGTCATAGAGCCTTGTAGGAGTATCCACCTGTTGGATAAATCCATCTTTCATAACAACAATCCTTGTACCCATTGTCATAGCTTCTGTCTGGTCATGGGTTACATAGATTATAGTCGTCTGCAGTTTATGGTGAAGTTTGCTTATCTCCGTTCTCATCTGTACTCTCAGCTTAGCGTCAAGGTTTGACAAAGGTTCGTCCATTAAGAATACTTTAGGTTCACGTACTATAGCTCTTCCGAGCGCAACTCTCTGTCTCTGACCACCGGACAAAGCTTTAATCGGTCTTTCAAGCAAGTGCTCTATATCCAATATTTTAGCGGCCTCCTGAACCCTTTTCTTTATTTCATTTTTGGGAGTCTTTCTCAATTTAAGTCCGAATGCCATATTTTCAAAAACCGACATATGAGGATACAAAGCGTAGTTCTGGAAAACCATTGCTATATCCCTGTCTTTAGGCGCAACGTCATTCATTATTTTACCGTCTATGTAAAGCTCTCCCTCAGTGATTTCCTCAAGGCCCGCTATCATCCTCAGCGTTGTAGATTTACCGCATCCTGACGGTCCTACAAAAATAATAAACTCCTTATCCTCTATATCCAGATTAAAATCGCTTACTGCAATTACTCCTCCCGGATATTTCTTTACAACATCTTTCAGCTTAACACTTGCCATGTAGACACTCCTCCTGCTTTCATCCATTTGTAATTTTTGTTGTATGTTTATGATAACATAGAAACACGTTTTTTACAATGCAGCATGTATACAAAATTCCAGAATATCTTTTAGTAATTATTTACATAAACTTCTCTAATATTTGTCCTCTTTTGTTCACATTTTATAAACATTTATATATACAGGCATTTTCTGGTATTTTACAGCTTTGCGCATTAAAAAATAACTTTCGGTCTGTCATTATTTATTTTCAGTTTCAAGGCAATTTCGCTTATTAAATTCTCCTGCCCATTCAAAAGCTTTTTTTGCCACGATCACGGCTATGATCTCATTTATAACGGCGGCCGCGGCAATTGTTCCCTGTATAATTTCGGCGCACTCAGGCGCGGGGCCTTCCAGTACAGAAACGGCGATCCCGGTAAATACAAGAGATACTCCTGAATGAGGCAAAAGAGTAAGCCCTAAAAATTTCTTTACATTTTGAGGGGATTTAGTAACGGCGGCCCCAAAATACGCTCCAAAATATTTCCCAAAAGCTCTGGCCACAATATAAACCGCCGTAAACAGTCCGGCTCCCAAAATCAGATGATAATCTAACGGAGCCGCAAGATTCAAAATAACTATGATCAGCGAAACTCCCAAAATCGGACTGAAAGCTTTATTGATCTGATCCAGTCTCGCCTGTGAAACCATATTGGAAAATACCGCCGAAAAAGCCATGCCTATGAGCATAAAATTCAGGGACAGTCCCGGGATGATTATATTACTAAAAATATATCCTGTCAGGTACGCTGTCATCAGAGTCAAAATAAGCAGCGCTAATGTGGCGGCCGCTTTCCTCTCTTTTCTCAGTAATATCCCGGCCAGCAAACCTACAACAGCTCCTATAATAAGAGGCAGAACTACTGTAAGCGCTATCATATATGCCGGTACGCTCTGTTCTGAAATTCCCGAGGACACAACAGAAATCACTGAAAAAAACACCACCACTCCTACTATGTCGTCCAGAACCGCCATAGGTATGAGAGTTTTAGTAACGGGTCCGTCAGTTTTAAACTCTCTTACCACCGAAAGAGCCGGGGCCGGGGCCGTAGCAAGAGCTATCCCTCCGAAAACAGCTCCCAGATAAACGGGAATTTCCATAAAATAAAAAATCGCCCCAAATACCAGGCTTACTGTAAAAAATGTCCCTAAAGACTGAGTAAGCGTAGTAATGATAATTTGTTTCCCAGATTTTTTTAATTTGCTCCATACAAGCTCCGTCCCTATTAAAAGACCCACGGCGCACTCTAAAAAGTTTACTGTATTTTTATACCATACAGCCTCCAATACTTCTGTATTCATCAAAGACAGCGCGTGCGGTCCCAAAACCATTCCTGTGATCAGCCAGCCTAAAATAGACGGTAATTTAATTTTTGTTATTAATTTTCCAATCACAAAAGCTATTGCGGCAGTTGCAAAAAGTCTCAGCAAAAGTATCATGGCTATACATTCCTCTCTTTCTCAGCTATACCGTAAAGTATTATATCAAGCATATTGGGAAGCTTTGTTTCATGGTCCGCGACCAGAGAATAAAAATCCGAAGTTTCATAAGCTTTAACCTGAAAGTAGCAGTTAAACATTTCCTGAAAAATGAAAAAATACTCCATTGCAGTTTCCTCATCCATTTCTTTTCTTAAAGTTATACTCTCTATAGTCTTTCTGTAATACCCTGCATGAAAATTATCAAACTCACGGCGTATATTCCTGATTTCTTTTAACAGATGCCGAGGCGGCTGAAATATAGAATGAAAGAAAATATTGCTGTAATACGGATTTCTCGTAAAGAATTCATTTCTCAGTTCCAACAACTTACGCGTATTTTCATGAAAGTCATCCGTATCTAAACATGCCTTTTGCAAAAAAGCCGTAAACTCAGTAAAACAAACCTCCAGGCACCTCAAATAAAGTTCATCTTTATTCTTGAAATTGTGGTATATAAGTCCTTTTGAAATCTGATTACTATTACAAATAGTGTTTAGAGAAGCGTCACTATAACTTTTTGTTCCAAATTCCGCTATTGCGGCATTAAGTATTTTTTCACAGCTGATCTTACTTTTTTCCTCTTTTTTCATTATTCCGCCTCTTAAAAGTAAACTATGTGCTTTATAGTATCAAAAACAGACCACCCAGTCAATAATTTACAAAAAAATAAATCGGGCGATACTATTTCCTGAAAAAATTTTAATATCGACCCGACATATTTTTAATTTTCTGAAAAATCAACCTCATGTAGCAAAAACATGTTTGCCTATGGTAACCTTTATAGGCCTGGACCATATCCACTTGCTTGTGGCAGTGGCCGGATTCCAGTAATACACACATCCGTATGTTGGATCCCAACCGTTAAGAGCGTCCCTTGCCGCATTTATAGCCTGCTGCGATGGAGTAAGATTTATCTGTCCGTCGGATACCGCGTCAAAAGCTCCCGACTGGTAAATTACGCCGGCTATGGTTTTTGGAAAGCGGCTGTCCTTTACTCTGTTTAAAACTACGGCGCCTACGGCCACCATACCTGTATACGGCTCCCCTCTGGCTTCTCCATGTATTATCCGGGCAAGTAAATTCAAATCTGAATCGGACGAAGAAGAATTTGAGGATGAGGTTCCGGAAGGAAGTCCCATTGCCGCTAAAGTTTCAGGGCCTGCAATCCCATCCACCTTAAGTCCGTTCTTTCTTTGAAAGCTTTCCACCGCAGCTTTGGTCTGCGACCCGTATATGCCGTCCACTGAACCGTTATAATATCCCCAGTTTTTAAGTTTTGTCTGTATATTTCTCACCTCAGATCCCGAAGAGCCGTATTTGGAAAGGGCTTGAGTCGTAATCGAAAAATATACCGCCGAAATTATAAGACACATAAGCAAAAAAATTGCCAGTAATTTCTTTCTTTTTTTCAAAATAAACACCACCATACATTTAATATGGTGGTATTGTTTGCAATAATTCACATAATTATTCTTTAAAAGAAAAATTTATTTATATTCTTTTATGAGCAAAGCCCTTATATAACCTCTGTCCTTATTAGTGGAATCAATATAAAAGCCTCTGCCGTAATAAAATCGTATAAGCTCCATATATGTGGATGCCGTATGCAGCATTAATTTTTTAACGCCTTTTTCCTCCATAAGCTTATCGGTAAGAGACATAAGTGATTTGCCTATGCCCATATTGCTGTAATCAGACCTTACTCCAAATCTTGTGAGATACGCGGTTCCGTCCCCTTTTATCTCAATTCTCAGAGAACCTACCGGAACGCCGTTCACTATGGCGATATAGACATATTTTTTATCTATATCCTCTTTTATTTTCTCTATCGATTCCGTAAGCGCTTCTATTTCCGAGCTTATATGAGCGTCTGTGATATATTTTTCAAAAGCTCTTCCGGTAATATCCTTAATAGCTTCAGCGTCCTCGGCTTTCGCCCTGCGTATAACAAAAGAGTATTCCATTATAAATTCCCCATTAAGATCGCCATAACAGCTTTTTGCGCGTGCAGCCTGTTTTCAGCCTCGTCAAAAATTACCGACATACTTCCGTCAATAATATCTTCCGTAACCTCATAGCCCCTGTAAGCCGGCAGGCAGTGAAGGAAAATAGCTCCGTCGTTAGTATACTTCCAAAGTTCCTTATTTATCTGATAAGGCATGAATATTTTAAGTCTTTCCGCCTTTTCGCTCTCCTGTCCCATGCTTACCCAGGTATCCGTATATACCGCGTCCGCTCCCTTTATAGCCTCCACGGGATCCTCAGTTATAAGTACCTTGCCGCCTGTTTTTTTAGCCGCTTCTTTAGCCTGTTCTACGATCTCTTCATCACATTCATAACCCTTTGGCGCCGCTATAGCTATATCCATGCCAACCTTTGAACAGCCATGTAAAAGAGAATGAGCGATATTGTTTCCGTCCCCTATGTAAGCTAGCTTAAGTCCCTCAAGCTTTCCCTTCTGCTCATAAATGGTCTGCAAATCCGCGAGTATCTGACATGGATGCTCTCTGTCCGTAAGTCCGTTTATAATTGGTATACTTCCAAATTCGGCCAGGTCGTCAACATCTTTTTGCGCGTATGTTCTTATCATGATACCATTAAGATAACGTGAAAGAACATGAGCCGTATCATATATGCTTTCTCCTCTTCCGAGCTGTATATCATTAGAGCTTAAGAAAAGAGCCGAACCTCCCAACTGATACATTCCAACCTCAAAAGACACCCTGGTCCTGGTGGACGATTTTGAAAAAATCATTCCCAATGTTTTTCCCTTTAGTATATGATGTGTCACTCCTCTGTAATTATCGCTTTTAAGCTGCTCGGCAAGCTTTAAGATTTTAAATATCTCTTCTGTAGTCAAATGATTTAAGCTCAATAAATGTTTCATACCGACCCTCCATTTATAATTTCTGAAAGGACCTTTGCAAAGTCCTCGACGTTTTCCTTATTGAATATCAGCGGCGGAAGTATTCGCAATATATTATTGCCTACGCTTCCCACAAGATATCCCTTTTCAAAAAGCCTGTTTTTAACGTTAACGGCGCAGGGCTCATTAAATTCTATGCCTATCATGAGCCCCCTGCCTCTTATTTCCTTTATGGATCCCGTTTCTTTTTTTATTTTTTCAAGTGTTTCAAAAAAATATTTTCCCGTTTCATTTACATTGTCTATTATGCTTTCCTTTTCCACTGTTTCTAAAACAGCCAACGCCGCCGCGCATGCCAGAGGATTTCCCCCGAAGGTAGTTCCGTGATCGCCCGGAGAAAATGCCGGCGCCACTTCATCCGAAGCACATACGGCTCCTATAGGAACTCCTCCGCCCAACGCTTTTGCCAGTGTAAAAATATCCGGCTTTACTTTTGTATTCTGATATGCAAACATGCTTCCGGTACGTCCTATCCCTGTCTGTACCTCGTCTATGATAAGCAATATATCCTTTTCTCTGCAAAGCTCGCGCACTTTATCCAAAAAATTCTCCGTCATTGGGTAAACCCCGCTCTCCCCCTGGATTATCTCGAGCATTACAGCGCATGTATGTTCATTTACTGTATTTTCAAGCATTTCAATATCATTAGGCTCTGAATACTTAAATCCCGGCGTAAGCGGAGTAAAATATTTCTGATATTTGGGCTGCGCCGTAGCCGTAATGGTAGTCACTGTTCTGCCGTGAAAAGAATGATTCATAGTTATGATCTCATTTTTATAAGGCATTCCCTTTTTATTAAAATACGCTCTGGCCAACTTTATAGCCCCTTCGTTTGCCTCCGCCCCGCTGTTAGCGAAAAACATCTTATATCCGCCCCCTATAAGGCCGTTAAGTTTTTGGGCAAGCAGCGCCTGAGGTTCATTATAATAAAGGTTAGAACAGTGTATTAGCTTTTTCGCCTGGCTGCAAATAGCCTCCGTAAGAGCGGGGTGACCATGCCCCAATATATTTACCGCTATTCCGGCAAAGAGATCTGTATATTTCTTACCGTCGGATGAATAAAGATACACGCCCTTTCCGTACTCAAAGCACACTGGAGTCCGCTCTCCAAATGTATTCATATAATTTTCTTTATCTATCAAAATAATATCTTCAAGTTTCATACGTTAACCTCAAAGCGCCTCGTTTTCATGGTAAAGCAGGCGTTCTTTCATAATCATAGTCCCTATTCCTTTATAAGTAAAAATCTCGAGCAATATAGAATGAGGTATACGTCCGTCAAGTATATGGGTCCTTCCCACACCTTTATTAAGAGCTTCTATGCACCCCATTACCTTGGGTATCATTCCGCCGGAAATAATCCCTTTATCTATCAGCTCATATACTTCCCTTATTGTAAGAGCCGAATAAAACTCGTCGGAATTATTCTCTTTTTTTACACCTTCCGTATCGGTAAGAAGCATAAGCTTCTCTGCCTTAAGGGCTGCGGCTATCTCTCCGGCCACAGTGTCGGCGTTAATATTGTAGCTGTGTCCGTCCTCGCCTATTCCTATTGGCGCGATTACCGGAATATACTCATCCTTTGAAAGAATTTCAATAAGTTTCGTGTTTATCTGTTTTATTTCGCCCACATAACCTATATCTGTTTCTTTACCGTCTACGGCTTCATAATGTTTGGAGCATTTTATTATATTCCCGTCTATTCCGCAAAATCCTACCGCATTTCCACCTTTTTCATTGAGCTTAGCCACTATTTCTTTATTGGTTTTTCCCACGAGTACCATTTGAGCGATACCCATAGTAAAATCATCCGTAACCCTTAACCCGTTTATAAATTCACTTTTGGCATTATACTGTTTAAGAGCCTTGTTTATATCCGGTCCGCCTCCGTGGACCAACACAGGATTCATTCCCACATACTTTAAAAGAAGGATATCATCCATTACTGAATTTTTAAGCTCTTCATTTATCATCGCGTTTCCGCCGTACTTTATTACCACGGTTTTCCCATAAAGCTTTTGTATGTAAGGCAGCGACTCAATAAGTATATTAGCTTTTTTTATTGTAGCCTCTGTTTTTATAGGATCTATCTTAAATAATGTTTCTTCTATCATTTTTATGCCCGCCTTTAATTTTAATTATTGATTATTCCCGTTAATCTGGGAAGACCAAACATAATATTCATATTTTCCACTCCCTGACTTGCGGCGCCTTTCATAAGGTTGTCTATCAATGAGTTTATATAGACTTTTCCCTCATCCACCCTGACTTTTATTATAATATCATGAGTATCGTTTACATCTCTGGTGCCGTACATTTTTTCTTTACCGTCTCTTACTACAAAGACCCTGTCCTCCTGACAGTACGCTGATCTTATCGCGTTTTCTATTATCTCCCTGGCCTCCTCTTCCGGAAGGTTTCTCAACTTATCTTTCAAAACTCCTCTTATATTTGTATTTATCCCTTTATACACCGATCTCAAAACTATAGGTGTAAAGTCAACCTTAAATCCGGTATATGTCTCCATTTCAGGAACATGCTTATGCTTCCTTCCATAAGAATAGGTCACGTCATCCGATATTTCATCACATTCTCTTCTGGCTCCCGAATTTCCCGATGTAGAAACAATGGATACTTCATTTTCTATAAGCCCTTTTAACGGCCTCAGAGCCAATATTACCGAAGTAGCGTAGCAGCCCGGATTAGCCACTATGTCGGCTTTTGCCGTTTTATCCCTGTTAAAAGCAGGCATACCGTAAACTGCTTTAGGCAAAAGTTCCTTCGCGGTATGAGAAATACCGTACCATTTTTCAAAAAGATTCTGATCAAGCCTAAAAGCTCCGCTCATATCTATAATTCTTATGCCCAGACCCGCCGCTGTTTTTGAAAACTCCATGGACTCAGGATCTTTTGTAGCCAAAAATACTATCTGACATTCGTTCAGGCTGCCTTCTTCTCCTTTGGAATTTTTCCTGTATACAATTTCAACCTGATCATGATTTCTGAGGACTTTAGCAATCTCCTGTCCCACCATACCTGTATATCCCACAATACCTACTTTATACATAAATCCATCCTCTTCCCTTTTCATAGGCGGCTGTGCCGCCGTGTTGCATTATTATACGCCACTATGAATAATAATGCAAGCGTTTGTATTCTTTTCCCATACATTCGCTTATATACTTTATGCAAAACGCATTTAACTCTTCTAAAACCTCTTTTGAAACGTCAAAACGAAAAACATGTTCCATGTCAGAATTGATTATATGAGAAACAGCCATTACAGCGCTTTTAGAAAGACTTATCTTTCCCGACGCGATCTCAGCGCCGAAATCTGACAGAACAGGACGGAAGCCCATCATGCTCATAAATTTTATTTCAAATATATGTACCAAAAGTTCCTGATTCCTTTGCGTCTTAGAAATAAAATGCAGCGTATTTAAAAGCAGCCTCATATATTCTCCGCATCCCTCCGGCATATTCTCAGGTATTCCGTCGTTTGTTAGTTCCACTATATATGCGGCGCGGCTCAGCTTATCAAGATCATTTCTCAGATCAAAAAATGTTTCCACCACCTCGCCTGAATTTATCCTGTATGAGTCCCGGCTTTTATATAAAATAAAATTACTGGCGCAAAAAAGCTGAGAAAATGCCAAATATCTGCTTCTCGGTCTCCTTGCGCCGTTTACCCATATATGAATTTTTCCTATATCTTTTGTCAGAACGGTAAGAGTCTTATCCGCCTCTCCCACATTATTTTGCTTTATCACTACACCGAAAGTCTTAATGTACTCCGCCATCTTCCTTTTCTTCCGCCTCTTTTTTCATCTCCGGCAGCAATTCTCCTTCGTCAGCGTACTCCTCGAAACCCCTCAGTTCCTTATACAGAATATAGGCCTCCGGATCTCCTGTTTCCTCAAAAATATCCCATGCAAATTTACGAAGCATATATTGCGTCTCCCTTCCAAATACTGTGTAACATTATTTTTTGCTTCTCTATTAACAATATACGCTGCAAAATATTGAAAGGTTGGAAAAAATTTACTTTTCTTCTTTATATCCTAACGTCTTTAGCATGGACGGGCTGTTTCTCCAGTCATCTTTAACTTTTACCCAAAGCTGAAGATTTACTTTAGCCGCAAGCAGCTTTTCGCATTCTTCCCTGGCATATGTTCCTATCTGCTTAAGTTTAGCTCCGTTTTTTCCTATTATTATAGCCTTGTGCGAATTTTTTTCACAATATATGGTAGCATCGATATCTATTATTTTTCCTCCTGGGCGGGTCTTAAATGAAATTATCTCGACGCCCGTTCCATGAGGTACCTCGTCGTTTGTAAGCTTAAGTATTTTTTCTCTTATTATCTCAGCCGCCATAAGCTTTACAGGCTGATCGGTAGAAATATCCTCGGTGTAATAGACCGGTCCCTCCGGAAGAAGTTTCAATATTTCGGAAACCACCTCTTTTATACCTTTTTTCTTAGCCGCGCTTATTGGAACTATAGCCGAAAACTCCATAAGCTTAGAGTATTCAGCTATTATAGATAATATTTCTTCTTTTACGATAAGATCTATTTTGTTTATGACAAATATAACCGGAACCTCCGAACGCTTCAGATTTTCTATGATTTCCTCTTCTTCTAAAGACGGCTTGTCCTGTTTCTGCGCGTCGATCAAAAAAAGGCACGCGTCCACTTCCCCTATGGATTTTTCAGCCGAGTTTACCATATATTCTCCAAGCTTAGTTCTGGGCTTATGAATACCGGGGGTGTCTATGAAAATTATCTGATAATCTTTTTCCGTCAAAATAGCTTTTATATTGTTTCTCGTTGTCTGCGGCTTAGGCGACATAATAGAAATTTTCTCTCCCATTATTGCGTTCAAAAGAGTTGATTTCCCCACATTGGGCCGTCCTACAATAGATATAAATCCAGATCTGAATTTCATACAGCCGTCCTCCGATTAATTTCTAAGAATATTCAATTCATTTAATATCTTATTTTGTTTGTCAAACATAAGCTTTTCTCTTTCCTCTTCCTCATGGTCATATCCCATGAGATGAAGCATTCCGTGAAGAGCCAGAAATGTAATTTCTCTCAAAATAGAATGTCCGTATTCCTCAGCCTGCTCGGCGGCCCTCTCAAGAGAAATTATTATATCTCCCAACATTACCCTATCCGTTTCGGGATTAATATCTTCTTCATAGCATACGGCTTCCCCGTCAAAAGCTTCAAGCAAAGGAAATGACAATACATCCGTAGGCGCGTCTATTTCCCTTTGTTCTTTATTCACCCTGCGTATGCCCTCGTTGTTTGTAAACATCACAAAAACTTCCACATCATCTCCCATAAGAAAATTTTTTACGGCAAGATTGCAGGCTTCTACTATGGCGTTTTCAATTTCCCACATTCCTTTATATTCTAAAGAGCCTTCTTCAAACCTTACAGGCGCCCCATACTCAAACTGCACAAGACATTTTCTCTCCGTATCTCCGTTATTCATCGCTTTTTTCTCTGCTGCCCTCCTTTTTATCCGTTCCAGGATATTCATCACGCTTATGGTAATACCCGTCTATAGACTGTAAAAACTGCTTTTTGATGATTTCTATGTCCTTCAGCGTAAGGGGACATTCGTCAAGCTGTCCGTCAGAAATTTTCCCTGAAACCACTGAGTTTATACGTTCCCTTATCTTTTCAGTACTTTTATCATTGAGAGCTTTTGTCGCCGCTTCAACAGAATCGGCAAGCATTATTATACCTGCCTCTTTGGAAGACGGTCTTTTTTCTTTATATCTGAAATCCGCTTCGCTTACGAATTCGTCCTCTTCCGCCATATCAAGAGCCTTCTTATAAAAACACGCTACTAAAGTATCCCCGTGGTGCTGTCCTATAATTTCTGTTATCTGCGGAGGCAAGTGGTATTTTTCAGCCAATTTTACTCCGTCTGAAGTATGAGCGGTTATTATGTCGGCACTTTCATAGGGATCCATATTGTCATGTATATTATCTCCATGCTGATTTTCCATAAAGTAGAGAGGATTTTTGAGTTTTCCCACATCATGATAATAAGCGGCCACTCTTGCCAAAGCCCCGTTGGCTCCTATTTTTTCGGCAGCGGCTTCCGCAAGATTTCCAACCATCAAGCTGTGGTAATATGTTCCGGGAGCTTCTACAATAAGCCTTTTCAGCAGCTTATTTGTGGGATTTACCAGATCCATAAGCGCAAAGGCAGATATAACGCCAGAAAATGTCTCGAAAAACGGCAGCAGCCCTATGGTTCCTATAACACATATAAATGTTACAAACGCCGATATGAGAGCGTCCCTTATAAATCCATTAAGTTCGAACCCCCATATAGAATGAAATAAAAATATGCCTATTATATTGCTTAACGCAAGAGTTATGCCAAGTACAGGAAATTCCCTTCTCTGATTAACTTTAGACGCCAATATATTGGCGAGCATTCCTGTAAAGAGGTTAATAAATATTACCGACGGAGTACTTGCGGAAATAGGTATTAGAAGCAGCGTTATTATTATGGTCATAAATTTCGCGGTCCTCTCTTCAGAAATAAAAGAGAGTATAAGGGGTACTAGCACAACCGGCATAGCAAAGGGAGACCATTTATATATAAACACCGATATTCCCAGTGTAAGGACCATCAGAGCGCATATCGCGCCTACATTCTGCGGGGTTATATTTTTTCTCTTCCAGAAATAATATATAAAATATCCGCCAAGCATAAAAACTATAAGAACAAAAAGGAAAAGCCCCACTTCAAACAAAGCGCTTTTAACCGCGTCTCCTTCCGCGTTTGAAAGAAGCTCTGTGTATGTACCGGTAAACCTTATTAGCAAATATGAAATAATAAACGCTGTTACGGCCAATACCCATATAAGCAAGCCGTTCTTTTCAAATTTCTTCATTGCCGTCCTCTTTTCTCCTCGTAATTTTCGTAAGCTTTTATTATCTTCTGTACGAGAGCATGTCTTACAACATCCTTTTCAGTAAGATGAATAAACTCTATGTCGTCTATATTTTTCAAAATCTTTATAGTCTCTTTAAGTCCGGACTTTTTATCCGAAGGAAGGTCTATCTGGGTTATATCCCCGGTTACTACGGCTTTTGATCCAAAACCTATTCGTGTAAGGAACATTTTCATCTGTTCTGAGGTGGTGTTTTGAGCCTCGTCAAGTATGATATAAGAATCGTCAAGAGTCCGTCCTCTCATATAAGCCAACGGGGCTACCTCTATAGCGCCTCTCTCAAGATTCTTGGAAAATGTTTCTGCCCCCATTATATCAAACAGCGCGTCATATAAAGGCCTGAGATAAGGATCTACCTTATCCTGCAGATCTCCGGGCAGAAAGCCAAGCTTTTCTCCCGCCTCTACCGCGGGCCTTGTGAGGATTATTTTGCTCACATCTTTATTTCTGAAAGCCGTAACTGCCATAGCTACGGCAAGGTACGTTTTTCCGGTTCCCGCGGGGCCTATTCCAAAAACGACAGACTTACTTTTCAGAGCTTCGATATATTTCCTCTGTCCTACTGTCTTTGCTTTTATCTGCTTTCCTCTTGTGGTAACGCAAAGTACGTCAGGATTAAAATCTCCTATGCTGGCTCCCTGTCCTCCCGCTACCATATCTATAAAATAGGATACTCCCTGCCTGCTTACCGGCTCGTTTTTATCCGCCATCTCAAAAAGCTTTCTTACTACTATTTCCGCTTTATCTATATTCTCTTCTACCCCCACTACCGATATGTCGTTGTTTCTGAACATAACGGCAACATCGAAGGCTTCTTCTATAAGCTTGATATTTTCGTCTCTTACTCCGAAAACAGTTTCTATATTTTCAAGCTTGTCTATATTTAACGATCTTTCCTCCTGCATTAACAGGATCCTCCTTTGTTTTTTAGTCAATAGCGGATTCTTTCGCAATATTCTCTTTACATTCTACTATAACCGTGACGCAAATTCCATCATTTTGAACAGTTTCATAGGAAAATTTTGCATTTACGATCTCTGCGCTGTCCGGTATCTGTTCAAGGCATTTGGCGTATGCGCTCTCTCTGGCAAGCTGCATTGCGGTATCCCCGTCTATATTTATTACTTGTTCTTCGCATTCATATAACGTTTTTTTAGTTATTTGTATAGGGAGTTTTATTTTTCCCCACAACATAGGACTGCTCTCCTCTTTCAGTTCATCATACTCCTCATAGTCGTGATCCCAGCCGAAAAGCTTAAACTCAAGTCCAAGTATATTTAAAGACATGCTTTCAGTAAAGTTTCCGGTTCTGACTCTTTCCGTTTTTACGGTATTTACCACCTGCTTTTCACTGTACCATGTGGACGCGATAACTTCTCCGTGAGCATGGACATTATAAAAAATGTTTTCATCATATTTATCTGCGATTTTCCCGGAAATTATTACATCTCCGGCCATAACGGTGTCCCCCGGTTCAACTGCTGCTATTCCGCTTTTTACATTCATAGAATATATAACGCCCTCCTTTAAAGCTACCACGTCGCATGGTTCCGTATAAGGAACTACATTTGGTCTTGCCACCTCCTGGGCAATATCCACCTGTATTTTGGTACCCTTTATGCTTACTTCGGCCCATGAAACTTCGTCAAATGATGAAATTATATTTTTCACTAAGGCCTCGTCGTCAATTTCGTATTTAAACATTCCGATATGGATCCCGTTTTCCGCCAAAAGTTCTCTGACCTTTTGTTCAGACATAGTTATAGGAATATTGACCTCTATATCAGCGATGATCGTAGAAAGGAAAAATATTATAAGCGCGGCGCATATCCCTTCTATAAAAAAAACTTTTCTTCTTTTACATTTTTCAAGAAAGAATATTGGCCCTCTGCGACCTACAATATGTATTTTACATCTGGATTTATAAGCCACCGGCCGAAGCTTTTTAAAGCTCCTGACATCTATTTCACCTATAACTTTACGAGGATCGGCATAACTGACATTTTTCATAAATAGATTCCGCCTCGCCGCTATATTTATAAATTTTTCCGGCTTATACCCGGTTATCTCAATCTTTACATATCCAAAATGCAAGTCTTATACCTCCTCCCTAAAAAATATTTCCTTTACCCTTCCCTCTATACATATCCGCCCCATATCTATGTCCCTGATCACAAGCTTTTTTCCGTTTATCTGCAGGATTCCTTTTATAAGACGCAGGCATACCTCCTCGTCGCTGTATTTTATAAGAGTTTTATAATTTTCCACAGATATCCGCTCAAAACCTATCATACATATCTCGGGCTGATCCCTGACTATGAACTCAGGAGTTCCTATAAGTCTTAAAAATTTTTGTTTTACACTTTTCATGTCGCTGCCGCCGTTCCCATTTTTTTTGCGTATTGTGCAAGCTCGTCAGGCGTTCCAAATCTGTATCCTTCAGCCTTGGCGCCCTTAATTATAGAATCTAACGCGTCGGCGTTATCCTTTGATACCGCGTGGAGCAAAATAACCGCTCCATTATGAAGATTATCCATGACCATTTTATAAGCGTAATCCGCGCCCTTCTGATTTTTATCATCCCAATCTACGTAAGCAAAGCTCCAAAAAAGATTTATATAGGAAAGATTTTTGCTGACAGACAGAGAAAACTCGCTGTATTCTCCTTTAGGCGGCCTTAAAAAACGCATATTTTTGCCAAACTTTTGGCTGAACATTCTATCCAAAGACAAAAGCTCTTCTTCTATGACTTCTTTACTGCATGTAGGCAAGGAAGGATGGTTATATGTATGATTTCCCACATCATGGCCTTCTTCCACCATTCTTCTTACTATATCCTGCTCTCTTTCAAGATAATCGCCGGTTATAAAAAATATCGCCTTTACGTTATTTTGGGCAAGAACATCCAATATCTTCGTGGTATATCCTTTTTCATAACCTTCGTCAAAAGTAAGATATATCGTTTTTTCATTAGGATCTCCTATATAAAGAGCTCCGTATTTTGAAAGCAGCTCCGGCACCCCAGGATCAGCGCTGGGTATATTGCCATTCCCGTTACGCTTTATACCCCATCCTATTACTCCTGATACGGATTTATTTCCCGCGCTGACGGCTCCTCCGCCTTTTATACAACTAAAAATATTAATGAAAGATAAACTTATGCAAAGTGTAAACAGTATACCTAAAAGCAGGGTCTTTTTCATAAAAATTGCCTCCGGCCACATAAATCTATAATATTTATATAGCCGGAGGCTCAAATAAATTCTTGAAAAATTTTATTTTTGTGTATTTTCTTTTATAGCGTCAGTATTTATCGACTTGCTTCCATCCTTTATTTTCGGTATCTGTATTTCCCCTTCCAATTCTACTTTAACAGGCCAGTCTCCCGATTGTTCAAGATTTGACAGTATGCCGAAAGGAACGTTCACCATAGTTTCAAGTTTTTCCTGATCCCCTATAGCTTTGATTACATAAGGAGCAGCCACAGTATTTCCATTTACAACGATAAAATAATCCCCTTTAGCTATTTCAGACATGGCGACTATCCTTTCGTCATTTATGGATATAGCCTGCGCTTCTGCCATTCTCAGATCATTTACAAGCTGCAAAAGATCATTTACAGAAAGGGTCATATTGGGGTTTTCGCCTATAGTTATAACTATACCGGAGCCGCTCACATTAGTAAGTCCGGCCACCATTTGAGCCTTGCGGTATTCTTCTTTTAAAAGTTCCTCCTGCTGCGAAAGAGAGCTTTCTTCCAAAACTTTTATTTTATCATTAAGACTTTTTATTTCTTCGTCCAATAAATTCTTGGAGTTTATTTCATGCAGAAGCTGAGTCCTCAATTCTTCAAGGGTTTTGCTTTGCTCTCCTGCGCTCTGTTTATTCGCCGCAACCGTCTTAAATTGTACCGCCATGACCGTTCCGACCACTACGCATATTAAAGTAATGACTACTGTCATGGCTCTGCTCTTTTTTATTTCCCTCTTATTATTGTTCATTGCCGTCCTCCCCGCTCTTCTGTTCAGTCAATCTGTCTATTTCCGTTTGTATGTTCCCGTTGTATTTAGATATAACAAGTTCTGTTTCTTTTGTAAGAGATACGTTAAGTTTTCTATACATAATTTCACTGTATATCTCCGAAGACGTTATTCCCCTATAAAGTTCATTCGGATTTCCTATGGCTTTTATCACATAGGGAGGAACATACATGTTCCCGTTTATTTTAAGAGTACCTCCTGAACAAAATATTTCTGAAACAGGAAGCATTCTTTCTCCATTTACCGAAATAGCCTGAGCTCCGGCTTTTTTTAATTCATTTATTATACGGTAAACCTGATAGCTGTGGACTATGGAGGAAACCGGGTCATCATTTATTCCTACATCGTCCTTGCTCTTATCGTCTATTGAAAAAATAATGCCGCTTCCGCTTACGTCCCTTAATCCCGCTATTATATTTACCTGATCAAGCTTTGAGTATATATCTTTAATATTTGTTTCAATCTGGTTATCACCTAAAGATTTTATTCTCGCGTCATATTCCTTTGTAAGCTTGTCCAACTCTGCTCTGGCATTATTGTTGTACTCGACGACTTGGGCAAGTTGGCTTTCTATTTCCGCCGATGTATCTCCTCCGTCAGCAGACGGGTCTTTAGAAAATATTTGTCTTACCTGTACGGATACTACCACGGCGCTCATACAAAGCATAATAGCCACGATAACTTTCATTCCGTTTTTACCCTTTGCCATAGCCCTCCTCCTTGCCAAACTTAATTTATTACAGAGATATTCTAACATATTTTTTCATCAATAATTACAGAGTTTATGAAAAGTTTACATTAGTTGATTTTTATCAAATCTATTCCTTTATAATAATACTTTAATATCGCTTCAAATTTCATGCCGTCCTTTGCCCTGGCTTCTGCTCCATACTGACTCATTCCCACTCCATGTCCGAAACCGTACGTAATAATTATTATATTTTGGTTTTCTTCTGAAAAACTTATATTTGCTGAGTTAAGTCCCAGCAATGCTCTCAGTTCTTTCCCGCTGAGAGATATATTTCCTATTTTCATACTTAATATTCTTCCTGAATCGCTCCTTTTAATTTCAGATATACAGTCGAACAAATCCTTGCCATCTAAATCAAATTCTTCATATCCGGACTTTAATTTGGAAATAAATTCACTTTTAGAAATGGTTTCCCTGTTTTTATATTTTGTACCGGCCGCTTCTTCTCCCTTACTTATGACCGCTTTGAGATAAGGAACAGGGGACCCGCTCCAGACATTTTCAATATTTTCAGTCATACCTCCGCTGCAGGAATGATAAAGAGCTTCTATAGGTTCTCCCTTATAAACTGCAATAATGCCGGCCGTATCTTCCACAGCTTTTTTCACTCTTTTAATTTTTTCTTCAGCTGTCATGGCATTATTTCCATTAGCGTCAGGGGTGCTGTCCGCCACTTGGTCCGGAGCCCTGTAAGCCTGACAGTGGTTACTGTCTGTACATATATCGGCTCCCTCATGTTCTTTTTCTTTATTGGCGGAAATCATTTTTTTATATGTAAATGTACGCGCCGCAACACTTTGAGCTTTTAAGGCCTCCATTTCAAAGTAGCCCGGCATTTCAGCAAGAACAACTCCCTGTATATACTCCTCAAGAGAAATTTCAAAAACTTCTTTCTTTTTATGGTCATATACTTTTATGGTATATTCTCCGTTTACACCAGGTGTTACTGAAATTCCTGTACTCGACGGATTTGGTCGATCATCTGACAGCTGCGGCGTGCCGGAAGGTTCCTGGGTATCCTTTTTTTCAGCTTCAAACATATAGGGTATATCGTTTCCAAAGCTTACGATAATCATAGGTATCATAAGTATGCAGAAAAACATGGTCAATATGTAAATCAGTGTCTTTTTCATTGGCGTCTCTATCCTTTAGTAATTTATTGAAAACAGATAATTTCTTTTCATCCTGTTTTCAATAAATGGATATGAATTTTATTTTTAATTTATACCTTTCAAAAAATCATATATGAAGTAAATAATCCTGCCAACTTTTTAGATTGATAAAAAAATACACATCACGAAAGTTTTTGGCTTTCGTGACGTGTATTTTATCTTAACATATAAGGACCAAGCTTAAAATTATCTTTTTCTCATCTTAAGTCCGCCAAATACCGCCGCGCCGGCTGTAAGAACCGCCAATACTACGCTTGCGTCTCCGGTCTTAACAGGCTCGTCTTTTTCGTCGTCCTTCTCATCATCTTTGTTATCATCATTATCCGTATTTCCAGTGTTGTCTCCGTCATCCGGATCTGTTACAGCAGTAGGATCAGACGGCGTCCATGAATCCTCGGCAGGTCTCTTTTCATCAATTCTGTCGCCTTCATCAGCTACGGCTTCCTGGAATATAGTATAGTCAGGATAGTTAGCCGGTCCAAAATTATGGTCAGCGCCCGCGAATATTATCCTGTCCAAAGTAGCGTCCATGTAACCGGATCTCGGCCATGAAACCAACTCTATATCGCCCTCTTCCAAAACCTCGATAACAACGACCGCGATTATCTTCTGTCCAACCACTGTCGACAATCCGATAAAATCCGTGCCGCCCCAACTACATGGATAGTAAGGCATATTCAGATACACTCCATAAGGATTGAGTCTGAATCTCCAGTCCTGCATGCCCTCCTGATCAACAGGTGGATTGTCGGAATCTTTAATGGCCTTAATTTCAAGAAAATATCCTACTTTATAGGTTCCAGGCTGAACACCTGTTACTTTCAGGCCAGTGATATTTCCGGATACGTCATTGGAAATAACCAATTTGTTTCCGTCAAACACACGGGGCTTACTATCGTCCCATGTTCCGGTCACCTTTGTCATATCGGAAAAATCAGCGATCACAGCGTCACTGGCTTTTTCGGTATAGGCAATGGACTGACCTTCGCCCGCCGCGCTTACAGAAACTGCCTGCATAATTATTCCCGAAGCGAGAACCGCGGCGGTAAGCGCAAGAGCAATAATCTTCCTACCTTTCATAGATAAATCTCCTCCTTAAAAATTATGTAGTAAATTACATAATGAGAATACCACAATAAGGAAATGAAATCAACTATAAAACTTATATATCTATCATAATTTTTTTCTATAATCATAAAAATCTCATGCTTATGTCCATTGATTTTACAGAGTGAGTTATTTTTCCCACAGATATAATATCTACGCCTGTTTTAGCTACGGCCAGTACCTTCTCTTCGCTCATATCTCCTGAAGCCTCTACCAGAGCCTTACCGCCGATCATTTTTACGGCCTCGGCCATTTGATCTACAGACATATTGTCTAACATTATTATATCCGCGCCGGCTTTTAACGCGTCCTGCACCATTTCAAAATTTTCTGTCTCAACTTCTATTTTTATCGTATGAGGTATATTCTTTCTCACTTTACTTACCGCGTTCAATATTCCCCCGGCCGCTTTGATATGATTATCTTTTATAAGCACGCCGTCGGAAAGACAGTATCTGTGGTTTCGTCCGCCTCCGACTCTTACCGCATATTTTTCAAGATACCTTAATCCCGGCGTAGTCTTGCGGGTATCTGCTATTTGGGCCCGCTCGCCTTTAAGAATCTGGCAAAAAGTATTTGTACGCGTAGCTACTCCGCTCATTCGCTGTATTATATTAAGAGAGGTTCGCTCTCCTTTTAAAAGAGCTCTTGTATTCCCTTCAAATTCAAGTATTACGTCTCCTTTACATACTTTTGTTCCATCCTGAACTTCTTTATAAAATTTTGTATCAGGATCCAAAAGAGTAAAAACTCTTTTAGACACTTCCATACATGCTACTATTCCGTCCTCTTTTGCTATAAACCTTGCCTTTGATGTCTCAAGAGGGTCTATTATATTATCGGTAGTTATATCCCCCATAGGCATATCTTCTTTTAATGAATTTAGTATAATCTCGTCAATTATTCTTTGTTCAAGCATATTCGCGCTCCTTATTTTCTTTTGATAATATTCCTTTTCCATTCTTCATCATCCGTTTCGGGAAAATCCGTACGGTAATGGGCGCCTCTGCTCTCCTCGCGTTCAATTGCCGATTCTGTTATTAATTTTGCAAGAAGTACTGTATTTTGAAGCTCCACATCCTCAATACTGTCATTTAACATATTTTCTACGATCTTTTCATATTTTGCTATTTTTGCTCTTGCCTCGGACAAACCCTTTCTGTCTCTTATAATACCTACATTTTCTGTCATAATGGTTCTTATGTCTTCTTTGGCCTGCGCTCTGTTAAACTTTATGTTTGGCCTTACAATTCTGTCCGGTTCTTCGGATTTGATACTCGGACGTACAAACTTTTCCTTGCCTCCGGTCTCATTTATCACCTCATCCACTTCCTGGCTGATCCTTTTTCCAAATACCAGTCCTTCCAAAAGTGAGTTGCTGGCAAGCCGGTTGGCTCCATGTATGCCATTGCATGCAGACTCTCCGCACACGTAAAAACCTTTTATAGTAGTTCTTCCGTATATGTCAGTTTTGATACCGCCCATGCAGTAATGCTGAGAAGGCGCTACCGGAATGTAATCTTTTGACATATCTATGCCGTAGCTCATGCACGTTCTGAATATCATGGGGAATCTCTTTTCTAACCAGTCTCTGTCTTTAAAAGTTATATCCAGATAAACATTTCTTATATTGTTCTTCTGCATCTCTTTAAAAATAGCCCTTGATACTACGTCTCTTGGGGCAAGCTCTTTAAGTTCATGATAATTTTCCATAAACCTTTCGCCCTTGTCATTTAAAAGCCTGGCGCCCTCTCCTCTTACCGCCTCTGAAATAAGGAAATTCTTATTCTCCGGATGGTAGAGTACGGTTGGATGAAACTGCACAAATTCCAGATCCATAAGGCAGGCTCCGGCTCTATAGGCCATAGCAGCTCCATCTCCCGTAGATACAGCAGGATTTGTAGTATCTCTGTAAAGATGGCCGTACCCGCCGGACGCGCATATTATAACGTTACTGTAGTAAACCTTATATTCACGGGAATCTTCGTCATAAACTATAAGCCCTTTTGCCGTGTTTCCCTCCGTAAGTAAATCAACTACCCATGTTCTTTCTTTTATATATACATTTATTTTCTTATTAACTTCTACTATAAGCTTGTCCAGTACTTCCTTTCCCGTAGAGTCGCCGGCATGTATTATTCTGTTTTTGCTGTGAGCCGCTTCTCTTGTAAGAGCCAACTCCTTATCGCTTACCCGGTCAAACTGTACGCCGTAGCTGCATACTCTTTTAATGTTATCCGCCGCGTTATTCACAAGGACCCTTACGCTTTCTTCATTGCAAAGTCCCGCCCCCGCATAAAGAGTATCTTTAAGGTGACTTTCAGGAGAGTCCTCTTTACCTAATGAAACTGCGATCCCTCCCTGCGCAAGTACTGAATTACTTATGTCTATAGTATCCTTTGTCAAAATTGCGACGCTGTATTTACTGTCTATTTCAAGCGCCGTATATACTCCCGCTATACCGCTTCCTATAATTATAACGTCGTAATATTCACCGTACATGTTATCGGTGTTAAAATCTAACAAATATCTGCTGTTTAAACCCATAAAATCACCTCTGCTAAAAATCAACTTAACTCCAACATTTTTTCAAGACATCCTTTTGCCTTCTTTATTATTTCCTCGTCGAGATAAATCTCATATATGTTATCCCTTAACGATCTGTAAACACTTTCTAGCGTAGTTTTCTTCATATTTGGACAT
>CASDQQ010000045.1 GCA_949282945.1 uncultured Eubacteriales bacterium
TTCCGCACTGTTGGTCCTACAGATATGCCTGACCGATTGTCCATTTTTCAAAAGAGGACTGATGAGTTGATCTAATTGAACCAATTCTCGTTCTGTTAATGCAATCCCTTGTCTGGATTCTGAACGTTGATGCTCATAAGCTGCCTGTGCTTCTTTGGCGCCGTAGATCCATTTGCTCAAAGGACATCGGGGTTTTCTTAGAACATCCGTTGCAGACAAAAGGCGGATGCTTGTACCGATTAGACATAATGGAGATATACATTAAATTTTTCGGTTTGGAAATTGTAAACGCAACTGTTTGGTTGCATTTACTTTTTCACTTAACAATCCATTGATAAATAATAACAAAATATTTGCATAAAACTTTTTTATGTGGTATAATACCTGCCGGTTCAGAACGCACGTGCCGGGATTTCGGCGGCGTTGCCCATTCGGGTCCCGTTTGAAAGAAGAACGGTGCGGAGGGACAATAAAAACAAATTTTAGGAGGATTAAAAAATGGCAGTAATTTCAATGAAACAATTGCTAGAAGCAGGTGTGCATTTTGGACACCAGACAAGAAGATGGAACCCTAAGATGGCTGAATACATCTTCACTGAAAGAAACGGTATCTATATCATAGATCTTCAGAAGACCGTTAAGAAAATGGACGAGGCATATTTCTTTATAAAAGAAGTTGCAGAAAGCGGAAAGGGCGTTTTGTTCGTAGGGACAAAGAAACAGGCTCAGGAGTCCATGGCTGAAGAAGCTATCAGAGCAGAACAGTATTATGTAAATTCAAGATGGCTCGGAGGAATGCTTACCAACTTTAAGACTATTCAAAAGAGAATAGCGAGACTTAAGCAGTTGGAAAAGATGGAAGAGGACGGAATATTTGAAGTACTTCCTAAAAAAGAAGTTATAAAGCTCAGAGGAGAGATGGAAAAGCTTGAAAAGAATCTGGGCGGGATAAAGACCATGACTGAGCTCCCGGGAGCAATGTTCGTAGTTGATCCGAGAAAAGAAAAGAACGCTATAATGGAAGCCAAGAGACTGGGGATTCCTGTTGTCGCCATAGTTGATACTAACTGCGATCCTGACGAAGTAGATTATGTTATCCCCGGTAATGACGACGCTATAAGGGCGGTTAAGCTTATTGCCGAGAAGATTGCTGATGCTATAATTGAGGCGAGACAGGGCGAATCCTATGCTGAAGCTCCGGTATCCGAAGAAACCTCTGAAGAAACAGCAGAAGAAAGCATGGAAGAGGCTATATCTGAAGAAGCTGTGGCAGAACCGGAAGTTGCGGCTGAAGAATAAGAACAAAAGCTTACTTTTATATATTTTGACGGAGGAATGTATTATGACTATTACAGCCAGTATGGTTAAAGAATTACGTGATATGACCGGATGCGGAATGATGGAGTGCAAGAAGGCTCTTACTGAAACTGACGGAAATATAGAAAAGGCAATTGATTATTTAAGAGAGAGAGGACTCGCGAAGGCTGAGAAAAAGGCGGGGAGAATTGCCGCTGAAGGACTTGTGGCCGCTTACGAGCATAACGACGGGACTTATGTTCTTGCCGAGATAAACAGTGAGACGGATTTTGCGGCAAAAAGCGACGTTTTCCAGGATTTTGTAAAGGATATCCTTGTTCATATAGCTACTACAAAGCCTGCTAGCGTAGAAGCTTTGCTTGCGGAGAAATGCCTTAACGGAGATACTGATGTTAATGATTATGTTAAACAGACTATTGCAAAATTGGGAGAGAATCTTACTGTAAGACGTTTTGTTATATTTAATAAACCTGAGGCGGGAGCTATAGAGTCTTATATCCACGCCGGCGGAAAGATAGGAGTTATGATCGAACTCAATTGCGACGGTGATGTTACTAATGAAGAGTTTAAACACGCATTGAAAAATCTTGCAATGCAGGTTGCTGCTTCTAATCCGCAGTTTACTGACAGAAGCGAAATTTCCGCAGATTTTATAGCAAAAGAGAGAGAAATCCAGAGAGCCGCTGCTCTGGCGGAGGGAAAACCTGAAAAGATCGTTGATAAAATGGTTGACGGACGTATTGAAAAATATATGAAAGAGATTTGCCTGGTAGATCAGGCTTATATAATCGATCCTGACATGAGCGTTAAAAAATATCTCGAGAGCGTAGCGAAAGCTATGGGAGCTTCGGTTTCAATAAAAAGATTCGCCAGATTTGAAAGAGGCGAAGGTATCGCTAAGAAGGAAGAGAATTTTGCCGAGGAAGTAGCCAAGCAGATTAAGTAGTTTTTAAAAATTATTAGGGAACTTTTAAAGTTCCCTTTTTTTATAAAATGATCAAAAGGAGTGTCTTGATATGCCGGAGAGCAAAAACAGTGCGAAATACAAAAGAGTTCTTATTAAATTAAGCGGGGAGGCGTTGGCAGGAAGTCTTAAAACGGGTATAGACGGGGCCACCATAGACGGAGTATGTGCAAAGATAAAAGAAGTTTTTGAAATGGGCGTTGAGGTAGCCATAGTGGTAGGCGGAGGAAATTTCTGGAGAGGAAGGTCCGGAGTGGGAATGGACAGGTCTACCGCAGACCATATGGGTATGCTCGCTACAGTAATAAATGCTTTGGCATTGCAAGACGCTTTGGAGAGACAGGGAGTACCTACCAGAGTTCAGACTGCTATTGAAATGAGACAGATAGCGGAGCCTTATATAAAGAGAAAGGCTGCGAGACATCTGGAAAAAGGAAGGATAGTTATATTCGCGTGCGGAACCGGGAATCCATTTTTCTCTACGGATACTACGGCGGCTCTCAGAGCGGCGGAAGTCGGAGCAGAAGTAATCCTTCTTGCAAAAAATGTAGACGGAGTTTACGACAGCGATCCGAATAAAAATCCCGAAGCTAAAAAGTTTGACGAGCTTACTTATTTTGACGTTCTAAATAAGGAGCTTGGAGTCATGGATTCGACCGCTACGTCGCTTTGCAAGGATAATCATATTCCCATACTTGTATTTGGAGTAAATCAACCGGAAAATATAGTTAAAGTTATTCAGGGAGAAAAAATAGGAACTATTGTTAGATAAATTAAAATATGGTAAAATATATAAAATTGATTTTACGGTTTAAATTAATAATAAGGAGGTATTTGTATGGTTGATAAATCAATGTACAGTAGTTATATCGAAAAAATGACCAAGACCATTTCCGTTTTGAGCGACGAATTGGGAACTCTGCGCGCGGGAAGAGCTAATCCGGCTATTTTAAATAAGCTTACGATAGACTATTACGGAGTCCAGACTCCTATAACGCAGGTTGGAAGCGTTTCTGTGCCGGAAGCAAGGACGATAGTTTTTCAGGCATGGGATGCAGGAGTATTAAAAGAAGTGGAAAAAGCTATCCAAAAGTCGGACATAGGTATAAATCCCAACAATGACGGAAAGGTGATAAGACTTACATTTCCTCCGCTTACAGAAGACAGGAGAAGAGAACTTACTAAAACGGTCAGGAAATATGGGGAAGAGTCTAAAATAGCCATAAGGTCTATAAGGAGAGACGCTATAGAGTCTTTTAAAAACCAGAAAAAAGACGGAAAGCTTACTGAGGATGATTTGAAGGATGCTGAAAAGGAGCTTCAAAATATAACCGATAAAAAAGTGGCTGAAATAGATAAACTTGTTGCGGAAAAAGAAAAAGAAATCATGGAGATTTAATTAAAAGTGTTTAAGAAAAAGCCTGAAAAAGGCAAAAAAATAACTACAGAACTGGTTAATTTGCCCACACATATTGCCATCATTCCCGATGGCAACAGAAGGTGGGCAAAATTGCATAATCTTCCTAAAGAGATAGGCCATAAAGAAGGAGCTTATACTTTTAAGAAAATAGTTAAAGAGGCTTATCGTTACGGAATAAAATATATTACTTTCTATGCCTTTTCTACAGAAAACTGGTCCAGAGATGAAAAAGAGGTATCGGCGCTTATGAACCTTATGCTTAATTTTCTTAAAAACGCCGAAAAAGAAATCGCCGGCGATAATGTAGTAATAAAGGTTATAGGAGATCGTACCGGGCTGTCGGAAGAAATACAAAGACAAATAGAAAGAGTAGAAAAGCTTACTTCCGTGAATGACGGCATAATATTATTTTTGGCTATAAATTACGGCGGCAGGATGGAAATAGCAAACGCTGTAAAAAATATAGCTTTAAAAGCTGTTTCAGGCGACCTTCCCATCGACGAAATCAACGAGAGTACCGTGTCCTCTCATCTGTATACGGCCGGATATCCGGATCCCGATCTGCTTATAAGAACGAGCATGGAAGAGAGGATAAGTAATTTTCTCTTATATCAAATGGCTTATACAGAACTTTATTTTACGGACGTGCTTTGGCCGGATTTTGACGAAAAAGAATTGAAAAAAGCCCTGGTAAGCTATCAGGAAAGAAAAATAAGATTCGGAGGAATTTAAGGAAATATGTTTATAAGGCTCCTAACAACTATAGTATTGGTAGCGCTTCTAGTGATAGTGTTATTTTTTGGAGAGATTCCGTTGGGAATTGCTGTCTCTCTTTTTACTGTGATAGGTATAAACGAGCTTTACAGAGCTTCTAAAAAACATGGGAACTGTCCTCTTTCCTGGGCGTCTTTACTTTTTGCCTTTCCCATATTAGCCTATACTTTTAATAAAGATATACAGTGTATGGGAATAGCAGTTTATGTTATCGCCGCCATTGTGTTTTTAGTATGCATCGTTTCATACAAAAAGTACAGTATGGTGGACGCCGTCATTACTATAGTTTCAGGAGCGGTGGTCGCGAATTTATTTTATAGTATATTAGGTATATACAGAATAGGAGACGGTAAAGCGGAAAGCGCATATATATTGCTTTTATGCCTTCTCGGAGCATGGACTACGGATATTTTTGCGTATCTGGCGGGTATAACTTTTGGAAAACATAAGCTGTGCCCGGAAATAAGTCCTAAAAAGTCGGTGGAGGGAAGTATAGGCGGGATGCTCGGCGTGACTTTAGTAATAACTATTTACGGATATTTTGTCCTTAGCAGATATGTTGAAATATTTTCAGATATTTCTATATATGCTTATATCATACTTGGAATTATCTGCGGAATACTTTCACAGATTGGGGATTTGGCCGCGTCTATGGTTAAAAGATATTATGGAATAAAAGATTATGGAAATATTTTTCCGGGACACGGAGGAGTGCTAGATAGATTTGACAGCTTATTTTTCGTGGCTCCGACGGTATATTTTTTCCTGAACACGGCTATATTTATTTTGGAGAAATAATATGGGTTCAGATAAAAAAATCTCTGTTTTAGGTTCTACCGGTTCTATAGGAGTTCAAACTCTTGATGTGGCAAGAGAAAGCGGAATTCAGGTAAAGGCGTTGGCTGCATACAGGGACGTGGATAAAATTGAAAGCCAAATTAAAGAATTTAAGCCGGAGCTCTGCGCCATGTATGATAAAAATTCTGCTTTTGAGCTTTCAAAACGAATAAGATCCGCAGGTATAAAATGTGAGATACTTGGCGGAGAAAGCGGCGTTTTTGCGTGTGCTGAAGCTGAAGGAACTGATACCTGCGTGGCGGCTATAGTAGGTATAGCGGGTTTAAAGCCGGTTGTCAGGGCAATCAGGAAAAAGAAAAATATAGCTTTGGCAAATAAAGAGACTCTCGTTACGGCGGGAGAATATGTGATGAAACTTGCGGAAAATGAAGGGGTGAATATTTTTCCCATTGACAGCGAGCATTCAGCCATCTTTCAATGTATTTGCGGAAACCGCAGGGAGGATATAAAGAGAATATTGCTTACCGCTTCCGGAGGACCCTTCAGAGGTAAGAAAAAGGAAGACCTTATAAACGTAAAAGCCGCTGACGCACTGAAGCATCCCACATGGAGCATGGGAGCTAAGATAACAGTAGATTCCGCGACTCTCATGAATAAAGGACTTGAAGTAATAGAGGCTTCATGGCTTTTTGGTATATCCCCGGAAAAGATTGTTCCGGTAGTACACCCTCAAAGTATAATTCATTCTATGGTAGAGTTTAAGGACGGATCGATAATGGCTCAGATGGGTACTCCCGATATGAGGCTGCCTATCTCTCTTTCACTGACGTGGCCGCAGAGGACGCATCATTCTTTTTCCGTTTTAGATCTTTTTGAATGCGGACCTCTTACTTTTGAACGGCCGGATACTGAAACTTTCAGATGTCTTGCCCTTGCTTTTGAGGCAATGAAATTAGGAGGAACTGTCCCGGCGGCTATGAACGGAGCTAATGAAGCGTGTGTGGAGCTGTTTTTAAAAGGTAAAATAGGATTTCTGCAAATTGCTGAATTAATAGAAGAAGCTATGAATGTTCACATAATGTTAAATAAAACTGTGTATGATATTGATGATGTAGATAACGCTGACATGGCGTCAAGAAGATTTGTCTACGATAAAGTCGGAGGTATTTAGATGGTAGGTATATTACTCACTGTTTTGTTATTGAGCATATTGGTTTTGGTACACGAATTCGGCCATTTTATAATGGCTAAAGCAATGGGAATAAGGGTTTTGGAATTTGCGCTGTTTATGGGTCCGAAAATATTTTCATTTAAAAAAGGAGAGACAACATATTCGATAAGATGCATTCCTCTTGGAGGGTTCTGTTCTATGGAAGGAGAAGAGACCACATCTGACGATGACAGGGCCTATTCAAATAAACCTTGGTATAAAAAAGCTTTAGTCCTTATAGCGGGTCCGGCGATGAATATAATTTTGGCCTTGGTACTTTCTGTGATATTATTTTTTTCTACGGGTTATTCTTCTCTTTCTGTAGGAGAAGTGGTACCTGGTTCGACTGCAGCGGAACTGGGAGTTCAGGCCGGTGATAAAATAGTAGCTTTAAATGGATCTGGCGTTACAAGTAATATGGAACTTGGCACTTACGAGACGATGTATAAATCTGAAGAGGATTTTGTTTATACTATAAAGAAATCAGATGGAACAAAGATAGAAGTAACTGCTCCGGATCTTACTAGCGCGGGAATAAGAACGAAAATTTATTCTTCTGACCCGGACATAGAGACATGTGTATATGTAGCATCGGTCGAATCAGACGGAATAGCGGCAAATGCGGGGGTTGAACAAGGCGGAAGGATAATAGGGATAAATGAATATAAAGTGGAGAGCTATGCGTCTTTTAATTATTATAGAGGAAAAGTATCAGGAGATATAACATATACGGTTTTAAATCCAGATGGGAATATTGTGGAAGTTAATGTGCCTGACGGTCAGCTTATGGGCGTCGGTCTGGTATCTATGACAAATGACCAGAAGGATTACGGGGGATTTACTGTACTTAAAGATTCAGTTGATTTTTCTTTTTCCATGATAAAAGTTACTGTAAAATCTCTTGTATGGATCATAGACGGCACGGCGTCTGCCGATGACGTGACAGGACCTGTAGGCATGGTGGGCATAGTGAATGACACTGTATCAAATGCGAGCAGTTTTAGATCAGGTCTTATAATGTATGTAATACTCGCGATACTGATAAGTATAAATTTGGGCGTATTTAATATACTTCCATTTCCGGCTCTTGACGGTGGAAGACTCGTATTTGCGATCATAGAGGGGATCAGAGGAAAAAGAATAAAGCCAGAACACGAAGGGATCGTTTCATTTATAGGCTTTGCGATATTGATAGTGCTTTCAATATTGATATTTGTTAAGGATATAATAAAATTATTTAATTAGGCGGCTTGAGTATGATTAAAAGAAAATTGACCAGAACTGTTTATGTAGGCGGTGTGGCGATAGGAGGGGAGTTTCCGGTGACCGTACAGTCTATGACATGTACGGATACCAGGGATGTCGCGGCTACATGCAGACAAATAGATATGCTTAAAGAGGCTGGGGCGGATATAGTAAGGCTTGCTGTGCCTGATATGGAGGCTGCCAGAGCGGTAAAAGATATTGTAAAAAGAACATCTGTCCCGATAGTGGCAGATATTCATTTTGACTATAGATTAGCTATTGAATGTATTAGGGGCGGCGTAAGCAAAGTAAGGATAAATCCCGGAAATATAGGTTCAAAAGAAAGAGTAAGCGCTGTGGCAAAGGCTGCCAAAGAGCACAATATACCAATCAGGATCGGTATAAACTGCGGGTCTCTTGAAAAAGATATTTTGGAGAAATATGAGGTTCCTTGCGCCGAGGCTATGGTGGAAAGCTCAAAACGACATATAGATATGCTGCTTGATGAGAATTTTGAAGATATTGTAGTATCTTTAAAATCTTCGGACGTAGTTAAAACCATAGAAGCCTACAGGCTTTTTTCTGATACATATGATTATCCGCTCCATATTGGGGTAACCGAGGCGGGGACTCTTTATTCCGGAACTGTCAAATCTGCCATAGGCATAGGAGCGCTGCTTTGCGAAGGCATAGGAGATACTATAAGGGTATCTCTTACAAGCGATCCGGTCAATGAAATCGTGGCCGGAAGAAAAATACTTATGGCTTTAGGCCTTTTGAACGAGGGAATCAATCTTATATCCTGTCCTACATGCGGAAGGTGCAGAGTAAATGTCATAGAGCTTGCGTCCGAACTGGAAAAAAGGATTTCAGGGATTGATAAGCATATTAAAGTCGCGGTAATGGGATGCGCGGTGAACGGACCGGGAGAGGCTAAAGAAGCCGATATAGGCATAGCCGGAGGGAACGGAGAATTTCTTTTGTTCAAAAAGGGCGTTGTCACGGGAAAGATTCCTGCGGATGAAAATGCTCTGGACATACTTATGAAAGAAATTGAAATGATGTAACTAAATTGAAATGTTTTAAATATTTTATTGATGATATAATCCTCTTAAAGATTTTTAAGGGGATTGTTTTTAGTAAAGAGTTATGGCTGTAGGTGTAAATGTAAATAAAGGAATATTGGATATTTTCAGAGAAGCTGCTGACAGGATACCGGAAGATTCCGGAATAATGTCATGTGTGATCAGGCAGATATCGGTAAATAAAGACAAACGTTCCGTACGTGTGTTTATGGAAACAGAAAGTGAGTGTTCCCTTGGCGATGTTGTTTTAGCTGAAGATATATTGAAAAAGCTTTATGATTTTAGTTCTATTGAAATATATGTGAATCATAGTGGATCAGCCGATAAAGATCATATTTTGGGAAAGGATTTTGAGCATATCAAAAATTTTCTTATATATAAGAATCCTTCGATGATAGGAGTTTTAAAGGAAACGGGGTTTGAATGGGAAAATAACGTTTTAAAAGTATATATGCCGGAAAACTGTATTGATATGGTTAAGAGATACGGCTGCTTTGAGGCTCTTAGAAATTATTTGACAAATATGCTTGGAAATAATTATGGACTTGTCCTTACCAGAAAATTTATGACCGACGAGGAAATAAAGGAAAAGAACAGGATAAAAGAGGAAATACGTTGCCATGTAGACGAGGAAATGGAAAACAGGGCGGCGGAATATACGGCGTCGGTACATAAGGAACCTGAGATCAGGGAAGTTTCGGAAATACTTAGTAAAGGGGCAAAGTCAGGAAAGATAGTTGTGGGAGCAGAGCCTGTATATGTTAAAAAAGGGGCTCCAAGAAAAAGACGCAGTATAGAGGAAAGCAGAAGCGCAGAAATTACGGAAAACGGCGACGCTATTATAATGGGAAAGGATTTTATAGGTGAGATAACAGAACTTAACGATGTTAATGACAATTCGGGAAAGATAGCTGTGACGGGGAAGATTTTCAGCTATGATTCCCGGGCTATAAAAGACGGGGGACTTTTAGTATCTTTTGAGATTACTGACTACACTAATTCCATAACAGTTAAATTTTTTGCTAGCGCAGAAGACGAGGAATACTGCAAGAAACAGATAAAACCCGGAAAATGGGTGAGGATTTACGGTGAGGCCCAATATGACAGTTTTATAAGAGAAGTAAGTATAAAAGCACAGTGCATTATTGAATACAAGCCGCCGAAGGAACAGGACAATGCTGTTGAGAAAAGAGTGGAGCTGCATTTACATACAAAAATGAGCAATATGGACGCGGTTTCAGATGTAAGTGATCTGATAAAACAGGCCGCCGACTGGGGTCACCCGGCTGTTGCAATTACGGACCACGGAGTGGTACAGGCTTATCCTGAGGCATATAAGACGGTTAAATCCGGGAAATTAGATATAAAAATAATATACGGGGTAGAGTGTTATCTTGTTAACGACGATTCTGTTGATAACCTGGAGGACTTTGATTATAAGGCTGTCCCTTCTTATCATTGTATTATTTTGGTAAAAAATTTTACCGGACTGAAAAATTTGTACAAGCTTATATCAGAGTCTTATCTTAATTATTTTTATAAACGGCCAAGAATGCCTAAAAAGCTTATAAATAAGTACCGTGAGGGGCTTATAATAGGCAGCGCCTGCGAAGCCGGAGAAATATATAAGGCGGTAATGAACAACAGTCCAAATCTTATGGAGCTATGTGAGTTTTACGACTATTTTGAAATACAGCCCATAGGAAACAACCGTTTTATGGTAAGAAACGGCATGGTAAAAGATGACAGCGAATTAGAAGATATAAACAGAAGGATAACCAGGCTTGCGGACAGCCTGGGAAAGCTGTGTGTAGCCACCTGCGACGTACATTTTTTAAAGCCCAGAGATGAAGTATACAGAAGGATACTTATGGCGGGCCAGGGCTATTCAGACGCGGATTATCAGGCTCCGCTCTACTTCAGGAACACGGAGGATATGCTTAAAGAATTTCAGTATCTGGGCGAGAACAAGGCTTATGAAGTTGTCGTGACGAATACAAATAAAATCGCGGAAATGATAGATGTTATACAGCCTATACCAGACGGTACATTTCCGCCTTCTTTGGACAATGCCGAAGAAGATCTGAGAAATATGTCTATAAAAAAAGCTAAAGAAATATATGGTGAAAATCTTCCTCCCTTAGTAGAAAAGAGGCTTGAAAAAGAACTTAATTCAATTATCAAAAATGGGTTTGCCGTTATGTACATGATTGCTCAGAAACTTGTTTCAAAGAGCAATTCCGACGGATATCTGGTTGGATCCAGGGGATCGGTAGGTTCTTCTTTTGTAGCTAATATGGCGGGAATAACCGAAGTTAATTCCCTTCCGGCACATTATATATGTACGCACTGTAAGCATTCGGAGTTTATAACAGACGGTTCATATGACTGTGGATTTGATATGCCTGATAAGAATTGCCCCGACTGCGGAGAACCCATGAAAAAGGATGGGTATGATATTCCTTTTGAAACGTTTTTAGGATTTGACGGAGATAAGGCCCCGGATATAGACCTGAATTTTTCAGGAGATTATCAGGGCAGAGCCCATAAGTATACGGAGGAGCTCTTCGGTGAAGGATATGTGTTCAGAGCGGGAACTATAGCTACTGTAGCTGATAAAACGGCGTACGGATTTGTGAAAAAATATTATGAAAATAAAGGCGTAAATCTGCGTTCCGCGGAGATCAACAGGATAACTAACGGCTGTACCGGAGTAAGAAGGACTACGGGACAGCATCCCGGGGGAATAATGATAGTCCCTAAAACAAAAGATATTTATGATTTTTCTCCTATTCAGCACCCGGCGGATGATCCTGACAGCGATATAATCACAACGCACTTTGATTATCATTTTTTGCACGACAGTATATTAAAGCTCGATATTTTAGGACATGATGATCCTACGGTCATCAGGATGCTTGAGGATATAACCGGAGTGGACGCGAAAAGTATCGTTATAGGGGAAGAGAAAACTATGTCTCTTTTCAGCTCTACGGAAGCATTGGGAGTTTCTCCTGAGGATATAGACAGCAAAGTAGGAACATTCGCGATTCCTGAATTTGGCACGGCATTTGTAAGGCAGATGCTCGTAGATACGATGCCTAAGGAATTTTCAGAACTTATAAGGATATCAGGGCTTTCTCATGGAACGGATGTGTGGCTCAATAATGCCCAGGAGCTTATAAGGCAGGGAAAATGCACCCTTTCTGAGGCTATATGCTGCCGTGATGATATTATGATCTATTTGATACATAAAGGACTTGAGCCTAAAATTTCCTTCAAAATAATGGAAAGCGTGAGAAAAGGAAAAGGCCTTACGCAGGAAAATATTGAAATGATGAAGGAACATAATGTACCTGACTGGTATATCGAATCATGTATGAAGATAAAATACATGTTTCCTAAAGCTCACGCGGCTGCGTATGTTATGATGGCTTTCAGGATAGCATGGTTCAAGGTTTATTACCCTGAGGCTTTTTATGCTACATTTTTTACTGTAAGAGCCGATGAGTTTGATGTAGAGACCTGCGCTATGGGAGTTGACCGGCTTAAACATACTATGTCTATGATAAAAGAAAAGGGAAATGACGCTACTGCAAAGGAAGAAGGTCTTTATAAAATACTGGAAGTCGCGAACGAGATGTATGCAAGGGGGATAGAATTTTTGCCGGTGGATCTTTATAAATCCGACGCTAAAAAATTTATTATTGAAGATGGCAGGCTGCGGCCTCCGTTTAACGCGCTGCAGGGACTTGGAACCGCCGCCGCTGAAAAAATAGCTGCGGAGAGAGATATCGCGCCTTTTATGTCGGTGGAGGATTTCAGAAACAGGACTAAGGTGAGCAAGACCATTGTAGATCTTTTAAAGAAATTGGGATGCCTTGAAGGTTTGACAGAAACAGACCAACTTACGTTATTCTGATTTTAAAGCGGCGTACGCAGATTTTGAAATAAATAGCCAACAATATCGGAGTTAACTTTTAAATACTATAATCATCATAGGATTTGATTATCTTAAAGTGAAAATTATTAAGTCGCAGAGAAAATTTCAAAAATACTTTTCCGCAGATATCTTCTTTGGGTACAAATTTATGATCCCAAAACCGGCTGTCTTCAGAACCGTAACGGTTGTCTCCCATCATAAAATAGCAGCCTTCCGGGACGGTGTATTCTTCACTGTCGCCGTCATTGGTGGCTCCGTCCCGAAGGTAAGGTTCCTCTAAACGCATACCGTCGATGTAAACGTTTCCGTCCTTGATCAAAATTGTCTCTCCGGGAAGCCCTATGACTCGTTTTACATAGTATTCCGTTATACCGGCGGCTTTTTTGTCAGGCGCGTAAAAAACTACTATGTCGCCGCGTTCAGGTTCTGCGTTCCAATAGGCCATCCGGTCAGCGAGTATCCTGTCGCCTGTCATTATGGTAGTCTCCATTGAGCCGGAGGGGACGTATCCTGTCAATATTATATAAGTTATGAGAAGCTTTCCTATCATCAGAGCTATGATACATATGATTATCAAATCTATTATCTCAGCAAGTACAGGTTTATCTTTAAAATATTTTATCTTATTTACCATAACATTCTTCCTTTCAGAATAAGCAAAATTGTTCAGACGCCGTATTCATTGTATGAATGGATGATCTCGGCGTGCAAATCATCTATTTTCAGAGAATATTTTAAAAAAACCTTTCCACAAATGTCTTCTTTTGGAACGAATTTATTGTTCCAAAAACGGCTGTCATATGATGAATTTCTATTGTCTCCCATCATAAAATAGCAGCCCTCAGGGACTACATATTCACGTCCTTCATTTGTAGAAACTTCAAGATAAGGCTCATTTAAAATATTTCCGTCTATATAAACGCTTCCGTCCTTAACCGAAACGGTTTCACCGGGAAGCCCTATGATACGCTTTACATAGTATTTTATTTCTCCATTGGCTTTTTCATCGGGTGCATAAAAGACCACTATATCTCCGCGTTCGGGTTCGGAATTCCAATAAGCGGTCCTGTTAGCTAATATGCGGTCGTTTGTCATTATCATGTTTTCCATTGATCCGGTGGGAACGAAGCCTGTAAGGACTATATATACAGTTAAAAGTTTTCCGATGATTACCGTTATTATACAAAGTATGAGCAATTCGATAATTTCAGTAAGAATCGGCTTATCTTTAAAGTATTTTATCTTTTCAAGCATTAAAAAGTCTTCTTTCTAAATAAATATTTCTTTTGTAATATTATACAATATTGTTTTTCAAATGCAATACGACGAAAAATCAGTACCTTGAATAAATTTATCCAATGTAATAAATAATAATCCATAAAAAGACTAACTATTAAAAGTCAAGTCTAAAATGGAGATCTTACGAATGAATTGCGGAAACGTATTTCAGATATAATTGTACCTTGAAAATCGCATGACAAATAGAGCATCGTATACCGGTGCTCGAAGAGAGTGTTATAGA